>CAZAXA010000075.1:0-16875 GCA_964488965.1 uncultured Phaeodactylibacter sp. | reverse complement strand
CTGCCGCTGCCCAGGATTTCCCGGATGAGGCCGATGCAGAGCAAGGCGAAGGTAAAGCCCAGGCTCATGCCCAGGGCGTCGGCCAGCGCCAGGCGGATGCCGTTCTTGGAAGCGAAGGCCTCCTGCCTGCCCAGGATCAGGCAGTTCACCACGATCAGGGCGATGAAGGCGCCCAGTTCCTTGTGTACCTGCGGCACTATAGCGGCCAGCATGAAATCTACCACTGTCACGAAGGTGGCGATGATGATGATGAAAGTGGTGATCCGCACCTGCCTGGGGATGGCTTTGCGCAGGCTAGATACCAGCAGGCTGGAGAAAACCAGCACGAAGGTGGTAGCCAGCCCCATGGCCAGGCTGTTGATGGCCGTATTGGTCACCGCCAAGGTAGGGCACATGCCCAGTACCGCTACAAAGACGGGGTTCTCCTTCCAGAGCCCCTTGAGGAACTCCTCGGCCGTGCGGGCCTTTTCTGTGGTTGCCGGTTGTTCCATGTTCGTTGTTTTTACCCGGCCGGGGTACGAGGGCGGGCGTGGATTCGTTATTCGTTACCGGGCCCTTCCTCTCTTTTCTTAAAATCATTCCAGTACGCTCCGATCGGTGGAAGCCACTCGGCCAGGTTTTTCTCCAGGAGGCGGCCGACCGCTTTGGAGGAAATGGTGGCCCCTGTGATCGCTTCGATCTCGTTGTCTTTTTTCTTTTCTCCCTTTTTCACCACAGTGACTGCCGGCTCGACAGCCAGGGAAGTAAAATTGGCCAGAAAGGCGGGGTCTTTCATGATCTTGTCGCCAAGGCCGGGCGTCTCCTTGCTCTCCAGCACCTCGAAGCCGATAACTGCCTCTTTCCTGGGGTCGTAGCCGAAGATGGCCACGATCAGGTCCTGATAGCCGGGTTCTTCTCCGGAAATGGCGAAGCCGATGAGCTTGCCTTTGGCATCATAGCCGGCATAGATTTGCCGCACTTCTTCATCACCTTCTGCTTTTTTTGCCCCCTCCTCCCGGGCTACCAGCCTGCCATCGCGCAGTTCCAGGGTTTGGTAACTGGCACAGCCGGGCAACACCTTGAAGATGGCCTGCTGCAGGGCGCGCAGGTGGTTGGCCTCGATGATGGGTTCGGTATAGAGAAAAGCGCTCACCAGCACCAGCCCGGAAAAGAAGCCGGCAAGGCCCAGGGTAGCGATCAGCCGGGCTGAACCGGGTTCGGCCTCAGTTGCGGCTTTAAGTTGAACATTTTCTGCTTCCATACTTTAATCTGTTTAGTGTCTTTAGCGGCGGCAGCCGGAGAAAAGCTTCCTCTACCGGTAACCATAAACCCTCGTCTTTACGAAGCGGTTGATCAGCGGGGTGGCGGCATTCATCAGCAGTATGGCGTACATGACGCCTTCCGGCAGGCCGCCCCAGACGCGGATCAGGACGACCAGCAGGCCGATGCCTATGCCAAATATCCAGATGCCCCCGGGCGTCAGGGGCGAGCTCACCGGGTCAGTGGCCATGTAGACGGCGCCCAGCAACAGCCCTCCTGCCAGCAGCATAAAACCCGGAGAAGGATAACGGCCGGGGCCGAGCAGGTAAAGGATGCCTGAAAACAGGGCCACGGCCAGCAGTATGGCCACCGGTATGCGCCAGTTGATGATCCGGCGACAGGCCAGGTACAGGCCGGCCAGGATCAGCAGCAGGCCGCAGGTCTCGCCCAGGGAGCCGCTGACGTTGCCCAGCAGGAGGTCGGCCAGGGCCGTCGGTTCGTGGCTGAACTTCATCTCCGACAGGGGGGTTGCGGCGCTCAGGGCATCTACCGGTTCTCCCCGGTAGAAGGGCATCGCCAGGTTGGACCCCCGCACGCCCCAGTAGCGCCCGTCGGGCAGTTCCCAGGTAGTGATGGCCGTGGGGAAGGCCGCCTGCAGGAAGGCCCTGCCCACCAGGGCAGGGTTGAACACGTTCTGCCCCAGCCCGCCCCAGATCACCTTGCCCATGCCGATGGCGACAACGCCTCCCAGGAAGGCCATCCACAGAGGGAAGCCGGGCGGCAGGGCCAGGGCCAGCAACAGGCCGGTAACCAGGGCGCTGCCATCGCGCAGGGGGTTGCCCAGCGGCCCTTTTTTGCCCAGGTAGTATTCCGTCAGCAGGCATCCGGCAATGCTGGCAAGGCTGACCAGCAGGGCGCTCAGGCCAAAAAAATAAACGGCAACCAGCAGAATGGGGACGAGCGTGGCCGCCAGTTCCCACATGATCCGGGGCGTCGTTACCTGGCCGTGCAGGAACGGGGAGGAGGATATCGTTATTTTGCCCTTGTCTGCCATCAATCTCTTCATTTTTTTTCCTTTGCCTTCCGCTCTCTGATCATCGCCTTTCCCACCTTGATGCTTTGAACCAGGGGGATGCCCGAGGGGCAGGCAAAGGAACACGCGCCGCATTCGAAACAGTCGAGGGCGTTGTAATCTTCCATATCGTCCCACAGCCCTTTCCGGGCCAGCAGGCCGAGGCGGGCCGGGTTGAGGAAGAGCGGGCAGGCCTCCAGGCAGCGCCCGCAGCGGATGCAACTGAAGGTGGTAATATCCTGGACTTCTTTCCCGGTGAGCACCAGTATTCCGGAAGTGCCCTTCACAACAGGCGTATCCAGGCTTTTCTGAACGACGCCCATCATCGGCCCTCCCAGCAGTATGCGGGCGGCGTTCCCCGTGATGCCGCCGCAGAATTCCACCACATCGCGCATGGGCGTCCCCAGCGGGGTCAGCACATTGGCCGGCCGCCGGACCGCCGGACCGGTAACAGTTATCACCCGCTCGATCAGGGGCTGGCCCTGGCGGAAGTATTGGGAAAGGGCCACCGCTGTGCCCACGTTGGAAACCAATACCCCCACGTCGATAGGCAGGCGGCCCGCCGGCACTTCCCGCCCCAGGATGGCGCTGATCATCATCTTCTCGGCGCCCTGCGGATATTTGACCTGTAGCGGGACAACCTCCAGCGGAAAGCCGGCACGGGCGGCAGCCTGACGCAGGGCGATCACCGCGTCCGGCTTGTTGGCCTCGATAGCGATATACAGCTTTTCTGCCTGAATGAATTGCTGCAGCATGCGGGCGCCGTCGATCATCTCTTCGGCGTACTCCACCATGACCCGGTGGTCACAGGTCAGGAAAGGCTCACACTCGCAGCCGTTCAGCATAAGGTAACGGCAAGGCTTATCCTCCGGAAGATTGAACTTCACATGAGCCGGAAATGCAGCCCCGCCCAGGCCGACGATGCCCGCCTGCTGAATGGCCGCGATGAATTCGGCCTTGCTCATCTCCTCGGGAGGCCGCGGGAGGGGCTGATCCAACTGTTGGGTCGAAAAAGGATCGGCCTTGATGCGGATGGCCGGCGACATCTGCCCGTTGGGGTGGCCATACAGGCCGATATCCGTCACCGTGCCATCTACCGGAGCGTGCAGGGCTACCGACACGTAGGAGCCGGCCTCGGCGATCCGCTCTCCCCGGCGCACCCGCTGCCCCTTATGTGCCAAAGGCCGGGAAGGAGCGCCCACATGCTGCAGCAGGGGCAGCGTGTACTCCTCCACAAAGGGCATCCGCTCGATGCGCTGGTGGCACGACAACTCCTTGTATTCCTCCGGGTGCACTCCGTGCCGGAAGGTGAGCAACCTTTCCTGTAAACCGCTCCGGGTATTTTCTGCCATCTTTATTTTACCTCTTCTTCTAATGGCCGCAATGGCTCTTCCCGTCGGGAAAGCGCCAGCAGTTTATCTCTCAGTTTGATACGAACCTGCCCCATGAGCTCTTTTTCCTGCTCCTGAAGCCTGGCCTCACAGGAAGCCTTGAGTTCGGCTATCTCCTTTTCGTATTTTCGCGTCAATTCCTTTTCCAGTTCCTCCCTTTCCTTTTGGGGGAAGGGGCTGCGCAGGCCGGCCAGTTCGCGCAGGCTGTTCCACTGCCGTAATGCCTGCAGGGTAGCCGCCGCCACTTCCTTGTCGGCAACGTACTGCCTCAACTGCCCCTCTTTACTGACGGCAAAGACGGCCGGGAATTTGCCCTGCCGCCCTTTCTCGTCCAGCAGCAGGTACTCCGCCATGGGGAGCAGGTTGCCTGCCTCTGCTTCTACCGGCCGGAAGTGCTTTTCCCAATCCAGTTGTGCCAGCAGCCAATCGGCGTAGGTCAGGCGGTAAGGCGTTTCTTTTTCCTGCCCGCCTTCCTTGTACTTCAGCAGCGCGGGCGCCCAATCTTCCTCCGGGGCGGGGTTGCCCTCCAGCGAAATGGCGGACGACAGGAAGCCGGTTTCGGCCCCCGGATCAAAGGAAGCGCAGGGGAAGGCCCGCGTTTGCACGGCAAGGGAGGCCATATCGGGCCAAAGGCGACCATCCATCCTAAGGATTTCGGGCCGGGGGGCCAGCAGGTGGAATAAGGCGGGGCCGAACGCCTGCAGGCCATCGCGCAGTTTCCCGAAAATACCGGAATCTTGTGCCAGGCTCCCTTTTAGCAGGAAGGCCTTCGGCATCGCCATTGCCGCGGCCAATGCTGCCGGGCCCGCCGCCAGTACGGCCTGTGGAAGGCTGCCTTCGGGTAGTGCGGCATTATCCAGTACTACTATCTTAACAGGTAATTCCAGGGCCAGCAGTTCCAGGAAGCCCGCCCGTCCCTGTTCCGCCAGCAGGCGGCCGTCTCCCAGCAGGAGAACAGGCGGCAGAAACTGTTTTTCCGCATCGGTGAGGCCTTCCCATTGCAGGCCGCCAACTTCCGGTTCATGAACCTCAGGGCGGTATTTGTCTTTCACCTCCAGGCTCGCCCGGCGCAGCAGCCGGATGTTGTCCAGGGCGTGGCGCATCTGCCCCTGCAGGATGCCCAGCAGGCGTTCCGGCGCCGAGCCGTCCCACTGCCAGAGCGCCGGCGAGGTGAAAGCATTGTAGGGATAGTCATCGGCCCAGGGCATGCCGGCATTGCCGGCGAGCAGCACGCCATAGCGGGCCCTGCCGCTGCCCGTAGGCCCTTCCCGCAGGGCCCAGAGCAGTGCTTTAAGGTCGTTCTGCAATTCGATCTTGCGGCGCAGGGCCTCAGCATCTACCGATTGTGCCTGCCCTCCGCTCTCCAACTGATGGATCACCTGCTGGAGCGGAAGCTTGCCCGCCCCGAATTCCTGTATCGCCTGGCCCGACAGGCGGAAATCCCGCCTGGGCAAGGCATTGCTGAGATGTTGATGGATATTTTTGGAAAGCTCCTCCACCATCTGTTCTACCTCTTTGGCCAGCTCCGCAATTTTAGGTTGCATCGCAGATTCCAGAACGGCAGTGAGCCAGTGCAGCACCGTTTTGGCCGGCGCCCCGCTTTCCGCAGTGGAGCCGCCGGACATGGAAAAGTAAAAATGGCGGCTTAGCAGGGTAGCGCTCAGGGAGTTGTATTCAGGCTCCCCTATCAGTTGGTTGATGGTATCGGCCGGGGTGTCCGGCAGTTGCTCCCAAATGTCAAGGCCATTGTGCAGTTGCCGGAGCGCATTGCTTTCCGCTTCGGCCATCAGCAGGGCGCCCTCCGGGCAGATAGCGGCGCAGAGGCCACAGCCCGTGCAGGCCTGAGGGTCGATATTGATGGACAACAACTGTGCGCTGCCCTTTTCCCGGCGCCCGGACTGGTGGTAAAAAGGTTCGGTAACGGCCACGGGGAACCGGCCGATCAGGCCGTTCAGGATTTCGATGCCCTGCTGTGCTTTTTCCAGCTTTTCCCCTTCCAGTTTCGATTGCTCCACAAACAGGGCGAAGGCCCCAGGCAGGAAATCCTCCACCTGCCGGACCGAATTTTCATTTTTTCTGATATAGTCTTCCGCAGCTTTCACCAGTTTTCGTTCGATGCCCATCAACTGAGGGATGGGCGTGCCCTGGCTACTCGCCATCTTCATACCTGCCCGGACGAGCGACTGTACGCTTATGGCCACCGCAGGCATGGCCGAATGTGGGCAATAGGTAAAACAGGCGCCGCATCCGCTGCAGTCCTGCGGCTGAAAGGCCGGCAATTGGCGCCGCCCGGTATCCGGCCCGGCAAAATTGGCCGTTGCCGCGGGAATAGCAGGCAAAGCCTGGAAGGGATCCGCCGCCAGCTCGGCACTGAGGCCCTCCTGGTGAAAACAGGCCGTATCGTGATAAAAGCGCGACAGGCGCGACCAGGGCGGCCCCTGGTCCTGATACCGGCGGACGGCAAAAGGCAGGCTACGGACGGATTTACGCCCTGCCCGCCTGCCTTCCTTATCCTCTTCCACGGCTATCACGTCCTCCTGGATGCCCGGATACTCCCGGCCGACGGACTGGAGCAGCAGTTCATGCTGTGGAAAAGCAGAATGCGAACGGGTAAAATCAAAGCCTATGAAGAAGCGCTCCTTTCGGGCGCCCTGGCGCATCATATTTTTAAAAACGGCGATAGCGGCCTGCCGGGAGAGCGGCGCCGCATAGCAGCCGGAATAGAGCGCCGGCGCCTGCTTGCCCAATTGCCCGGCGACGGAACGAAGCTCGCGCAGGAGCGGCCCTCCTTCCGATGGGCCGCCTCCGGCCCCTTCCAAAACGGTAAGGCCCTTCCTGCCGGCCAGCCACGGTTGCAGATTTTCCTTCGGGAAAGGGCAGAGAACGGAAAGGCTCAAACAGCCCACCTTAGCTTTTTCACGGGAGCGGAGTTCCTCGGCGGCCATAGCTACCTCTTTGAGGACAGCCCCCCCGGCAAGGATAAGAAAATCCGCCTTTTCTGCCTGTATAGCACGGACGGCCTTGTACCGGCGGCCCGTCAGTTTTCCATATTCCTCCATCACCTGTTGCATGATCAACGGCAGGTGATGGTAAAAATAACGCTCCCGGGCAGCCCCTTCCAGGCCAAGAGAACGCTCATCCTTTCGGGCGCCCTCCAGCGTGGGGGTATCCCAGTTGAACCACTGGGGTATCCGGCGGCGGGACTTGCCGAAGATGATCTCCTGCGCCGGGGAAGGGCAGGCGGCATGGTCATCGCTCTGGCCCAGAAAACGGCGCAGCGCTTCGGCGGGCGGCGCCTCAGCTTCCTGCTGCTGGTAAGCCGCCGGCCCGTCCATCACACAGATACCTGGCAGCAAGGCCAGTTCGGCCACCTTATGGGCGATAAAGGTGAAGTCCACCACTTCCTGAAGGGTAGTGGCCAGAAGCTGAAAACAGCCGGTTTCACCCACGGCCTGAAGGGTGCTGTAAGCATTGAAGGGGCCATGCCCTTTACGATCTTCAGCTTGCGGGGCATAGTGAACTACCGCCGCCAGGTTTTGCCGGGCCATATCCGACAATTGGTTGACATTGGCGGCAAGCTCCCTGCCGGCCAGCAAAGCGCCGGAGCGCAGGCCGGCGCCGGCCATACCGGCGAGGAAGGATAGCCCGGCAGAACGGCGGTAGTGGACGGAGCGGCCGAAGATATTCAGGCCGGCCCCTGCCGGCAGCGCCTGAGAAGACAGAAAAGCCTCGCTGATGCCGGCCTCGAGCTTCCCGGCCAGGGCGGCGCCCGTGGCGGTTACTCTTTTTCCAAATATGTTATCCGGGTTATCCATAGTTGTCTTTCTACCTTGAAATGGCCTTCCCGTTCAACCGGGAAGGTGTTCATAAATCCTCTGTATATTTCTCTACCCGCCCCAGCGGCAACCAGACGACAGGGCGCTTTTCAAACTGTTGGTTTTCCACCCAGACGATGGCGTTGGTCGGGCAGCGCAGGGTGGCTTCCGGGCTGGCCAGTTGGTTCAGCTCGTACTTGACCACCGCCAGGTTGTTGCGGATCTCGATCAGCCCGGGCGCCGCATCGGCCACGCAGCGCCCGCAGGCCGTGCAGGCTACGGAGCAGAGGGACTCCGCAAGGCTGCCTTCCAGCAAGGACTTGCACTGGACGATCAGTTTCCGGCTTTCCGGCATCAGCTCGAAAAGGTTTTTGGGGCATATCTCCACACAGTCGCCGCAGGCAGTACATTTATCGGGAATGACCGTCGGCAGGCCATCTTCATTCATGTACAGCGCATCAAAATCGCAGACATTGACGCAATCGCCCAGGCCCAGGCAACCCCAGGCGCAGGCTTTGGGGCCGCCGGTAACGACGGCCTCTCCCCGGCAGGTGCGCAGGGTTCCGGCGTACTCCGCCAGGTTGTGGGCTTCCCGATTGCCTCCGGCACACAACAGCCGGGCCACCCGCTTTTCTTCCGCGCCGGCCTCTACTCCCAGATACTCGGCGATCCGCTGAATAGCGGCCTGTGAGCTGACCGTACATTTGGAAACCTTCACCTCATTGGCGACCACTTTCTCGGCAAATACGCGGCAGCCCGGCTCGCCACAGGCGCCGCAGTTGGCGTGCGGGAGCATCTCCTCCACCTGGTCGATGCGGGGGTCTTCTTCCACCCGCAGCTTCTTATAGGCCACTGCCAGCACAACGGCGAACAGCAGGCCCAGCCCCGCTAATATCCCTACCCCGATGAGGATTTCGCTGATCATTTTTTATATTGCTATATTGCTTTCAGGCTTACTTCCCAACGTCAAATATCATCTCTGTTCATTTCCTTATTCACTGATAAGGCGCCGCCCGCTTTACCCATTCTTCCAGGTTCTCCTCATTCGGGTTCTGGGGTGCGCCCGGGTGGATGATCTTCACCGGGCACTTTTCTGCCGCGCGGACGATGTCGGCAAAGGAGCCGCCCCTGGGGTTAACGACGAGGGCCTGTTTATCGGCATTGTACCGGAAAATATTCTTATTGGCGTCGATGCATTCATTGCATGAAGTACACAAGGGCGTTTCGATCCAGGCTTCGCCCGGATCATCGCCTTCCGGCTCTTTTTTTGCTTCCTCCCTGGGGGGTGGAGTTTCCATTACCTCCTGTTTCGGGGGAGGCGCAGCCGGTTTTGCCGCCGTTTTGCCTGGCGCCTTTGGTTCTTTTACCGGTGTTGCTCCCGTCGGCATGATGGCCTCCACATCGAGGCCCAGCAGCATAGAGGCCAGCCGCTCCATAGCGTCGCGGGCAGCCTGCTCTCTCGCATTCTCCAGTTCTGCCGAATGGGCGGCCTGCAGGGCGGCAGCTTTTTTATCAGCCGCTTCCTGAAGTTCCCGGCGCAGCTGTTCGGTAGCCTGTTCTACGTGATAGCTGTGAATACCGGCATTTTCCTGAAGGTAGTGCCAGAAATCCAGCCGCTCCCGGCAAGCCAGTGCCAGGGGCCAGGCCACCGCTGCCCGTTGCAGCCTGTCCTCCTCGTCTACCAGCCAGATATATGGCACTTTGGTAAATGCCTCATCAACGGGAAGCTGCAGGTATTCCGCCAGAGGGGCCAGCCCTCCTGCCCAGTACGCAGGAGGGACGATATGGAAATAGTTGCTGTAATGGCTTTCCAGCGCCGCATAATCGGCGAAAGTGAAGGGTAGCTCCAGCTTTGTTTCCTCTTCTTTTTCGTTGCGAATGGCCAGTTGATGCGCCGGCCAGTCCGCCTCCGGTTGAGGGTTTTCATGGATATCGAAGCGGCTTCCCCATTTGGGGCCTCTGTTACAGTCGAAGGTGAAGCCGGGAAATTCGCGGCCTTCCACGGCAGCGCTCGCCCAAAGGCCGGGTTCGGCGGCGGCCTCCTCTTCAGGCCGGGCAGACAGCAGGTGGAAAAGCGCCGGCGAGAAAAGGCTAAGCCCTCTTGAAAAACCTTCATGCAGGTATTCCGGGCGGATGGCTGAAGATTGCAGGACAAAAACATTGCGGTGGGCTATGGCCAGGGCGCCCAGTTCGCGGTGAAAGGCCAGGCCGTTTCCCTCCTGGACATTCCCGGCAGGAACTTCCGGCCGCCGGCTTTTGATGGCCAGGTATTTGATGGGGCGGCCAGAGGCCAACTGCTGAGAAAAAGCATTGAACTCATGTTCCAGCAATGCTTCCGCATCAACCAGGAGCAGCACGAGGGGACAGGCCGCCCATTCCTGATCGTTAAAGTTGCGCCAGTCGAAATGTGCGAAGAAATCGCCGTGCATCTCCGGAACATACTGATTGGCCACCTCCATCTGGCCGATGCGCAGGGCGGCAAAAACCCGCGCCGCTTTCCCCATCTCCTCGTCAAAGGCCTGGGCTGCCGTATCGGAAAGCCTGCCGGCAGCAGCCCTTCGGGCCTTCAGGCCCTGGAAGCCGTACTGCCAGTCTATTTCCCCGAGCGCCGGTTGTTCTTCGTTCACCACTACCAGAGCATCACAACTGAAGAGCAGTTCCTCCGCCCGGTTCAGGCTGTCCAGCACCATTTCTATGCGATGGTGGCGCTCCTCCGGCATAGCTTCTGACCCACCGGAAGGCAGAACCGACGACAACTCCTCAAAATTGAGGAAGCTATCGGCGAAATCGAGGGCAGAATGAAGGCGTTCGGCAGAATGAGACTCCGGGTTCTTTTCCCGCTCCACGGCCAGTATATCTCTGAGCTGATTGACAAGGTGGCTGGCCTCAGCCTTCACCGCCTGACGGCCGGCGCCCAGTTGCCGGCGGATAACCGCGGCGAGGATGTGCAGGGGGGCATGAGCCGAAAAAGGAACCAGCACGCCGGTTTGAGGCAGCGCCCTTTTCAGGCGAAGCAGGTCTTCTGCAAAAGCCTTCCCCTCCTCCCCTTTCACCGCCAATTGGGATTCCAGGCCTTTCAACGCCTCCTCAAAAATGGGCGCCGCTTTAAAGGCAGCATCGGCAAAGCGCAGCTTGCTCCGAATGGCAGCCTCCAGGCGCAGCAAGTTATCCTTCAGTATTTTAGCCTGCCCTTCCTGGGGGGCTACCTTTTCCGCCGCCTGCTGCAACAGGCTCTGGAGAGGCGAGAAAACCCCTCCGGCGCTTTCTCCTTTGGCCACCGTATCGGCATCGGCCACCCAGCACGGAAAGCTGTACTGAATGTGCTCCTGCCTCCGAAAAGGCGACAATAGTGCAGGGCATACCTGCAGGCGCCCTCCGGAAAGAGGCAGCCCTCCTCCTTTTCCGCTGCGGAAAAAAGCGCGCAAAGTCCTCCAGTAAGCTCTTTGTTCCGCTTCCGGAGCAAGAGACACTTCCGGCAATTGAGGCAGCCGGCTGCTCGCCTCCACAAAATCCAGGATTTTACCCGGAACTTCGCTTTTCCCCAGAAAGCCCGAAATGCCCGGCGCATCCTCCCGGAAAAGGCCGGTAATCGTTTCTCTATCGGAATCCTTGTTGCTCATCTGGAATGACTGATTGACTGATACACTAATACCCCCCTTATACCGCAAACTTATCCAACTGCGCGTTGACGGCTGCGATCTTTTCTTCCGGCGTAAATCCCAGGTTGTGCGCCCCGTAGAGGTCGTAGCGCATAGCCTCTTTGTTCTGGTAGAAAAGGCCCAGGTAGGAATGCTCCATATCTTCGGCCAGTTCGCGGGCGGCATGGATGTCGGAGGGGTCATGCATATGATGGTTCCTGAATGCCCGGAGCGTTCCCTCGTCCGCCTGAATGCCGTTTTCGTGGGCCAGGATGGAAATGGCTTCCCGGTTAGAGGTCATCTCTTCGACCAGCGGCCCCATAAACTTGGGGCATCTCATGATCACCTTGACGAAAGAAAACCCGGGATGCTCATAGGCGGCTTTGATGGTGGCGAAGAGGTGCCCCGGCGCCCAGTCGGCCGTCTGGGCGACGAAAGAGACGTTCGACATGCCCAGCGAGGTCTGCAGAGGGTTAACCGGCGGCAGCACCGAACCCGTGGGGTGGGTATTGGATATGGTCCCTATACGGGAAGTCGGCGAAGTCTGTTTTTTAGTCATCCCGTAAATCTGGTTGTCGAACAGGATGGTCGTGATATCCATATTGTAGCGGATAGCATGTATCCAGGCGCCTGCCCCGATGGAACAGCAGTCGCCGTCGCCGGTAATGACGAAGACGTTGAGGTCCGGCCGGCGGAACTTCACCCCACAGGCTACGGGGAAGGCCCTGCCGTGCAGGCCGTGGAAGCCGTAAGTGTTCATATAGTGGGGAAAGCGGCTGGAGCAGCCGATCCCTGAGACGAAGACCGTCTTTTCAGGGGGAAGCTGTTCTTCGCGGCAAAGCCGTTGTACTGCAGAGAGCACAGCGTGGTCGCCACATCCCGGGCACCAGCGGGCCTCTCCCTTTTCATAATCGCTGAGGGTATAATATTTCTGAGGCAGTTCGCAAACGAAATCCTGCTTAATTCCAAACATGGCTTCTGCTTTTTAAGAATTTAATTCCTTTTGTATCCTTTCCAGTATCTCCCCGGGCCGCAGGGGCTGCCCGTGTACATTGGAGTAGCAATCCACATCCACCAAAGTCTGTGCACGTAGTATCCAGGCCAGCTGAGCATAGCGGCGGTTCTCGGGAGTGATCATGGGGTCTTCCGGCGAATCGCTGTAGTTGATCTCCACGGTCATCACCTTTTTGAAGCGCCTGAAAATGTCTTTCAGGCCGGGCTCCAGGGGGCTGAGGAAATGAAGATGGGTGGAAGACACTTTGAGGCCCTGCCCGCGGGCCCGGCCCACCGCTTCTTCGATGGCGCCGCGGGTAGAGCCCCAGCCGACGACCAGCAGGCCGCCCTCCTCGCCGCCATGGATCTGAGGCGGCTTCAGGGTACGCCCGAAGGCAGCCAGTTTGCGGCTCCGCAACGCAGCCGTTTTCTGGTTGATATCCGGCAGGTAGGTCACCTTGGCGGCAGAGCTGTGCGCCAGGCCGGTAAGGGTATATTCACCGCCCTCCTGGCCGGGGATGGGGCGCTGGCTGAGGCCTGTTTTTTCGTCCCAGTCATAGGCCGTCACGCCCTCTTTCCAGGGGCTCTGGTCAACCGGGGGCGACAGCCATTCCTCGCGGAGCTGTGGCCGGGGGAAGGGCTGTACGCCGGTGGCCAGGTTGGCGTCGGAAAGCAGGATGACCGGCATGCGGAAGGATTCGGCGATCTTACGCGCCAGGATGACAAAATGGAAACACTCTTCGATGGTCGAGGGGGCCAGCACCACCTTGGGCGAATCGCCCGGCTGGCCGTAGAGCACCGCCAGCAGGTCGCTCTGCTCCACTTTGGTGGGCAGGCCGGTAGAGGGGCCTCCCCGTTGCACATCGATCACCACCAGGGGTACTTCCGCCATGACCGCCAGGCCCAGAAATTCCGTTTTCAGGGCCAATCCGGGGCCGGAAGTGATGGTCACCGATGTTTTTCCCGCATAGGAAGCGCCGATGGCAAAACCCACAGCGGCGATCTCATCTTCGGCCTGGTGGATGATCCCGCCCGATGCCTGGATACACTCGGCGAGATGGTGAGAAGTGGACGTGGCCGGCGTGATGGGATACATGGAGCAAAGCTCGATGCCGGCAGCCTGTATGCCAAAACTGAGGGCTTCATTGCCGTTCATCACCACCAAATCCTGGCCGGTTCCAACAGCGGGCACCTGATAGTGCAAATCCAGATGGGCGCGGGCCCAGTCGTAACCGGCCTGCAGCAATTCCAGATTGGAATCGACCACGGCCCTGGACTTGGAGCGGAAGGTGTACTCCACCTGAGCCGCCGCCTTTTCCATATCGCGGTCATAGAGATAGCACAACATTCCCAGTACCCACATATTCTTTCCTCGTTTCGGGTTGGGGGTCAGCCTGAGGCATTCCTCTTCCATGGGGACTTCATAAACGACAAAACCCCGGCCCCTGAAATCCTGAATGGCCGTTGCATAGCTCTTCCGGATATCTTCAGATTCGTCGGTTGCCCATTTGCTTTCTATGAGTACGATGGTGCCTTCCCGGTAAGCGTTCTGCTCGATGCGGGTATAGGGTACAATTTCATTGAAGGCCACCAGGACATCCGCCTCGTCGCCGGCATTGGTGATCTTATCCGAGCCAAACCGGATGCGGATACCCGATGCGCTCTCCTTGGTCCGCGGCGGGGGTTGAATATCGGCGGGAATGATCTCGACGGTCCAGACGCCATTGCCCATTTTTGCAGAAATGGCGCCGAAACTTTGCCCTGCCTTCTGAGCGCCCTCTCCGGAGTCGCTGACGATCTCCAGGATATGTTCTTTTAATACAAGCCGGTTCGAAATTTTCAGGCCAGGAACAGCGAGGCTTTCATTACCCTCTTTCATAGTAAATTGGCTTTGATCAGGTTAACAATCACCGTCCGGAACTTGCGGCCATTTGATATCCGGCCTCTTTTTATTGATGTTCCTAAAAATTGCTACCAAGATTGGGATTTCATACGGCCTCAACAATGACAGAAATCAGCAGAAAAGGTGAGCATTCTCATAGAGCTGGCAAAATGTTTTGCTTCAGAACAGGCTATCAGGCCGCTGAGATGCAACTCCCGGCCGTTCTTTGCCGGCGGCTTACAGCTACTACTAAACTGGCAAAGTAGTATATTGAGGCCGTTTTTGCCTAATAGATCAGGAAACTTACTATATGAATAAATACTTACTGATAGCGGGCATTCTGCTGTATGCCGTTCAGGCCGGCGCCCAGGCCAAGCCGGGCTTTTTCCCTGAGGATATTACCACAGAGGGCGGGGAACTACGTTGCTTCTGCAAGCCTGGAATCCAGAACAATTCCCGCGCCAAAGGCCTTGAACTGTCATATGGCTATTTTGGCGGCGGGCGTTTTAAAGCGGAAGATACTTTATTGATCCTGCCGCTTACGGAATTCCGGAACCTGACTTACCTGAAGTTTGACCTGAAAGCGCCGGTTATCAACAGAACAGGCCTGAAAGTACTGCTGAACTATTCGTACTTTTCAGAATTATACGACATCAAGCGCTTTGGGCCGGACTTCAGCCAGGCTTTTCGCGAGCTGAACGACAGCCCGCTGAAGAGCAGCTCTATTGGCCTTATTCTATCCAAGCCATTGGGAGAATACCACTACCTGGCCTTCCGGTTCAAGCTGTCGGCCAACGGCAATTACGGCGGAATAGGCCGCTTCTTCGAAGACCGCTTCGCGATCTACAAATTCTACGGAATCTATGCCATCAAGCCCAGCGAGGATTTTGAATGGGGCCTGGGGCTGGCCTACTCCAAAAGCTTCCGGCGCAACAACCTGATCCCCTTTCTCTTGTTCAACCGGAATTTCAGCGGCAAGTGGGGCATGGAGGCTGTCTTTCCTGCCAATATTTTCCTGAGGTATAACCTGGGGCAGGGCGACATATTGCTCTTCGGCCTTGAATACGATAGCCAGAGCTACCGCCTATCCGTTCCCGATACGAATATGGGCGGCCTCGACTTTGCTGTTAACCATTCCGAGTTTCTCGCCTCCCTGAGGGTGGAGCACCAGTTTGCCCGCTGGATCTGGGGCAATTTCAAGGCCGGCTACCGGTTCAACTTCAGTACGGATTTTGAGGCCAAAGCTCCCGGCACTACGCCCTTCAATGTAGAACAATCCAACGGGCTGTTCTTTCAGGCCGGTTTTTTCCTCTCGCCTCCGGATGACATACTCAAGCGTCAGAGGTAAATAAAAGCGGGGAGCATCAGTTGCGCCTCCACTGTTCAACAACGCCGTTGGAAAATTTCAGCAGCAGCTGGTCGCCCCTGAACTGATACTCTGCAAAGCTTTTCCAGCCTTTACCCTGGTCGATGAGCAGATCGTTGCCCTGGGCTTTCCACTTGCCTTTACCTACACGCCCTCCGGCGGGGTTGCCGACCGCTTCGGCCTCGCCGTATTCGAAGGCGCCGTCTGCCCGCAGCAGCAATTCGAGTTCCTTGCCGGCAAACTGGCCCGCGCCGGGCGGCTTTTTGAAGAACCAGCTTCCCGTCAGGCCTTCATCGGCCGGCGGGCGGGCGGCGGGAGGATCGGGTTGTGCCCGCGGGAGCGGAGCAGCTTCTTCGCTGCCCTTCTCCCACTCTTCTACCCTTCCATCCGAAAATTTACGCAAGAGGACATCTTCCCGTGACTGATATTCGGCAAAAATGACCCACTTTCCCCTCTGATTGATGAGCAAGGCATCATCCTGCAACTTCCACTGCCCCTTGTCGACATTGTCTTGCTGTTCATTTCCCACCGCCTTTGCATCGCCGAGTTCATAAGAACCATCGGCCCGAAGCAGCAATTCCATACGGCGGCCTCCGAACTCGCCCGAAGGGTGCGGCTGAGTGAAAAACCAGCTGCCGGCAAGGTTTATTTCCTGCCCTGCCACGCCTGAGGGTTTGGCGGGGCCGGGCGCGCTTTTGGCCGGAGGCTTTGTCCCTTTCCGGTAAAACTGCATTTCGAACTGCCCCTGCGCTGCGGAAAGCGTGATAAAAGCGACATTTCCGTTAAGGACGCCCGAGAATTTCATCCTGTTATCGGATTGCGGATCCCAGGCGTCGCCCCAGGAAGTATTTCCACTGGCCGAGCCTTCCAGTACATACCGGTACCCTCCGGCATCAACTTCGCCACTGAACTGGTTGCCGTACTGCCGGACGGAAAGAGTGGAAGGAGTCCCGTTTATCTCACCGTAATAGTCATCTTCCCATTTCCCGTACAAGCCGGGGTCGGCCTTTTCCAGGAGCATCCTGTCTTTCTGAACTGCTTCCGAAGGCTGACGCGTAAAGTCGATCGGCGGCCTTGCCTCTTCCCGGCGGGACAGGACAAATTCCTTGCCATTCAGAAAATCCGGCTGGTTGTAGGCGTCGGCCGGCATGATCGTCAGCACGAGCATAGTTTCCTGCCGGTACGCTTCGAAAAACAGCGCCCCGTCGCGGCTGATCAGCGTCCCGAAGGCTTCGCCGTTCTCTATCGTAGCCTGAACCCGATACAATGCCCCATCGGTATCTTTCAGGCTGCCCGACAGGCGGTTCTGCCCCTCATCTTCCAGATGCAAAATGATTTCGCCCTCTTCAGCAGCCAGGATATAATCCCCGGGAAGGCCCTGAGACGTCAGGATAATGGGGGAAATAGCCAGGATCAGGAAAAGAGCCGTTGTTTTCAAGCCAAATTAATATAGGAACATGAAAAAAAAACAATAAAAAA
>CAZAXA010000074.1:0-17147 GCA_964488965.1 uncultured Phaeodactylibacter sp. | reverse complement strand
ACCTGGCCGATAAAGCCGGAGGTACAGGCCTGGCCTCCCGTATTGGAGTACACCTGGGTATCGACTACGATCACCTTGATGGGCTTGCCGGAGGCCATCATCCTGGACAGGTTCTGGAAGCCGATATCGTACATGGCGCCGTCGCCTCCCAGAGCTACTACCGGCGGGCACAGCAGCCATTCTTCATCCGTAAACTGCTGCCAGGTGAAGTAGGTGAAGAAATCATCATGCTCACTGGGATTGTACTTGCCGTTCAACTCCAGTTCTGCTTTCCGGATGGCTTTGAACCCTTCCGCCATCTTGGCCATATGCCCTTCGAAAATGCCCATTGCCATGGAGGTGGAATCCTGGAACAAGTGGTTGGCCCAGGGGAAAGGATAGGGGTTGAAGGGATAAGTGCTGCCCCATACCGACGTACAACCGGTCGAGTTGGTCATACCCATGGAAGAGCGCCCTTTGCCGGTGGTTCCATCCGTATATTTCCACTTCAGTTTTTTCAGCTTGGCCAGCAACTGCGTGACATCCCTCAGCCACGCCTGGTCGATGGGTTCGCTGCCCTGCGCGGATTCCAGCCGGCTGGCGATACCGGACATGGTCAGGTCGCTGTTGCGCATCTCCGAAACGATCTTCGACATCGCCTCCGCATCGCTGACATTCACGGTTTTGATGAGCTTGAGCTGTATGTGATTTTCCAGCTTGCCGATGAGTTCCTCAAGATAGGCGACGTGTTTCCTGATGCGGGGCTGCATCAACGATTCTACCGTGGCCACAAACAGGTGGATGACCGATTTTTCGGAGCAGCCCAGGCAGGCCCCGTCGCCGCTGGCAAAATGCAGATAGGCGTCTTTGTTGAGCAGGATGGTTTCGAGGGCGCCGATCTTTTCCTCCAGGTCGTCAACGCGGTTGTACTTCTGAGGCGTATTGGGCAGATCCATCCAGAAGCCCCATTCTTTTCTCAGCCGGGCAACGGAATCCTCCGTCTGGGTGATGGGCCGCAGGGCGTCGTCATCACACACTTTGACACATTCCATACAGCCTTTGCAGGTAGTGGGGTTGATGGTGATGCTGAACAGGCCTCCGCTGTTGGGCTGGCTCTTTTCGTGGACGTCAAAATAAGGGCGGGTGAGCGCAAACTGGAATTCGCCCAGTTCTTCCCGGAACCATTCCATCTCCTGCGCCAGGCCATTGCCATTGTCATTTTCACTGATGTACTGGTCTATGGCATCCTGGATGAGGTGATTCACCGTTACTTCTTTACCCGACTCCCTGAACAGGTTGCGGATTTTGCCTTCCATCTGCCGCACTGCTCTGGGCAGGTATTCTACTTTTTCGTGGTTTTTCTTTACGCGTTTCACAACGGTATCCAGCACATCGGACAGCTCGCTCACCAATCCGGGTATGGCCGTATCCGGGCAGACGGTATAGCAGTTGCCGCAGGCCGTACAGTTATTCGGTATCCACTGCGGATGTTCGAAACGGATACCGGTCATGTCTCTGAAGATCGAAGATACGGCAGGCATTACACTCAGCCCGATAAACGGATCGGTCAGGTTGTCATTGCCCATGCCCCGCAGGTAGAAATTGCCCGTCTGATCCCAGAAGCGGTGAATATCGCTCAGATTGGATTCACTCTTCGGGATGTTCTTCATCATGGCCGGGATCGGCATTAGCGCCTCTCCATTTTCCTTTTCGGAATGCCCAAGGCCGAACACTTTGCTGGTGATCTCGTGGACTTCGTCGAAGCCGCGTTTCACCACCCTCATATTGTCGTCTACCACGCGCTGGCCCTTCCCGCCAAACTTATGTTGCAATTGATCTTCGATGGCCTTCAGCAGCGCCTCCTCCGAAAGGCCGGCCTTTTCCATAAGCGGAGAGGCGGCAAAGAATGCCCCCTGGAAGGCGATACCCTGCATTCTCAGCTGCAGTTCCGGGTCGGTGGCCTCTTCGCGGGCGATCCTGAACCCATCGATGTAGAAAATGCGAATGTTGTTGTCGATAATGATCTTCTGGTACGGTTTCGGGATGTCGGCCCACACATCGTCGGGCTTTGCCTTATCACTTTGGATAATGAAAACGCCTCCTTTTTTCAGGCCGGCCAGTGCGTTGGTGTGTTTAAAGACATTTGGGTCGGGCGAAAGCACGACGTCGACGAAGAAATACTCACAGTTGACGCGGATGGGTTCAGGAGCGGCGGCGAGGTAGTAGGTCGTCGGCTGGCCTTTTTTCTCCGAACCGTATTTCGGGTTGGCCTTGATGTCGTAACCCAGCAGGTCAAAAAGCGTCATGGCCAGGTTTTTGCCGGTCGTGATAGCACCCCAGCCGCCCACGGAGTGGAATCTGACGGTGATGGCGCCTTCTGGCATGAGGTTCGGGTTTTCCGACCCTCTTACGGAGAGTTCTTTCACCTGCGGATAGGCGTCCTGAATGGATTCCTGGTAGGCCCTTTGCTTGGGCGTAAACGGGACGTCCCGGATGAAATCAATGGAGAGGTAGAATTGCTTCTTATGCTTCCCTTCGGGCAGCATATTTTCGATGGCGCCTATGATGCCTTCCGGCTGCAGGTCGCGGCTTCCCATCCCGAAGGATCCGGAATACAAAGCCGGGAGGTCGGAAGCGCTGTAGCCGGGCAGGCCGGGATAAGGGGTATTTTTCTTATTTGCCCCATTTTCGATACACTTGGCCAGCACGGCGCGGATTTCCCTGGCGATGGGCGGGTCAGCGGCTAATGGCTGGTCAAGCCTTTCAAGGATAGCGACGCCCTTCTTGCCCTTCAGTATTTTTCCGATAAGGTCGGCGGGGAAAGGCCGGAACATGACCAGGTCGACCACACCAACCTTGATCCCGCGCGTCTTGCGCAGATAGTCCACCACTACTTCAGCGCTGGGCACCACGCTGCCCTGCCCCAGGATGAGGTAATCGGCGTCGTCGGCCCGGTAAGACATGACCCGTTCGTACCGGCGGCCGGTCAGTTGATAAAACTCCTCAAATGCCCGGTCTGTCAACTCCTGGATATGATCGAAGAAGAAAGGCCGCTGCGCCGCCACGCTCTGCATGTAGGAATCCTGGTTCTGGACGATGCCTGCCATTACCGGGTTGTCGACGTCCCAGAGTTCCGGTATGCGCCGGCGGGTGTCGCCGTAAATGATACGCTGAGCGGCGGTCGGCGTGTCAATAATATCATCGGGGCGGCCCAGATACTCCTCTATAAGCTCGCGCTCCGGAAGCATCAGGGACTCGATCAGGTGGGTGGTCAGGAAGCCGTCCTGTGCTATTGCGCCGGGCGTTAAGGCCAGCTCGGCAATTTTATGGGCAATGATGTTCAGGTCGGCAACGTGCTGTGCTTTTTTGGCGAAAAGCTGAAAAAAGCCGGTGTCATCTATGGCATGATAGTCATCGTGTCCGGCATGTACGTTAAGCGTGGACTTGGTCATGGCCCGGGCGCCGATGTTGAGTACGTAAGTCAGCCGTTTCCCCACCGCGGCATAAAGGGATTCATGCATGTAGGCGATGCCCTGCCCGGAGGAAAAGTTGGCGGCCCGCAGGCCGGTCATGGAAAG
This sequence comes from uncultured Phaeodactylibacter sp., assembly GCA_964488965.1. Classification (GTDB taxonomy): domain Bacteria; phylum Bacteroidota; class Bacteroidia; order Chitinophagales; family Saprospiraceae; genus JACJXW01. The sequence continues at coordinate 13,590 of CAZAXA010000074.1, read as the reverse complement.
GCCGGCGGTAACGGCCGCGGCGGCGTGTTCCCCTTCGGGTTCAATGAATATCAATGGCCTGCCGGAAATATTCAAATGGCCTTTAGCGGCTTCTTCCGCCCAATATTCGCCCATTTGTGTAGAGGGAGTGATCGGGTAGGCGCCTGCCGCATCTGAAGATTCCCGTTCACACATGATGGCGGCAGTATTACCATCCATTGCGACTCGGATACCTGGGTATTTGAACCCTTTACCTTTCTTATCCATATCAGCTTTTTTTGTACTGGGACAATTCGTTTAGTATATTTAAACCGGTTTTATTTTTGGTTAAGGCGACCGCACAAATTTTTGAAATCAGAGCCGGACTTCCGATGAGAATTATCACCCCCCGGAGTGAATAATGTCATTAGGCCTCATACCGCATAGTCTTAATATGCGATGGGATTTCCCGATCCGGCCGCAAAAGGCGCCAGTAAAAAAAATTCAACTATGCAAGCTGAAACCTTTTCTCGTCAGCGCGCTCATCCTGAATTGCTCAACTGCCTTTGGGAATACCAGAACAGACATGGTTACATCCGTGATGAGGACATTGAGCAATGTTCCAGGCAATTCGATATTTCAAAAGTCGAGGTAGAGGGGGTGGTTTCTTTTTATCACTTCTTCCACCGCAAACCTTCCGGTAAATTCACGATATACCTCAACAACAGCATCGTCTCGGAATTCAAAGGTTTTCAACGCGTTCGCGAAGCTTTTGAACGGGAAACCGGCGTGCGTTTCGGAGAGGTGGACCCCAGCGGGCAGTTCGGCCTTTTCGAAACCTCCTGTATCGGACTGAGCGATCAGGAACCGGCGGCGCTGATCAACTTCCATCCCTTTACCGGCCTCAATACCCTGAAAGTCCGGCAGGTCATAGCCAGGCTAAAACAAGGTGTGCCGGTAGAAGAGCTATGCGATGATGTTGAGGACAACATCCGTTATGTGCCGCCCGGGAAGCGGGCAGTTTTCTTTCGGGAATACTTCTCCGGGAATGCCATTGTCAGGCTGAAGGGCCTCAGCCCGGAAGAGGTGATCGAAGAGATCAACCGTTCCCAGCTCAGCGGGCGGGGCGGCGCCTTCTTCCCCACCGGCCTGAAATGGGGCCTTTGCCGGCAGCAGGCGGCCGAGCCAAAGTACATCGTCTGTAATGCGGACGAAGGGGAGCCCGGCACCTTCAAAGACCGGGTGCTGATGAACTCCATGCCCGGCCTCGTCCTCGAAGGCATGATAGTGGCCGGCTATGCCGTCGGCGCGAGGGAGGGGATACTCTACCTGCGGGCGGAATACACCTGGATGAAGGACAAACTGGACAAAGACATCGAGCGCTTCTACCGCATGGGGTTGCTGGGCAAAAATATTGCCGGCATCGAAGGCTTCGATTTCGATATCCGCCTGCAAATGGGCGCCGGGTCTTATGTGGTCGGGGAGGAAACGGCCATGCTCAACTCCCTGGAAGGCAAGCGCGGCGAGTCGCGGGTCAAGCAGTACTATCCCATCGAGCGGGGTTTCCTCGGCCTGCCCACTGTGGTCAATAATGTGGAAACCCTCTGCGCCGCCGCCCGCATCATCGAGCTGGGGGCCGATCATTTCCTCAAGACAGGCGTCGCCAATTCGCCGGGAACCAAGGTTATCAGTGTTTCGGGAGATTGTCACCTGCCAGGGATTTACGAGATCGAATACGGAATGACAGTGGAAGAACTCCTGAAGCTCTGCCAGGCCGACGACCCCTATTACATACAGGTCTCCGGCCCTTCCGGGGAATGTATCTCCATGGCGGACAAGCGCCGGGTACTGTCCAAAGACGACCTTTCCTGCGGCGGTTCCTTCATGGTGTTCAGCAGACAGAGGGATATCCTCCAGATCCTGCTCAACTTCACCAATTTCTTCAAGGAAGAATCCTGTGGGGTCTGTACGCCCTGCCGGGCCGGTAATTTTATCCTGCAGCGCAAACTGGAGAAGATCAAGCTGGGGCTGGCCCAAAGTTCGGATTTTGAAGACATCCGGCAATGGGGCCGCATCATGCAGGTAACCAGCCGTTGCGGCCTGGGGAAAACGGCGCCCAACACCCTCATCAAAGCTATGGATGCCTTCCCCGAATATTTTGAGGCTTTGGGAGGCGACGGGCTGAACCGGAAATTTGACTTAACCAAGGCAACCGAGGTATATGAAAAATTCAAAAGCTAAGCAAAAGCGCAAACAGCCCGATGAAGGCAAAATAACCATAAAGATCGACGGGAAGGAAATAAAGGCCAGGGAGGGCCAGAACCTGGTGCAGGTGGCACGGGAGAATGGCATCTTCATCCCATCCCTTTGCTACTATGAGCACATCGACCCTCCTCTGGGCACCTGCCGGGTATGTGTCTGTGATATCAACGGAAAACCCAACCCTGCCTGTATGCAAAAAGTGAAGGCCAATATGGAGGTGCGGGTGAATACTCCGGAACTGGAAGATACCCGCAAGGCCATCGTGGAAATGATGTTCGCAGAAGGCAACCACTTTTGCCCGGCCTGTGAAAAGAGCGGCAACTGCGACCTGCAGCATATGGGCTACGAAATGGGCGTTTCCATTTCCCGTTTTCCCCACTTGTTCAAAGACCGCCTCATCGATTTTCAGCCCAAACGGATGATCATCGAGCACAACCGCTGTGTGAAATGCCACCGCTGTGTGGAGGAAGTGCTGACTAAAGACGGTAAGAGGGTATTTTCCATCTATAACCGCGGCAATGAAACCGAAGTGGGGATCGACTATGAACAGGAGGCCAGGCTCAGCCAGGATGAAGCTCTGGCGGCTATGCAGCTGTGCCCCACCGGCGCCATTCTGGTGCGGGGAAAAAGCATAACCAAACCCTTTGGCGACCGCCGCTTCGACAAAGAATCGGTACAGAAGGAAGAAGAAGCCAAAAAAGCCGTCGTGGAAGCCCTCCCCAGGGACGCCAGAGAAAAAAAGGTTATCGCGACTATCTCGCTGGCAGGCTGTTTCGGCTGCCATATGTCCATGCTGGACATCGACCTGGGCCTTATCGACCTGCTGGAAGTGGTGGAATTCAACAAATCCCCCATTAATGACATCAAGGAGTTCACCCGGCAGTGCGACATCGGCCTGGTGGAAGGCGGATGCTGCAATTCCGAGAATGTGGAGACGCTGCGCGAGTTCCGCAAAAAGTGTAACATCCTGGTGGCCGTCGGCGAGTGTTCCATCTGGGGCGGCCTGCCGGCCATGCGCAATATGATCCCCCTGGAAGAATGCCTGGAGGAAGCTTACCTCAACTCTATGACTACCATTGCGGGAGAACACATCGTTCCTTATCACGAAGACCTGCCCAAGATACTGGACCAGGTGTACGCCTGCAATGAGGTCGTCAAGATCGACTATTTCATACCGGGCTGCCCGCCTAATCCCGAACACATCTGGAAAGCGGTCAAAAACCTGCTTTGGGGCGACCACTATTCCATTTTGTATTCTGAATTCAAATACGACTGACCCATGGGAAAGAAGATCACGATAGACCCCGTCACCCGGGTGGAAGGCCACGGCAAGGTCACTGTTCACCTGGACGAGGCCGGGAAGGTAGAAGATGCCTTTTTCCACATCGTCGAGTTTCGGGGCTTCGAGCGTTTCGTTCAGGGCCACCCTTATTGGGAAGCGCCTCTGCTGGTGCAGCGCCTCTGCGGCATCTGCCCGGTGAGCCACCACCTGGCGGCCGCCAAGGCCATCGACCAACTGGTCGGGCTGGAACCGGAAGGCCTGTCGCCCACCGCTACCAAGCTGCGCCGCCTGCTGCACTACGGCCAGGTATTTCAGTCGCATGCTCTGCACTTTTTCTATCTGGCCTCCCCTGACCTGCTGTTCGGCGTGGACGCGCCACGGGAAAAGCGCAATGTGGTGGCCGTGGCCGCCGCAGACAAGGAACTGGCCCGCAAGGGCATCCTCATGCGCAAATTCGGACAGGAGGTCATTAAAGCCATCGCCGGTAAGAAGATACACGGCATCGCCGCCGTCCCGGGAGGAGTACACAAAACCTTTACGCCGGCAGAGCGGGATTATCTGCTGGAAGATAACGAGACGCCCTCCGCCGATACCATGGTCGAATGGTCGCAGGAAATGGTGCGTTTCATAAAACAATACCACGACCAGCATTTCCAATGGCTGGACCACTTCGCCCGATACCCCTCCGGCCACCTGGGCCTGGTAGGGCGGGATGGAGAACACGAAATGTATCACGGATACCTGCGGGCCATAGACGCTGACGGCAATATGACCCTCAATGATATTCCGAACAACGCCTACCTGAAATACTTCACGGAAGGCGTAGAGAAGTGGTCGTATATGAAATTCCCCTACATCAAACACCTCGGCAGGGAACGGGGGTGGAACCGCGTAGGGCCGCTGGCCCGCCTGAATGTCTGCAATGGCTTCTCCACTCCTCTGGCCCACGAAGAATGGGAAGAATTCCGGCGCTACACCAACGGCCAGCCCAACAACTGCACCATGCACTCCCACTGGGCAAGGCTCATCGAGATGCTGCACTGCGCCGAAGTGATCAGAGGATTGCTGCTGGATAAAGCTATCCTGGGCGACGACCTGGTTCGGGAAGGCGCCCTCCGCCCCGAAGGCATCGGCATCATCGAAGCGCCGCGGGGAACCCTCATCCACCACTATAAAGTGGATGAAAAAGGCATGATCACCAAATGCAACCTCATCGTTTCCACCACTCACAACAACGAACCTATGAACCGGGCAGTGCGCTGGGTGGCTCAAAACGTCATCAGCAACAAGCCTGAGATCACGGAAGGCATGCTCAACCAGATAGAGGTCGCCATCCGCGCCTACGACCCCTGCCTGAGCTGCGCCACCCACGCCCTGGGCAGAATGCCTCTGCAGGTTTCTATCCTGGATCATGAAGGTAAAGTGATGGCAGAACGGAGCAAGGGGTGATGGACGGCCGACGGGCCAGGCAATATAACCGTTTAACAATATAGCCATAAAGCCATGACGGCCGACGGCGGCCCGGATCAACGCCCGTCTTCGCCATCGCTCTTCCGGGTAAAAATAACGAATAACGAATGGCCAAATACCAGACGTTAAACAGCCCCTCCACCCTCCTCCTCGGCATTGGCAACAGCGCCCGTAGTGACGACGGGCTGGGGTGGGCCTTCCTGGAGGCTGTAGAGGAAGACGGCCGTTTTGCCGGGGAAATGGCCTACCGTTACCAGTTACAGGTAGAGGATGCGGATATCATTCGCGGGTACGAAGCCGTCGTCTTCGTCGATGCCCTGCAGGCCAGCGTAGAAGGCGGCTTTTACTGGAAACCCTGCCTGCCTGTGGCCACTTTCAGCTTTACCACCCACGCCCTGAATCCGGAATCAGTGGTGGCCCTCTGCCAGGAGTTGTACGGCGAGGCGCCGGCGGCCTTTACACTGGGCATCAGTGGCCGCGACTGGGAACTGAAGGAAGGCCTGAGCCGGGAAGCCCAGGTAAACCTGCGGGCAGCGCTGCTGTTCTTCAGAGAGAACCTCATATCGCTCCAAAACACAGATACTTCACCTCCATAAACTCCTCCAGCCCATACTTCGAGCCCTCCCTGCCGATGCCGCTCTCCTTTACCCCGCCGAATGGCGCCGCCGCCGTGGAGATCATACCGGTATTGATGCCCACCATGCCATACTCAAGCGCTTCTGCCACGCGCCATACCCGGCCCACATCGCGGCCATAAAAATAGGCGGCCAGTCCATACTGCGTGGCGTTGGCGGCGGCGACCACTGCCGCTTCATCCGTAAAGCGGTAAACCGGAGCGACCGGCCCGAAAATTTCCTCGCGCGTCACCTTCATGCTGTCATTGACATTGGCCAGCACGGTGGGCTGGTAAAAAGTGCCGCCCCGTTCATGGCGTTGCCCGCCGGCGACTACCCTGGCCCCCTTATCCTTCGCATCCGCCACCAGGTATTCCACCTTCTCCAGAGCTGCAGTATTGATGAGCGGCCCAATGGTGACGCCATCCTCCACGCCTGCGCCTACTTTCTGCTTCTGCACCGCCCGGGCGAGCTTTTCCACGAATTCATCGTAGATAACATCCTGAACATAAAGGCGATTGGCGCAGACGCAGGTCTGGCCGGCATTGCGGTACTTGGAGGCGATGGCCCCGGCCACCGCTTCGTCGATATCGGCATCGTCGAAGACGATAAAGGGAGCGTTGCCGCCCAGTTCCAGGCCGACCTTTTTAACAGTGCCGGCACACTGTTGCATCAGCAGTTTGCCCACCTCGGTAGAGCCGGTGAAGGACAGCTTGCGCACGATGGGATTGCCGGTCAGCTCACCCCCCACCTCTGCCGGGGAGCTGGTGGTGACGACATTGAAAACCCCGGGCGGGAAGCCCGCCTGTTCTGCCAGTTCCGCCAGGGCCAGGGCCGAGAGCGGCGTATCTTCGGCCGGCTTGACGACCACTGTACAGCCTGCCGCCAGGGCCGGCGCCACCTTGCGGGTGATCATGGCGCTGGGAAAATTCCAGGGCGTAATGGCCGCCACCACCCCAATGGGCTGTTTGATGACTACGATGCGCTTGTCGGCCCCATGGCCGGGAATGACATCGCCGTAGGCCCGTTTGGCCTCCTCGGCAAACCACTCCACAAAGGAAGCGCCGTATTTGACCTCCCCCCTGGCTTCCGGCAGCGGCTTGCCCTGCTCGGTGGTGAGGAGCAGGCTCAGATCCTCCACATTGTCCATCTGCAGCTCATACCAGCGGCGGAGGATGGCCGAGCGGCCGCCGGCCGTTCTGGCGCGCCAGCCGGGCAGGGCAGCGTTGGCCGCTTCGATGGCGCGGCGCGTCTCGGCGGCGCCCATATCGGGCGCCTCGGCAATGAGGGCGCCATCGGCAGGGTTGTGGATGGGGTAGGTGCGGCCGCTGTCAGCGGCGGCCCAGCGGCCGTTGATGTAGGCTTTGTCGCGGAAGAGGAAGGGGTTGGTTAAGGAGATCATGGCGTGTTTTTGGTTGTAAAGGTGATGAGCAAAGTCTCCTTTTTTAACGAAGGCAGGAGAGAGATTGTTTGAGAGATGGCCCAGTCCTCACTTCCACAACCTCCCCAGCAAATTAACCTGCATTCCCTCCCAGCCTCCTGCCCCATGGTCGCTCTGCATTCTTTCCACATGCTGCGGATAGATGCGGTGTTCTCCGTAGGCGAGCAGCGCCAGAATTTTTCCGGGGCGCAGGTGCCAGCTCGCCCAGGCCAGGGGAGAGTCGCCGTTCATATCTTTTTTACTTTTATCCGCTCCGGCTTCAAGGAGTAAAGCTATGGTATGAGCATCCCCAAAGGCGGCGGCCCGGTGGAGCGGGGTTTCCTGCCGGGTAAAAACATCCCTCATGAAAGCTCCCGTTTCCCGGCCGGGCAGGGTTTGAGCATCAGGGCCGGCGCCATAGGCCAGCAGCAACTCAACGATCAGTGGCGTAGAAGGCCGGTTGGCTTTGCAAAGACAAGCATGAAGGGCCGTTTCGCCGGTATCCGGCAAGGCGTAGCGGGCATCCGCGCCTTGTTCCAGAAGGAACTGGCACAGTTGCCAGTGGCCGTGAAAGGCCGCTCCGTTCAGGCCGTAGTTGTTGCCCAGTCCATCCAGAGAAGCCCCCTTCGACAAGAGGAATCTGATGGCGCTCACATCGCCATAATAGGCGCACCAGGCGATGAGGGGCAGGCCTGCCTCATCTTTGGCGTTGGCGTCGTTGCCTTGTTCCAGGTAATCGAACACCAGATCAGTCCTGCCGTCTTTTATTTTGTTTAGCATGTTTTGCATCATTGTTTGTAATTTTATCGATTGATAGATCACAACCGAAATGTGTATGTGTACTTCACCACCACCGTCCGCGCGCTCGTAAACGGCAGATGCGGCGTCTCGCGCTTCCGGTTGCTATTCAGCAGGTCATTATACACCAGGGTTACCCGTCTAACGTTGGACAATGATGTTTTCATCCTACGAGAAACGGGAATATAGATTCCCGTGGTTTACCTCTCCAGGGCAGCGCAGGAATCTATATTCCTGCTTCTCTGTCCAACGTTAGAAGGGTATTGCCGGTGATGCTGTATTTCAGGTCCAGCCCGGCTTCAAAAGAAGGTTCTCTTTCTTCGATATAGTTGTATTTCATTAGTTCAAAAAAGGAGACAGGCCCTTTGCCGTTAAAGGTTTATCAAAGCAAGATACAAAATGTTTTTAAAACTAAACATATGGTTTCATGATTTCGCTTTCCATTCGGCGGTTTTGTGCTAAATTGCGCCTTCTTTCAAAAAATCTTCCGGATGTGGGGCGAAATCAGGCAAACCCTGAAACTGGGGTGGCCGATCATACTGGGCAACCTTTCACAGATGGCGCTTGGCATCATCGACAGCGCCATGGTCGGCGCCATCCACAGCAGCCAGTTGGCCGCCGCTTCCTTCGTCAACAATATCATTGGCATTCCCTTCATCCTGTGCATCGGCCTGACGATGGCCATCTCGCCGCTGGTAGCCAACGCGATGGGCGAAGGAGACGCGGATAAACCCCTGCGCATACTCTACAACGGCATGTGGATCGTGGGGCTGTTATCTTTTTCCATGGCGCTTGCCCTGCATCTGGGAGTGGACATTGTCCATTACATGGGGCAGGACCGCATTGTCGCCGAGCTGTCCAAACCCTACCTCAAATGGATGGCCTGGGGCATGATACCTATGTCTTTGTTCATGGCGATCAAGCAATTTGCCGACGGCCTGGGCAAAACCCGTATGCCCATGTACCTGGCGGTTTTGTCTATCCCCATCAATGTGCTGGTCAATTACGCCTTCATCTTTGGGAAGTGGGGCGCCCCCCGGATGGAACTCGAAGGGGCCGGCGTAGGCACTCTGGTATCGAGAGTGGTGATCATGATAGGCATAGCCCTGCTGGTTTTCCGGGGAACGGGCTTTGCTCCCTACCGCCGGCATCTGAAGGAACAACTTCGTATCCGCACGGCCCGCCTGCAGGATGTCTTTCGCATCGGCATTCCCTCCGGCCTGCAATACGGTATGGAGTCGGCCTCTTTCGCCGTTTCCGGCATCATGGCGGGCTGGCTGGGGTATATCCAGCAGGCGGCGCATCAGATCGCGCTGGGGCTGGCATCCGTCACTTTTATGGTTTCGCTGGGTATCAGCGCTGCCGGCAGCATACGGGTAGCTTATGCGTACGGACAGCGGGAATGGCGGCGCGCCCGGCAGATCGGCATCACTACCATCGCCATGGCCGGCGCCTACGGCCTGTCCTGCGCCCTGCTTTTCATCGCCGGCCGCTATCACCTGCCGCTGCTGTTCAACGATGAACCTCCCGTATTGGAGTATGCCGCTATGCTCATGTTGCTGGCTGCCGTTTTTCAAATCTCCGACTCGGTGCAGGCCGTAGGAGTAGGCCTTTTGCGGGGCATTCAGGATGTGCGGATTCCTACGCTCTTCGTGGGCCTGGCCTATTGGATGGCAGGTATTCCGGCCGGCTATGGGCTGGCATTTGTTGCGGGCTGGCAGATCGCAGGCATATGGGCCGGCTTCGTCCTGGGGCTGAGCGCCAGCGCGGCCTTGCTGTCCTTCCGCTTCCTCCGCCTTACCGGAAGGCATTGAAACAGTATGGGAAAGCCGTAAGCGACGCCATTATTCCCCTCTCACTCCACCCCCTGCCCCGACCGGTCGATCTTGGCCAGGCTCGCCGGCTTCAGGATGTGAACGTGGGTTTTATCAATGTCGATGATGCCATCTTTCTTAAAACTCATCAACGCACGGGTGACGCCTTCGCGGGAGGTGCCGATCAGTTCGGCTATTTCATTGCGGGAAAGTGGCAGCTCAAAAGAATTGCTGTGGTACACCTTTTCGGAAAAATACAGGATGACTCCCGCGATCCGCCCCGGGGTCTGTTTATGGCCCTGAATGGCAAACCGCTTGTAATCCAGGAGTTCGTTGTGGCAGATGTCGGCAATGATCTCATAGGCAAAATGGCCGTTGGTATAGATCAGCTCTTTGAAAGTGTCAATATCGATGAAACAGGCGGTAGTGGGCACCAGGGCTGTTGCGGAGTAGTTGTTGATGCGATCCCCGAATATAGTGGAAAGCCCCAGATAGGCCGGGGCGTTGACGAGTTTGAGAATGTACTCCTTATCGCCGGAGGCCTTCATGTGTATCTTGACCAGGCCCGACTGCATGTACGTAACATGGCCGTTGAGGATGCCCTCTTTAAAAAGGGACTCCCCCTTCTCAAATTCAGTTTCAGTAACGTTTTGAGCCATCAATTTCAATTCCCTCTCATCCAGAGCAGCGGCCGCGCAGGATTTCACCGGGCAGTTTTTACATTTGGATACATTAATTAGCATGGTGTTCCCTCTGTGGTTTGGTTGTGACATATCTCGCCATCTACGGCGAGGCATTGCAAGGCTGTTTTCTGGAATATTTGGGCTAAGGGTGTTAATTTATTCATTAAACTGGATTCTTATCACAAAAAGTACTCACGATGAAACCCTTCTTCTGGCGCACCCTGTTCTTCCTGCCGGCAGCTATCTTTATCGTCTACTTGCTTATGGCAGTTGCATTTCATTTGTTATACAATTGAGTTGAAAAAACGCCTTTTAAACAATGAGGAGGGTCACTGTTTGGGTTGATTTTTCGCATAGTTTAAGGGAAGATCGACCCGGCGAGCCTGGCCTGCGAGGGCGACATGAGGGCCACTGTAACCTTGCCGGGCTGTAGGGGCCAGGACGAACTGGAGTGGCAGTTCCTGCTGGATAGCTTCCAGGACCTGGGAAACCCGGGCGCCGGAACGAGACATTTTGAAGATGGGAACGGCAACAAACTCAAAGCCAAGGGGGATTGCGGGCCGCGGTGATTTGGGAATGCCGGGGGTTCTTAAAACCAACAGCCCAACGCCAGAGCGGGCCTTATTTTGAGTTGCTTCAACGGCTCGCCCGAACGCAGACGAAACTCTGCGCCGGCATCGATCCTGAGCCGCTGGAAAAGCACGAAGGCCATTCCCGGCTGGAGGAGGTAATGGAAGGGCCATTCCTTCGCTGATCTGCTCGTGCGTTCTTCCCATTCGTAGATCGTCTCGTCGATCACCTTGTGCTTGCCGATGAAGCCCGGATCAAACCAGGGGCTCGCCACACCCCAGGGATTGGGGCTGAGGCCGGGCCTGAAATCGGGGTCCAGAACGATGATGTCCCCTTTTTCGCCGCGGGCATATTCGTATTCGGTGTAGGCGAGATAAGCCAGGCTCCAGCCTCCGGCCAGGTAAAAGCCGTCGGGCGCCCGGTTGTTGCGGGAAAAAGGCAGGAGGTAACGGCGGTAGTAGAAGGCCAGAGAGGCCTCCGAAGTGATCTGTCGGCTTGTCTCTCTGAAGTCCGTGTCCCGCCAGGAATTGCATCTTTCAACTACGGGTAAAACAGGAAGGAGGATGCCGTTGGAACAACTGCGAATAGCCTGGCCCGCCTGCGTTTCCCGGTAGAACAACTCCCCTTCCCCCTTTTCGCCGGCATAGCGGACGCTCAGCACGCCGAGCAGCGATTCTACAGGGCCTAAACAGTGTTCATAGCCCAATTGGATGGCTTTTTCCTTATTGAAAGCGGGGATGGGCGCCCAGTATATGCTTTTTTCAAAAGCGTCTTGTGGGCCGGGATGTTGCTGGGCTGGCACTATGGTGCAGTAAAGGAGGGACAGGCCTCCGAGTAATATTGCTTTTTCCATAGCCAGATGTATTGGGGTGATCCATCCAACTTTAAGGAAAAGGCGAGCCAGGATTTTCAATAATTTCTGCATCAGCCGTCAATTGGGGAGGGTTCCTAACCGCTAATTAACAAACCGGTAACCTTTTTTGCCGCTTCTCGGGCAACTGGTACAATCCCGGTCGGGACTTGTCTTGGTTAAACGGCCACCGGCTGTCTTCCCCTTGACATCCTCTATTTCGGCAAAAAAGTCCCCGGTTGCTTCCGGCCCTTTGCATTGCCTGGTAGCCGGGCAATCGACGCAAATGATATCCCCAACGCTCAGGCCCAAGCCCTCAAAACCGCTTTTGTAATAATAAAAACAGTATTCGCCAGCATTAGCCTCATTACATTTTGAGATAGATAATACTGCGGGCAACGCTAAGAGAAATATTGCCAGGAGGTTCATTTTTGGAATTTGATTTCTGGATTTCATGATAGGGTTTTAAGTTGACAGGAAAAATTTTGGCTCTTCAGTCCGGGAGTAATCCGTTTTATGGCTTTCCGGACAACTGCAAGGCTTTCGTCCGTTGCCATTTCCCTATCTGCACATTGACCCAATAAGCGCCGGATGGGAGATGGCTCATATCCAAAGTAAGGGTTTGTTCTTCCCCGAAAACATTTACAGGCTCTTCGTATAAAAGCCGCCCCAAACTGGTGGATACCTGCAGCGATCCCTCCCCCTGGAAACTTGAGGTAATAACTACCTGAACTTCGCCGGTAGCTGGGTTGGGAAAAAGCTGAAAAGTGAAAGGAAGGGGTTCGGCAGGCCTGTCGCCCAATATGATAGTGCCGGCTTCGGCCGTGCACCCGCTGCCATCGGTGACGGTCACGCTGTAATTCCCTGCCGGCAGGCCGTTGACAGCAGGCGAAATGTCCCCGGTCGACCACAGGTAGGAATAAGGGGGGATGCCGCTTTCTACAATGGCCGTCGCCCTGCCGTCGCTGCCGCCTTCAAAACTGACGGCCTCCACCTGTATGCCTACCGATAGCTGCGAAAGCCCGGAAAGTTTGAGTTCGTCATCGCCCACACATCCGGAAGCATCGCTCACTGCGACGGAGATGCTTTCCACCCCTTCTTCCGGCTGCCAACTGCCGCTATGGCTGCTGCCGTCGCCCCATTGATAATCGTAGGGCGGCGTACCGCCGGAGACAGCCACTGTTACTTCTGCCGGGACGCTGCCGTCGCAGGGCAGCCCGCCCACCAGGCGCACATCAAAATCGGTGCAGCAGCCCCCAAAGCTGGCAGTTTCTTCAGTGAAAAAGACACCGCCCTCCCGCCACGGGCTTCCATTCCAGTACAGGGCGTACCGGCCTGCCCCTACTTCCAGGCCATTGCCTTCGCTATCCCTGATGCTGAAGGTGTAGCAGTGACCCAGGAAGGCGCAGATGTGGATATCGTAATCCGTAAGATTCTCCAGGCCCTGCCCTTCGCCGATGATCTCATCCAAGGTTTCATCGCGTATCGCCCAGCTCGTTTCGGCCGCCTGTGCATCCGTTCGCAACAGCAGGCGGATCTCCGCATCGGCCTCTGCCGGGCAGGGACTCTGATAATGGCGGCAGCCGCCGGAGGCGTGGGCGCCGCATTGGGCGCCGTATATCATGTAGAGAGGTTGTGATCTGAGAATGAGTGGATCAAAGAGAAGGATGAAGAAAATAATAATTCTCATAGTTTTTCATTTTATCCATTCACGTCAATCTGAATATTTGCATGCCAATGATTCGAACTACTATTGTATCAATTTATAAGTGAGGGCGCTCCGAAAAGTCGATTTCAGGATGTTGATACCCTCGATTTCAAAATTTTATTTTAACTCCACCCCCTAACCCCCGCCAGCGGGGGAAAATA
>CAZAXA010000073.1:10285-17313 GCA_964488965.1 uncultured Phaeodactylibacter sp. | reverse complement strand
GTAACGAAATACCTCCTTCCTCTTCCCCCACCTCCCGTACTTGTCCGCCTCGCTCCAATTCCGTATCTTTTCAGGCGCTAACTTTGCCACTATAATTCATTGCCACCATGCGTTTATCTTCCATATTCCCGATCTTATGGTTATGCATTTTCTGCGGCCGCCCCGCTCTTTCCATTCAACCCGAAGAACTCGGCAAAGTCCGCTGGCTGCGCGATTTCAGCCAGGGCCTCGAACAAGCCTCGCTGGAAGACAAGCCCGTTTTCCTCCTCTTCCAGGAAGTGCCCGGCTGCGCCACCTGCCGCAACTACGGCAATCAGGTGCTCAGCCACCCCCTCATTGTGGAGGCTATCGAGACCCTCTTTGTGCCGGTGGCCATCTTCAACAACAAAGGCGGCAAGGACGCCGAAGTGCTGCGCTACTACAACGAGCCCTCCTGGAACAACCCGGTGGTGCGCATCGTCGACTATGACCGGCTGGACATCATCCCCCGGCTGAGCAGCAATTACTCGCAGTTGGGCGTAGTGCAGGCCATGATTTTTGCCCTGGAGCGCCGCGGTAAGGCCATTCCCGCCTACCTGCAGCTGCTCTACGAGGAATTGCTGGCCCGGCAGCAGGGCCTGGAAACCACCACCCTCTCCATGTACTGCTTCTGGACGGGCGAGAAAATGCTGGGGCAACTGCCGGGCGTCATTGCCACCGAAGCGGGTTTTATGGATGGCCGCGAAGTGGTGCAGGTAACTTACAACCCCCGGGATATTTCCTTCGAGGAAGTGGTGAAAGCCGGCCAGCAGGCCAGGTGCGCCGACCGGGCCTATGCCCATACCGAAACCCAGAAGGCCGCCGCCGCTGCTATGCTGGGGGCTGGGAAAACAGGCTCAAGGTCAGTCTTCCGCCCGGATCGGGAGCCCAAGTACTACCTTTCCAAAACGCACTACCGCTTCGTGCCCATGTTCCCGCTGCAGGCCGCCCGCGCCAACGCGCTGATCGGGCAGGGAAAACCGCCGGAAGGGGTGCTGTCGCCCAGGCAGGTTGAGCTGGCCCGGGAGGCGAAGGGCCATCCGGAGAGAAAATGGGAAAGCGCGATTGGGAAAGATATGGTGGAAGCATGGAGGTGGGAGGGCGCCAGATGAACGCGCCGTTATACTCCGCAACATTAACTCCAAAGAAATAGTGGACATTGAAACAACGGATAGCACACATAGCCTTACTGGTAAAAGACTACGACGAAGCCATTGAATTCTACACAGAAAACCTGGGGTTCAGGCTGGTAGAAGATACCCGGATAAGCGAAGACAAACGATGGGTTTTGGTTGCCCCGCCGGGCGCCCGGGAATGTGCTTTGTTACTGGCTAAGGCGGCCAATGAACAACAATTGAAAAGCGTAGGCAATCAAACCGGCGGGCGCGTTTTTCTTTTTCTGTTTACCGACGACTTTTGGAGGGATTACGAAAAGATGAGGGAAAGGGGGATCAAATTCGTAAGGCCGCCAAAAAAAGAAGATTACGGAACAGTTGCCGTCTTTGAAGACCTGTATGGCAATCTCTGGGACTTGCTGGAGCCTGATGAAAATAATAAGGGCCTATCAGGGGGAGTATAAATGCCGCCTGATTCACCATCCGGCAAAGTATCCTCCCCCATCAGGCCGCAACCGGCGAAAAACAGTGGTTGTTGTTAAGCTCAAGCCCCTGGTACAGCCCACCGGCAGCGGAATGCGGGCTGCCTTACTGCCCACAGCGCCAAAAGCTGAATGTAGTGAAGGATCAATTCCACAAAGTTCCATCCAATCCCAAAACTGTGCCCATCCAAAGTGCAACGATGAATGCAATGATGCTGAATAAAAAAACCAAACCAGCCATTAAATTACTCTGAGGGCGAATAAAGTCCTTAAAGTTAAAAGATAAAATGCCAAATGCCCCGGCTAAGGGGGTAATAATTAATGGCCTTACCATCCAGAGCTTTCCCCAACCCGGATCGGGCTCATCAACTGAGAATACAATAAAAGAAATAATGACAAACCCAATTACCGCACCTGACAGCATCCTTTTAATGAGCGATTTAGGGTTAATTTGCTGCGTTGAATGGTTTTCCTGTTTCATAATAAATAATCTTAAAGATTTTTAAAAAGTACTTTGAATTACAAAGTAAAAATAAATTTTGAAACTGGGCAAGAAAATTTTGAAAGAGCTTTGCTTCGGCAGTTCCGGAATTTGTAATCGAAGCCCGTTTTTACTTTTCGGCCGGGGGATAAAGGGGGCGGCCGTCGAAGGAAAAGGCCTCGGCCGGGTTTGAGGCGCCGCCGCTTCGTTTTGGGGCGAAGGCTTTAGCTGGCAGGCGGCACAGGCCAGGAGGAAAAGGATTGGGTAAAGATCAGGCATCGTTTTTTACCGGGGAAGATATGCACATCGACGCCAAAACCCTATCTTCGGCAGACAATCCGGCCTAAGATGAAATACAGCAGCCTCTTCCTCGCCCTGCTCTTTGCCTTGTTCGCCGCAGTGCAGCTCAACGACCCGGATCCCTGGGGCTGGGCAGCCATATACGGCTTTGTGGCCGTCGTTTCGGCCTTTGCGGCTTTCGGGCGCTATCATCCATACATTTTATACCTCGGCCTGGGGGTAGTGCTGATCTGGATGGCCACACTGCTGCCGGATTTTATCAGCTGGGTGAAAATGGGCATGCCGACGATCACCGGTTCCATGAAGGCCGAATCGCCCCATGTGGAGCTGACGCGGGAGTTCCTGGGGCTGTTGCTGTGCGGGCTGGCGCTGGGGTGGCACTGGAAGGCGGCGAGGGGGGCATAGTTCATGGGTTTATGGGCGAGGGCGCCGAACTGGTGAGGAAATACATCCGGCCTCATCGCTTTACCACCGTATAAAAAACGGAATACCCTATACCCAGGGAAAAATACAGCTGGTGAAGGTGTATATCGTTGTCCAGATAATTATACTTGTTGATCAGATCGGGGTTGGCCCGGCGGTTTTCAGTAGCGACGATATTGGTGGGTGTCCAGCCGTAAAATGCTTCCAGGAAATAGTAAACCCGGTTGGCGTAGAGCTTCAGCCCGCCGCCGGCCAGAACGGTAAAGGAGGCATTCCGGCGAAGAGGGAGCCCGGCCGGGCTGGTCAGGCCTTTGTCGAATCTCGGCCTGTCGGCAAGCACTATCTGGTCTTCTCCGATCCCCGGGATGGCCTGGTTTCCAAAATCTATGGCAGGCCTTGACATAAAGGACCTGTTCAATCGCTGAACGGAAATCCCGGCCGTAAAGAATGGAGTTATCCGTTTCCATATATCGGCAAGAGGGCGTTCTTCGAGAGCGAGTAAAGCGGAAGATTCGATGCCTTCAGGCAAGGTGAAAAAATTATACCTGATCGAAAAAATTGCCCTCATGCCCCGGATTCCCTCGGAGAAGACAAACTTCGCATTTTGCCGGCTGCCGTCAGGGGCCAGCGCATTCCTGTAATTCCCCCGGTAATCATAACTATCCCAGCGATAACCCAGGGCCAGGAGGCATTCTACCGGCCGGTTGGGATGATAAGAGAATTGCAGTTCGAAGTGCGGGTCATACAGGTGCCGGTATCTTTCACTGCCGATGCTTACCATGTCCGGGCTGAACTGCCGTACCGTATATGGCTGCGTGATATGCGCCCCTCCTGTAATGGCAAAGGAAAAACGCGGTTCCGAGGCATAGCGGCCGGCGAACTGCCGGTAGTTCAGGCTGCGCTCGCTGCCAGGTTCGTACTGGGGATGGATGGGGAAGATTTTCTTAAAGGCCGTATCGGCTTGCTCGGGCCGGCCTTCCATCAGGTAGGCTTCAACGAGCAGTTCCAGTGCTTCGACCTTGAGCGAAGGCGGCATCCGTACAGAATCGAGGAGAGCCTCCAACCGCACGGCCGTCCTTTCCGGCTGTGCATTCAGGCCGGCCTGCGCCAGGCTTATTGCCTCCCGGGCGCTCCGGTAGCGCTCCAGCACCCTGGCCTTCTCTTCCGCATCAAGCCTGCCTGCCGGAAGTTCTTCGATTCCCTCTTCAACGGCATATTGGCGAATGGCTTCCGCTTTTTCGAACATGCCAAGGGCATTGCAGGCGCGGCGCAGGAGGAAAACCATGGCGGCGCGCTCGCCGGCAGGCAGGCTATCGGCCTCAAGGCAGCCTTCCATTAGTTGCAGCACCTCCGTGAAGCGGGCCTCCTGGTCGAGTTCCCGGGCCAGATACAGTTTCGTCAGGCAATCCGATTGCTGCGCCAGGGTTGCCCTGCCGTAAATGAAAGCCAAAGCAATGAACAAATACCTCATATATATCCTGATTTTGCGAACAGGCCGCCCGCGCCCGCGTTGGGCGGCCCGGTTCAGTAACACTTCGCCGGGGGCCCCTTCTCCTGAAAGTCCTCCCGCCAGGGTGTTTGCCAATCAATATTGTCGCCTTCCAAATGCAAAAGCTCACAAAGCTGCCGGGCATATCGCGCCGGGTCGAGGTAAAAACGACGGATGCCGCCATCTTTTGCGCCTACCAGCAATTCCCGGCTGTCGGCGGAAAAACAGATGGCAGTGACATACACGTTTTCAGCATCGAGCAGGATGGGCTGATAGGCGGCAGCCTCCCTGAAATAGCGTTCAATGTCGATGATACGCGCCACTCCATCACGCGAAAGGGTGGCCACCCAGCGCCCGTCGGGGCTGAATTCCGCACTGATAGGGGCTGACTGGTGCAACTGTTTGGTGGTCAGAATGCCAAAGGTATCAACCGTAAGGCCGATCTCTCCCGACCTCATCCCCTCCGCAAGCCAGATTGCCTCCGAGCGGGAGGAAGCCAGCATGCTGAACTCCTGCCCCACCTCTTCAAGCGGCGGGAAGATACCGGAAAAGCCATAGTTAGGGGAAAAGAACAACCTGCCTTGCGCATCGAGCAGGAAAAACTGCTTTCCTGCCCGCTCTATGGCCCGAAATTGCACCTCCGGGCGCGCGAGCAGCTTCGCCGCCGGTTCATTCTTTCCAACCTCCAGCCTATGGATGCCTCCCTGATGCCCTACGATGAGAAAAACCTGCTCTTCGGGAAGGAACAGCGCATCCGTAACGCCCCATCGGGCCGGATCGCCCGGAGCGCCGGGATAATCAACGGCATAGGTGGTTTTCTTTTGAGTGTCCATCAGCACCATATCGCCCAGGCGCGGGCAGATCAACAGCCAGCGCCCGTCAGGGCTGGCGGCCAGTTTTTGTACGGCCTCTGCAAAAGATGCCGTCATGACGGGGGATTTCTGCCCAAAGGACCAATGATATACCTTGCCGTCCGTGCCTGCCGAGTGATAGCTGCCGTCCGCTCCGCGCACAATACAGCTTACGTCTTCTCTATGAATACCTGACATCTGATCCAGCCAGGCATAACCGCGATCCTGCCGCAATGCCTCCAGTGCATGATGCAGCGCCTTATACAGGCCGCTGTTGTAAACATCCCCCTGCCCGCTTTTTTCATTTACCGCATAGGCCTGATAGGCCAGCACCGCCTTGCGCTCCACGCTGTCTTTCGGCAGTTGCGGCACACTTAGCGCAATATTGCGCGATTTGAGGATGAGGGCCAGAGCTTCCGCATCCCGGCGGGCCCGCTGGGCAGAAACTGCGGAATCCCGGGCAGCCAAAGCCGACCGCTCCGCTTCTTCACTTTTATTTTTCAGGTTCCTGTTGGCAATTTCCAGTTCGCCCGCCGTTTCTTCAGCGCGTTTCCGCAGGGAATCCGCCAGAGAAGCGGCAGTTGTAGCTTTCTGCGCCTCCAGCCTGGCCAGTATTTCGTTGAATTCTGCCCGGATGCGGCGCGCTTCAGAAGTATCTTTTTCTATTCTTAGCGACCTGGCCAGCGCCTCGGCCTCCCGCCGAAGCTGTTCGGCCACTTCGGCGCTGTCACGAGCCTCCTCCGTCTTAGTCTCCGCAAGGACCCTGGCCTCATCCGCTGCTATGGATTGTTTGTACCAATTCCATGCGAGCAGGGACAGCATGAGGATGACGCTGATAACGGCCCCCCACAAAGCCCACCGGCGCTGCGCCACCGCCTGCCGGCTCTTGCTGACCAGGGCGATTTCTTCGGCCGTCAGGTTCAGCTGGGATAAGTGAGGTTCTACCAGGCTCAGTTCCTTCTCGGAAAGAAGGTCATTGCGCAGGTACTTGTCCCGGATCAACCCTGCCGCTTCGCGCCGGAGGGTACGCCTGCCCAGGAAGCGCTGCTCCAGCGCCGCAGCCAGGGCATTGCTGCTGAGGCGCAGGCTGCCCGGCGCCTGCCGGACGATCAGGCCGGCCCTCAGCAGGCCTTCCATGGCCTGGCTCATGGCAAGGGGTTTGACGCCCTGTGCGCTCAACGACTTCAGCAACTCCCCTTCCGGCAGGGCCATGGGGCGCCCGCTATCCGATACCAGGCTTTCCAGCATCCTCTCACCGGCATCGCGGGCAGAGTGGCCGTAGTGCGCTTCCAGAGCGCCCAGTTCCGCTTCGACAAAAGCGCCCAGTGAAGTCAGCCCCATAATGGCTTCCGATATGTTGGCGCGTTTACTCATGGCCTATCAAATGTTGTTGAATGTACAGGAAATGTGCCTGCAGCAGGCTGAGGCTGGCCTCGCCCTCCCCGCTTACCACATTATTTCTTATCCGGGAGCCAAGCGCTTCATCCTTCCCGATGCCCAGCAACTCCAGCATTCGGTTTATCAGGACGGCGGCCTGCCTCGGTTTCATCGGCTCCAGCCGGTATGGCCGCTCCATGATCTCCGGCACTTTGGCCTGAAAGGCGGGCAGGTGGGAAAAATATTCTTCCCGGACGATAAATATGAGCCCACAGGCGCGGTCCAGTTGGAAAACCTGCCGCAGGTGGCCGTACAGGTTCTCCAGGGCTTGCACATCCAGGCGCAGGAACCATTCTTCCACCTGGTCGAAGAACAGGAAGCGGCGGCGCCGCGTCGCCACCGTCGCAAACAGATCCCGGTCCACGGGGACCGTCGGCTCGCCCTCGTTCCCGGATTCGGCGGCCGGCCTGTCCAGCGGGACCAGCGCCGTGC
>CAZAXA010000073.1:0-10275 GCA_964488965.1 uncultured Phaeodactylibacter sp. | reverse complement strand
ATCAGCGGGGAAGCCATCAAAAACCGCAGCCCATTGTTTATCTTCCAGCAGGGCGCCGCAGTCGAACAGCCGGCAGGGGAACAAGCGCTGCATACGCGGCAGCAGGCCGGCCTGTATCAGGGAGGTCTTCCCTACCCCCATCGGGCCGTACAGCAAGGTAACTGAACTGCGCAGGTCATTGACCACCTTGTCGAATAACTCCTGTATCTCTTTCTCCCGGCCCAGGAATACCGCCGCCTGCTCCGCCTGGTAAGGTAAAAGGCCTGGAAATAATTGCGCCGGCGGCATGACATTCTCCAGTACCGGCATTTCCACGGTGCGGGCCTCCATTTGAAAAAGCCGGGCCGCCAGGCTGTCGTGCGCCAGTTCATACTGCTCGTTCTCTATAGGGTTGAGGATGCGGCGGCCCTCGAAGAAAGCCAGCATCCGGCCGATGTCGGCCATGCTGTAACCCGGCAGGGCGTCGGGTAGTTCCCGCCGGGGCAAAGGCCGGCGCGTGCCTTTTTGCGATACGAAGGCCTTCAGGAAGTTGATGGCCTGCCCCCGGATTCCCTGCCCTTCCGCTTCGAAATCGCGCAACTGCTCGTCGAGGAAAGCGGCCAGCACGTCTTCGAGCTGGCCGAGTTGCTGCACCGTGGCGGCGTCAAACATCGTTTTGCCCTCCGCCACCGGGGCTTCGCGGTACAGGAAATCGAGGAATACCTGCAGGTAAGGCAGGCGTATCCGTTCGCGCTCGGCCACGGCCTCCACAATGCTGTCGGCAATGGCCTCCGGCACGGGCGCCAGAAGGTGCTTCCGTTTTTCCGCCGTACGCCTGATCACTGCCCGGGCGTTGCCTTTGCTCATAGGCTCCACCCGCAGGCGTTTCCGGAACAGCGCGTCAGCCTCCTGCTCAAAGGCATAGAGGTGGGCCAGGTACTCTTCCCGGATAATGAAAATGACCTTGCAGGGCAAGGCCCCGGCGGCCACTGCATCGAGCAGCCGCTGTTCCTCGCCGCCAACTGCTTTGCCCAGGCCGACGATCTTCAAAATATCCCGGATAAAGGCCTGTTGTTCTTCTTCCTTACCCAGGATGAACAACTCTTCCAACTGGTCGAAAATGAGGTAGATGGGGCGCAGGTAGTCGAGATAGAGGCTGAAGAGCAGCTTCATCAGGCCGGCTTCCTCTGCCGGCGGGTTTTCCATCTTATCCCGGACTGCCCTTTTCAGGGAAGCGTTGATGTCGCCATTATGGCGGATATACAGGGCCAGCCAGTCGGATTCCCGGAAGCGGCCGGCCAGGCCACACTGCACCAGGCTGGTCTTACCGGCGCCGGATTGGCCATAGACCAACAGCAGGTTGGTTTGGAAAGCGTATTCGTAGAGTTGGGCCACTTCCTGATCCCTGCCGAAAAAAATGTCCCTGTCGCCCCGTTCGTAAGGGCGGAGGAATTTGAATGGCGATGAGGGTTTATTCGGCATAGCTGATCATTTGGTTGGGTTGGGCGTTGCGGATGCTCCTCAGGAAGTGCCCGAACAGCCGGAAGACATCCGGAAAATTTCCTTCGGTAACCAGGATGGTTCTTCCATCTGCCCCGTCCTGATAATTCAGGTACTCGGCAAACTGAAATGCGAAAGCCGGCCTGCCCTGTTCGTCCTTTTCGAGGTGATGGAAAAAGTAGAGCTTGGACTTCTGAGCGCCGGTGAGCGCATTTTCGTCGATGATGAAGGGCGACAGGCTGAGCGTCTCGGTAAGATTCTGAATATCCCGCAGCAGGATCACCGACCGGCTTTCGGTGGGCGCGTCGGAAGGGCGCTGCGTATCCTCGATGCCTTCGATAATACGGAACTGATTGACGAGGCGGAGCAGGTAGCCCTCCTTTTCGAAACGGGCCTTCTGATACTCGATCGACTTTACAGTCAGCAGCTTGTAGTTCAGGCAGAAACCGAGACGGGTAAAAATGGTGGCCAGGTGCTGCTCGCCCTGCAGGCAGAGGCTCCTCAACTCTTCCCCGGAAGCATCGACGGGCATTTTGTGTTTGATATCTTCCAGGAAGAGGTGAGCCTCGTAAAAAGCCTGGCTCGTTGCAGCGCCGGCGCCGGACTGGCCTTCCTCGAAAGCCTCTTTCAGGGTGCGCAGTTCCCGGATGAAAGGCTCGATCTGATTGTCGGGATGGAGGAAAATGCCGTGAATGATGCGGATGAGCCGGATGAAGTTGTAAAAACGCACCTCCGAGGGTTGCAGCGACAGGTACATCTCAAATTCATCAAAAAACCCGGATGGCATATTCTTTATCTTTCCGGCGTGTATGGCCTCCCACAGTTGCGACAGCATGATAAAAAAGAGGAAGCGCACCAGCACATCATAGGTATTGACGATCTGCTGCAGGCGTTCCCCGCTGATCTGCTGGCTGACGTTCTCCTGTTCGCCAAAGACGAGCTTTCGGAACTGCTGGCCGATCGGCGCCGGGAAGATATTGATCAGGGCGGCGCGGACGGCCTTGTACTCAATGTTGCCGAACTGGCCGAAGAATTCCTTCCATTTCCGGATATCTTCATTCGACTGGCTGAACTCCCGGAACAGGCTCATCACCAGGCCTTCGTTCAGCCTGGGGGCGGTTTCGGAAAGCGCCGGCGTACCCCAGATGATGATCTCCCGGTGGTTTTCCAGCGGCAGCTGATAGTCCAGTACGGCCCTGGCCTGCGGGCTGCCCTCGGCGGCGCCCAGGTAGAGGCCCCAGGGGAAGGCCTCCGTTCCTTCATCGAGTTCAACACCCCGGTAATACAAGCCGGGGGAAAATTGCTGCAGGGAGCGGGCCAGGCTGGAAGCGCTGCGAAAGGCCTCTTCAATAGTGGTATCCGGTTTGGCCAGCGCCTTATAGAACTGTTCGGCAAAATCTTTCGCCATCGAATCCCTCACCTTCACCGCCGTGGCAATGACTGCCTGAATGCCCAGTTGCAGCAGATAGTCCACCTGTTTGCGGGTGGAGCAGCCGTTGAGGAAGACGAGCTTCAACTCCGGTTGCCGGGCCAGCAGTTCGGCAATGCCCCGGGCATCGGCGTCCTGCCCCTCAAAGCGTAGTTTGCTGCTGCTGGCATGCCCGCCGTAGTGAAAAATGGCTACCCGCCCTTTGTAATCCGTAAGATAATGATAAATCTTTTTGACATTGGCGTGTTGGTCCCGGTAAACCTGAATATATTGCCGGTTCTGCAGAGGGTTCAGCTCGCGGAAGATATCTTCCGCCTCCTGCTGCAGCAACGGCAGATGATCGTCCTTATCGTCGGCAAAGGCGAGAAATATGACCGGAACGGCTTTCATTAGCAAGGCATTTAATGGGTTGCAACCGGGCGGAGAAGTACGGCCGTCAGGTACAGAATATAAAACATCGTGGCAGCTCCAATACCGATCCCGCATCCCTGCAGGACGCAAAAACGGCAATGCCTGAAGCGAGAACACCTGAGCAAGTAAGCAACTTTTTGTAAATTTATCTCTACGTAAGTTTCTGTTTTGCAGGCGAGACAATATAATATAATATATGGACAAAGACAAAGCCGCAGAACCACCAATTGCCGAAGCCCTATACCGGCGCAGCCTGGATGCCATTCTTTTGATTCAGGAAGGCAGAGGGTTGCCAGGATCGCTTGCCAGTGCCTTTACCGCACTGCGCGAAGCGTTTCTGCTGGATGCGGCGTACTTCTATAAAGCCCGGTGTCAGGACGGCGACGGCAGCGCCCCGGCTGAGTTTTCCATGCTCTACGAGTATCCGGCCGGAAACACTCCCGCATCGGTAATCGCCTCCGCCCAATTGCCGGTGGAACTGATGGATAAACTGAGCCGGGGCCTTTATCTACGCCAGCCTACCCGCCTGATGCCTGCCAGTTGGCAGGTATTCCTGCCCGGGGCCACAGGAGCGTTTTGCCAGCTGTGCCCTATCGTGACCGGGAAACAACTTTGTGGCCTGATAGCGGTATCCGGCGAGGAAGAAAGGCTGAAGCAAGAACTTCCGCTGAGATGCTTCGGCCAGAGCCTTGGGCAATTCATGGCCCTCGATGCCGCCGTTGAAAGGGAAAAAGAAAGATGGAAGCCTGTTAAAGCCATCGGCGCCTCCGTAGATATTACCCGGAGAAAAGAAACCGAAAGCGCGCTGAAGGAAAGCGAGGCGTTGTTTCGCAGCCTGTTCGAAGACAGCCCTCTGGCCATCCTGCTCATCGACGAAAGCGGCCGCATCAAAAAGGCCAACCCAAAGTTCGAGGCCCTGCTCGGATACCCCCCCGAGGAGGCCGTGGGCAGGGATTATATGTCTTTCAACGAGCCTGGCAGGGCACAACCATTCAGGGCTAAACGCCTGCGCCATGCTATCTGCCGAAGGGCGCCCAGCATTCAGTTCGAACAGGAATTACGGCATAAGAAGGGCTACAGGCTATGGGCCGGCGCCATGCTTTCCTTCAATTACCAGCCCGATGGCCAACTCTCTTACATCATCTGCACCCTGGAGGATATCACCGAGCGCCGGATTGCCCGGAAGGCCCTGGAGGAAAGCGAGGCCGTCCAGAAGGCCATCCTCAACGCCCTGCCCGACCTCAAGTTCCGCATCCGTGCCGACGGAGTTTTTCTGGACTACTTCGCCTCCCCGGGAGAGAATGACAAATTGTTTGCCCCGCCGGAACAGTTCCTGGGCAAACCCGTCCGGGAAGTACTGCCGGAGTACCTTCACAAGGCCATTATGAAAAACCTCCAACTGGCTATTGAAACCGGCAAGCCTCAGGCATTCGAATATCCCTTGATGGTCAATAGCCAGCTATGTTATTTTGAGGCGCGCATCAGCACTGTCAATGAGGAAGAGGCCATCGTCGTGGTCAGGGATATCACTGCCCTTAAAATCACCCAGAAAGAATTGCAGGACAAGTTGCGGGAACTGGACCACAACAATCAGAAACTCAAAAAATACGTAGACTCCAACCTGCAGTTGGAGCATTTCGCCCATACCGTTTCTCATGACCTGCGCGAACCCGTGCGGACTATCCATAGCTTCTCGCAACTGCTGCAGAAGAAATACGATGGGCAATTGGACGAGGATGCCGGCATTTTCCTGGATTTTATCACCTCCAGTGCTTCCAGTATGAACGTCCTTATCGAGGACCTGCTCGAATATTCCCGCTTCGACTTCAGCCAGCATGAAACAGAACTCATACCTCTGGAACAACTTCTCATGGCTGTTTCCATCACTCTGGACAAGCTGATCGCCGAACGCAATGCCTCCATCACCATCTGCACCCCCTTGCCGGTTGTCCGGGGCAACTGGACCAAGATCAGCCAGGCCTTCCAGAACCTCCTTTCCAACGCCATAAAATTCAGCAGGCCCGATGAAGCGCCGTTGATCGAGATCAGCGCCCGGGAAAAAGAACAGGAATGGGAATTCGCCATCAAAGACAATGGCATCGGCATCAGCCCGGAATACCACGAACAGATTTTCCTGCTTTTCCGCCGCCTGCACAGCAAAAAACACTTCCCGGGCTCCGGCATCGGCCTGTCGCTCTGCAAACGCGTGATCGAACAACACGGAGGAAAAATCTGGGTGGATTCCCAACCCGGCAAGGGTTCTGTTTTTTACTTTACCCTGCCTAAGTCATGAGGTTGTGGTGTAACAAAGATTGTGATAAAAACAGGAACGACAGGGATTATGGACGAACACATCAGGACATACCTCCGGGGACTGGAGGCCGGCGATTATGAGCAATTGTCCGCTCTTTTTGCGGAAGGAGCTATGGTTCATTCCCCGCTCTACGGCAAGGTTCCTGCCCGTGAATTCTACAGGCAACTTTTGAACGACAGCGCCGCTTCCCGCATTCGCCTGATCCATACTTTCCATCAGGCTGGAGGCAGGCGCTCGGCAGCCTATTTCGTTTATGAATGGACACTGGCCGACGGTAGCAGGCTGGCTTTCGATTGCGTCGACCTCTTCGAATGGGATGCAGCCGGCAAGATCAGTGAGCTTCGGATCATCTACGATACCAGCCTCACCCGCCCTGCCTTCGAGCGCCGGTAGGGCATTTGCCTGGGGCTGGGCGAGGCCTTGTCCGACCCTGGAAGGGCAGCCCGTCAATACAACCAAAGGCCCGGGCTGTTGTTTATATATCGCGTATGGCACTGCTCGAATTTAACGACAAAGGCATCTACTGCCCTGCCGCCGATGTTTACATCGACCCCTGGCGCCCCGTCGGGCGGGCCCTCATTACCCACGGGCATGCCGACCACTCCCGCCGGGGCCACCAATACTACCTTTGTACCGAAACGGCCCGGCCCGTTATCCGGTATCGGCTGGGGGATGTAAAGATTCAGGCTGTCCGTTACGGGGAAATAATTTCTCATAACGGCGTGAGCTTTTCCTTTCACCCCGCCGGCCATATTCCGGGTTCCGCCCAGATTCGTGTTGAGTATAAAGGTGAAGTATGGGTGGTATCCGGCGATTACAAACTGGAAGACGACGGGCTGTCCGAACCATTCGAGCCGGTTCCCTGCCATACCTTCATCACCGAATCAACCTTCGGGTTGCCCATCTACCGCTGGAAGCCCCAGAGCCTGGCCTTCGAGGAGATCAATACCTGGTGGAGAAAAAATAAGGCCGAAGGAAAGGTTAGTGTCCTCACCGCTTATGCCCTGGGAAAGGCCCAGCGCCTGATGCGTGGGCTCGATGAAAGCATCGGCCCCATTTTTACTCACGGCGCTATCGAAAATACCAACCAGGTGATGCGCCGCCAGGGCATGCAGCTGCCGAAAGCCGAAAAGGTTTCGGGCAAACTCAAAAAGGAGGACTACCTCGGCGGCATGGTCATCGCCCCGCCCTCCGCCCTCGGCTCCGCATGGATGCGCAACTTCAAACCGGCCTCCACCGGCATTGCCTCCGGATGGATGGCCCTGCGCGGAGCGCGCCGCCGCCGTGCCGTTGACCGTGGCTTTGTACTGTCTGACCATGCCGACTGGGACGGCCTGAACGAGGCTGTCGCCGCCACCGGCGCGCAGCGCATTATCGTCACCCACGGCTATGCCAACATCTTCACCCGATGGCTGAGGGAAGAACGCGGGCTGGATGCTTATGAGGCACAGACGGAATTTGAGGGAGAGCTTTCGGAGATCAATGAGGCGGAGGAGGAGTGAAGGGTTCCTGGGTTCCTGGGTTCAGGGTTCAGTCATTCGCCAATTCAATTCAAATACAATGAAGCAATTCGCCGACCTATATACCCAGCTCGACCAGACGACCAGCACCAACGCCAAGGTTGAAGCCCTGGCCCAATACTTTGATAAGGCCGGCGATCAGGACCGGTTGTGGGCCGTGGCTATCCTTTCCCACCGGCGGCCAAAGCGGACGGTGAATACGACGCTGTTGCGAACCTGGGCCGCCGAAATGGCGGGCATCCCCCTTTGGCTGTTTGAAGAGTCCTACCACGTGGCAGGCGACCTTAGCGAGGCCATCGCCCTCACCCTGCCCGCCCCCGCTACCACGAACCAGGAGCAGCTTACCTATTGGATCGAATACATCAAGGCGCTGGACAAACTGGAAGAAGCCGAAAAGAAAAAAGGAATAACGGCCGCCTGGCAGAGGATGGGCCACGCCGAGCGGCTCGTTTTCAACAAGCTCATCACCGGAGGATTTCGCATCGGCCTTTCCCAGAAACTCATGGTACGGGCGCTTTCCCGCTATACCGGCATCGATGAGAACAGCCTGGCGCACCGCCTCATGGGCAACTGGACGCCGGACGGCGCCTCCTTCCGGGATCTCATCCTTACAGAAAGCCAGCTCGAAGATGCCTCCAGGCCCTACCCTTTTTACCTTGCCTATGCGCTGGAGGAGGAACCGCAGGAACTGGGCGACCCTGCCGACTGGCTGGTGGAGCGCAAGTGGGACGGCATCCGCGGGCAGCTCATCGTACGCAGGGGCGAGCTCTTCGTCTGGTCGCGGGGTGAAGAACTGGTAACGGACAAATTCCCGGAGTACCGGCCCCTGGCGGAGCTGCTCCCCGACGGCACTGTTCTGGACGGAGAAATACTGCCCTTCAAAGACGGACGGCCGCTTTCCTTCAACGTCCTCCAAACCCGGATCGGCCGCAAGAATGTCACGAAGAGCATCCTCAAAAAAGCGCCCGTTATCTTCATGGCATACGACCTGCTGGAATGGCAGGGCGAAGATATCCGCCATTGCCCCCTGGCCGAAAGGCGCAGCCGCCTGGAGCAACTGATGGCCAGCCAGGATAAAAAGGGCATACTCCGCCTGTCCGAAAGGGTGCCCTTTGAAGACTGGGAAACCCTGGCGAAAGAGCGGGAAAATTCCCGGGAGCACCACAGCGAGGGCCTGATGCTGAAGCGAAAGGACTCCGCCTATCAGGCCGGCAGGAAAAAAGGCAGCTGGTGGAAATGGAAGGCGGCCCCCCTGACGGTCGATGCAGTCATGATATACGCCCAGCGCGGCCAGGGGCGCCGCGCCAACCTGTTCACCGATTTCACCTTCGCCGTTTGGGATGGCGACGCCCTGGCGCCTTTTACTAAAGCCTACTCCGGCCTGGCCGATAAGGAGTTCCGGGAGATCACCGCCTGGGTGCGCCGCAATACGCGGGAGCGCTTCGGCCCGGTGCACAGCGTTGAGCCCACCCTCGTCTTCGAGATCGCCTTCGAAGGCATCCGCGTTTCCAACCGCCACAAATCCGGTATCGCCCTGCGCTTCCCCCGCATCAGCCGCTGGCGCAAAGATAAATCCATTCGGGAAGCGGATACTTTGGAAAGCCTCCATAAATTGCTGGAGGTTTACGAGGGGTAAGGCCTTACAGTTCGATCCGGTACGTGAGTATGGGAATGATCCCCAACTGGTACTTTTTTACTATTCGCATCTGCAAAATATCGTAATAGCTGAAGGCTACATTTCTGGCATTCGTCAGGTTCTGAATATCCAGCGCCAGCATGGAATTGAACTTCCGGCGGTTCCATCTGCGGTAGAGGCGTATGTCGGTACGGAAAAAATCAGGCTGCCGTATGGAAAATGCCTCCTCCTGAATGAACACCGTTTCTCCGTCCTCCAGGGAAGCCTGCACATCGATGGGCGTGTCCCGGAAACCACCCAGGTAAGTAATGCGAAGGTTAGCTCCCCAGGCCGCCAGGCGGCCTTCTTTCTTCTGTTTTTCCCATTCCCTGCCGACGGCGCCGTTCAGGATGTAGTTGCCGTTGAAACGGGTATTGCGTTGGATGTCGTCGCTGCCTTTGTAAGTGGACTCGTAGTAAGTGCCGTTGAACAAATAGAAAAAACCCTGAGAGAACAGGCGCTGCAGCGTCAGCTCCAGCCCGTAGTTCATTCCCGTGCCTTCGTTGGCCAGTACTTCAGCTACCATGCCCTCCAGCAAATTCAGCGCGGAAAAGGAGTTGCGTTCATTGGCCGCAACGGGAACCCCAAAAAGGTACTGATAAAAGGCCTCAGCCTGCAGAGAACCGGCCCTGCCCAATTCCCGCCGGCAGCTAAGCGCCGCGTGGTGGGCGCGGGTGAACCCCAGCTGTTCCGCTCCTTCCCTTCCGGTATAGGCAAAATACAACTGCGGAGGCTGCAACTGGCTGTGCAGGCCATAGGCCAGGCTGAATTGCTGGCGGGAGTTGAGCCGCCACTCCACCGAAAGGCGGGGTTCCAGCGCACCGCTGCCACTCAGGCTGAAATACGTATAGTGCAGGCCGGCATTCATCCGGAAGGAGGCGGACAATATACCGCTCCAACTGGCGTAGGGCTGCCATAACAGCCCCCCTCCATCGCCCGATACCAGAGTATCCGTAACATCAGCAGCCGAAAAGATGTCGAACTCATGCCGGGTAAGCTGAAGGCCCAGGCGCAGGGAAGCGCCCCGGGCGAGCTTGTGGCTTGCCCAGCTGTGCCATGCGAATCTGGCTTCCGTTCGTTTGTCCTCTTCCAGAAGCCTGGGCGTATAATCGGCGCCCAGGGCCTCGCCGGTACGCGAACTGCTGGCCGCCGAAGCGGCAAGAGTAGTGTGCAAAAGCGTACGTTCCCCAAGAGGCAGGGCATAACTGGCGCCCAGAGCGCCCATCTTCGAACGGAAGGTGATGTCGAAACGGTCTTTTTCAAACTCCCAGAGGCTGGAATCCCGCTCCGCTTCGAAGAGGTTCTCACTCAGCCCGCCCAGCCCGAAGAAGGTGATTTTGGCGCCTTTCCTGCCCGGAAAGGTGAAGTTGAAGGACAAGTCCTGGAAATTGATCTGCTCATCGCCAAAATTAACGCCCAGGCTGGTGATCAGGCCAACCGTACTGTA
>CAZAXA010000072.1:0-17580 GCA_964488965.1 uncultured Phaeodactylibacter sp. | reverse complement strand
TGTGCTCGGCCACCGATACCTACGATATCGCCCTGGCCGCCGAAGGGGCCGATATCTGCGCGGAGATGTACGACGGCGACCCCATGGACCCCAACGCCCAGTCGAAGCTGGACTTCAGCGCCACTTTTGCCTTCGAGAACTTCCAGCTGTCCCGCAACCCGCTGGAATACGAATATTCCAACATCGACCACAGCCGGGGCCGCAACGTCAATCCCGAACAGGACTACTTCACCCTCTTTGACTATTCCGCCAAGTGGGACCCCGTGCCGGCCATGCTGACCCAGAACCACACCCGCACCGTCAAGGGCTTCATGGGCCAGACCACCGCCTTCAGCAAGGAGTTCATCAAGTCCAGCGTACTCATCATGGGGGAGAACAAGCCGGTCAGGGAAGCCCGCTATATCCACGGCAACTACGGCCAGGGCTTCTGGACCTTCTATGGCGGCCACGACCCGGAAGACTACCGCCACTACGTCCACGACCCGGAAACCGACCTGGCCCTGCACCCCAACTCTCCGGGCTACCGCCTTATATTGAACAATGTGTTGTTCCCGGCAGCTAAGAAGAAAAAGCGGAAGACGTAGGGAATTTTGATTTGGGCCCGTCTCTGATGGGCCGGATAAAAATGCACAGATCACGGCTCCTCGAAGCGAGTAAAGATCAGCCCGGCGACCATACACAGGGCGCCGCCGAAGACAGCGGCCAGGCGTATGCCCAGGTCGTCGTAGGGGTCTTTGCCCAGAAGCGTGAGTATGGCGAAGGCCATGATGCCGACCGTCTGCCCGAGTTTGGTCGAGAAATTGCGCACTGCAAAAAAGAGGGCTTCCTTTTGCTGGCCGGTGCTGTTGCCGTCCTGCTCGGCGATCTCGGCGATGAGGGCGTAAGGCAGAATGCCGAGGAAGGCGGTGGGAATGGAGGTGAGCAGGGCAAAGCCGAAGATTTGCACGCGCGGCGGCAGCGGCCATTTGCCGAGAAAGAACATGCCCAGCATGACCAGGCCCAGGCTCAGCAGGGACCAGATCATCAGCTTACGTTTTTCGACCCGGCCGGCCAGGCGCACCACCAGCGGGTAAAACAGAAGAGAGAACAGCACCATCGCCCCCATGACCAGCCCCCCGATCCCTTCTTTGAGGAACAACAGCACTTTGACAAAATACAACATGCCGCTGCTGATGATGGTGATGGAGACGAAATAGGAAAAGTCGGCAAGGATAAATATGAGGAAATTGCGGTGAGTGACGATGTGGTAAAAGGCCTCCCCCAGGGCGACGGTCGCCGGCTGCCCCTGGCAGTCCCGCTGCTCATCGATGCTGAAGAGCGGGACAACCATGAATATCCCTCCCAGGATATACAGGCCCCCGATGGCGAACTGAAAAGCGGTATGCCGGTTGGATAGCTGGAAACCGGCCTGCAAAACATCGGCCAGGGCAGGCGTTTGGGACGAGATGATGATGCCCAGCACAAAAGCCAGCGACAACCAGGTGGACAGGCGCACCTTGGCCGCAGATCCGGGCGCCAGTTCCGGCAAGAGGGCGTTGTAAGGGATGATATATATGGTCAGCGAGAAATAAAAACCCGCCTGAATGGCCATTAGCCACCACACGTTGCGGTAGCTCTCCTGGTATTCCAGGGGAAAAAAGATCAGGATGCCGAAGGCCACGGAAGGAAGAAAACCCGCCTTCATGAAGGGAATCCTCCGCCCTTTGGGATGGCGGGAGCGGTCGCTCCAGTAGGCGACAAGAGGGTCTGTCACGGCATCGATAAGGCGCCCGCTGGCAGCGATCAGGGACAGGAGGGTGAAAATGCCCAGGACGGCCACCTGGGGGATCAGCTGCCCCATGCCCGAATTGCTGGGAGGAATGTAGAAGTAGATCAGCATCACCGCAATGATGTTGATCATGATAGACCAGCCCAGCATCCCGCAGGCATACCCCAATTGTCGCCAAAATGATAAAGGCCGTTCCGCCATCAGTCGTTTTTAATTGAAAAGAGCAGGCCGATCATTCAACGAAGCTAACCAACTCTGTGTTTTTTCTATGCTGCCCGGAGTAAATTGCATCCAAACATACTTAATTGCGATCACCAAAAGGAAAATAATTATGCCTAACCGCTTTAGATTCATTTTATGGCTTGCCCTGCTGGCGGCTGGTTTCCTGGCCGGCGTTGCCTGGAAGGGCAAGGATAGCAGGGCCGGCGAGAAAGAAAGGGCCCGCACCGAGGCCGACTCCCTGGCGGGCAGGGACCTGACGGTTGCCGCCAGGAACACCAGCCTGCCCGGCGCCCGTGAAACCAGCCCCGGCGCCGGGCTGACGCCTCAGGAACTCGCTACGATCAAGCTCTTTGAAGAGGCGGCGCCCTCCGTATGCTTCATCACCACTTCCAATGTCCGCATGGATTATTTCACCCGCAATGTAACCGAGATACCCCGCGGTACGGGTTCCGGCTTTGTATGGGACCTGAAGGGGCATATCGTGACCAACTTCCACGTCATTCAGGGCGCCAACCGGATCACCGTCACCCTGGCCGATCCCGACCGCACTACCTGGCAGGCCCGCCTGGTTGGCCAGGCGCCGGAAAAAGACCTGGCGGTGCTCCTCATTGAAGCGCCCCGCAACGCCCTGCGCCCCATCCCCATCGGTAGTTCCGAAGACCTGCGGGTCGGACAGTCCGTCTTTGCCATCGGCAACCCCTTCGGGCTGGACCAGACCCTGACCACCGGGATCGTCAGCGCACTGGGCAGAGAGATCGAATCGGTAGCCGGCATTCCCATCCGCGATGTGGTGCAAACCGATGCCGCTATCAACCCGGGCAACTCCGGCGGGCCCCTGCTGGATTCCTCCGGCCGCCTCATCGGCGTGAATACGGCCATCTACAGCCCGTCGGGCGCCTCTGCCGGCATCGGCTTTTCTATTCCTGTTGACGCCGTCAGCTGGATAGTGCCGGAACTGATAGAATATGGCGAAATCCACCGGCCAAGCCTCGGCATTGAACTGGCCCGGCAGCAGATCGTCAGCAGGCTGGGGCTGGAAGGGGCCCTGGTCATTGACGTCATCAAAGGGGGCGCCGCCGAAAGGGCAGGCATCCGCCCCACCCTGCGCGACCGCTATGGCTCTATTCAACTGGGAGATATCATCGTCGGCCTGGGCGCCGACCCCATAAAAAATAATAACGACCTCATACTCGCCCTGGAAAAATACAAACCGGGAGAGACGGTCAACGTGCGCCTGCGCCGCGATCAAAAAGAGATAGAGGTGCGCCTGCAACTGGATTCGGCCCGCTAACCAACCTCAGGAGTTTTGAATAAATTCTGTTAATTTTTTAAACCGATCCGCGATTTTTTTTATCTTTCATCCGCCCCTCATAAACCATTCTTGATTATCTTTGTTTCCTCGTAGAAAAAAATGCCTTTTTTTTGCAGAAAATGGCATTTTTCAGCAGGTATTGTGACAAAAATCACTTACAAAGTTTGCAAAACTTGCTACCTTTGTTCTCGTAAAGCTCGCAGAAAGATGTGAGGAAAAAATTTGAAGAATTTTTCTGAAAAGAGTGGCCCTGGCCCAAAACTGCGTCCAAATAATTGAACAACAAAAGGCGGAGCGAACCTCAAACCGAGGTGAGCAAACGTCAAATTTCAAGGGGAATGCAGTTGTTTGGCAGCCAGGAGCAATGCGAGCTTTGTTGAAGCGAAGAAGGATAAAACCTTCTGGCTGCCTCAACATTTTTAAGATGGAAAGGTTTTCATGATATGAATATGGGTTTTAGGTGTTTTTCTCGGGGAGCTGTCTTTTAGCTCCCCTTTTTTTATTACAGGTATCCGTATTCTTTACCTCATCAACATCAAATCCCCTTCCGCCACCTCTATAGTCCCGTCCGAGAACTCCACTTCTGCATAGAACACGAAAACAGCCGGGTCCATAGGCATGCCGTCCAGGGCGCCGTCCCAGCCGAAGGCCGGGTCGTTGGGTTTGAAGTTGGCGTTTTCGTAAACCATATTCCCCCAGCGGTCGAAAATCCGGAACAGGCGTATATTGACGGCGTCTTCCCCGGCATAGAGCGTATAGCGGCCGTTATTGTCGTCGCCATTGGGAGAGAAGGCCGTTGGGGCAAAGAACCGGTATTCCCGCGCCACTCTGACCTGAATATTATCGCTGGCGGTACAGCCCTCGCCATTGCTCACCCATACGAAATAAGTCGTCGTTTTCTCCGGGTTCACGGCTTGTACCGGAGAGCCGGGAGGGCTTAGGCTGTCGTAGGGCCACCACCAGAGGGTATCATAGGTAGCAGGCGTAACCACGGCCACCAGGGTATCCGGCCGGCCCAGCTGAATGGTGATATCGGCCCCCAGTTCCACGCTGAGGCTCTGGGCTTCCGGGATTTCCAGAGTGGCCTCTCCCTCACAACCGTTGGCGTCCTGTACACTGAGCCGATAGACGGCAGGCGGCAGGCCTTCGAAGCGGGACAAGCCTGAAAAACTGCCTCCTTCGATCGAGAACAGGAAAGGGCCTGTGCCTCCAAGTACGGTATCGATCTCGATATAGCCGTCGCGGCGGCCCGGGCAGGAGGGCGGAAAGGCCTGCGCCAGCAGGCTGTCGACGGGCGTAGCCAGCTCCACCGCCTGAACGCTGTCGAGGGCCGTACAGCCGTTGCGCAGGTTCGTTACCAGAAGCGTATACCAGCCCGGGGCGGCCGCCATGGCCAGGCTGCTGTCGACAGGGCCCGCCAGCTCGCCTTCTTCCGTAAACCAGTGGTACTGAATTTCCTCCCCCGCGGAAGAAGCGGAGCCATCGAGTTCGACGCTGCGCACGACGCAATCCAGCGCTTCCGGCGCCCGGATGCCGGCCAGCGGAGATATGGTATCGGCCATTACCATGCGTTGTGCCGAAGCAAAGCAGCCGTTGGTTTCATCTGTTACGAATAAAAGGTAGAGGCCGGGTAAACTCACCGGGGCCAACAATCCACTTTCTGCCAGCGTATCGCCGGCCGGGCCGATCCATATGTTGGAAAAACCGGGGCCGGAAGAAGAACTGCTGCCATCCAGCAATACGGAGGTGCGTACACAGGTCAGCAGGGCAGGCATGGCGACCCCCGCATCCGGCCGTTCATAATCGGCAGTTA
The DNA here is from genome assembly GCA_964488965.1 of uncultured Phaeodactylibacter sp. Classification (GTDB taxonomy): domain Bacteria; phylum Bacteroidota; class Bacteroidia; order Chitinophagales; family Saprospiraceae; genus JACJXW01. The sequence continues at coordinate 12,465 of CAZAXA010000072.1, read as the reverse complement.
CGGTGAAGGGCAGGGTATCCCTGCAGCCATTCTGCAGGTCGGTGACGATCAGGCGGTAATTGCCGGGGCCGGTAAGCACGGCCTGCCTGCCGGTGGCGATACTGCCCAGAGGCGCCAGCCGCCAGTCAAAGGACAGGCCGCCGCCGGTAGCGGAAACCGATGCTCCGGCATCGAGGAATATACTGTCTGTACGGCAGTCCAGCTGAAGGGCGGAAGTATCCAGCACTGCCAGCGGGGGCTCCCGGCCTGCCGCCACCAAAGCGGTATCTGTCGCCACGCAACCGTTCTGCGGGTCAGTGACCTGCAGGATATAGGCGCCGGGAGCATCGGCAAGCGGTGTGAAGGTGGCGCCATCCAGGACGATATTGCCGTCGGGTGTCGTCCAGAGCGCCTGAATACTACCGCTGGCCGTCATGCCCTGGCCCTGCAGGCGCACATTGACGCGGCTGCAGCTCAGCGAGGTGTCCGGGCCGGCATCCGCCAGGGGGGCGTTCAGGTCCTGGCCGATGAGCACTGTGTCCGAAGCAGTGCATTGGTTGTCCAGATTGGTAACCGTCAGCAGGTAGGTATCCGGCTGGAAGACGATGGGATCCGGCGTATCGGCGCCCGCAATGGGGCTTCCTCCCAGCGCGTTCCAGGCATAGGCCAAAGGAGCGGTGGCGGGAGCGCCGCTACCCTGCAGCCTCAGGCTGTCCAGCCTGCAGAGCAGGATGCCATCCGGGCCGGCATCGGCAAGGGGAGGCACAAAGTCTTCCACCACCTCTACATCAGTAAAGTTGACACAGCCGGTACCGGTGTCCTCGACCTCAAAGCGGTATATGCCGGGCAAAGCCACGTCGATGAAAAGAGAATCGGCGCAGGGCCCCTGAGGCTGGCCATTGCTATCGAGGCGGCACCAGCGTCCGGCATAACCCGGCCCGGGCGGCAGTTCCCCCACAAGCAGGATAACCGGAGCGCCACAGTTTAGCGCTGTATCAGGCAGATTGGGCGCAGGGGGCAGTTCTCCTGCTCTATCCACCAGCACGCTGTCTGTTGCAAAACAGCCCGTCGTCGTATCGGTTACGGTGAGGACGAACCAGCCCGTATCCCTCACCGTCGGGTTGAAAGAGCTGGCCCCGCTGATCACAGCGCCATCTGGCCCGGACCAGGAATAGGTGATGCCGGGCCCGAAATCGGAAGCGCTGCCGTCCAGCGGCAGAGCAGGCGAAGCGCAGTTCAGGGTTACCGGAGGGCCGGCATCGGCATGGGGGCGCAGCGTATCAACGGTAACTATTACCTCGTCGATAGCGCTGCAGCCCGTTATGCGGTCGGTAAACTGCAGGCTGAAGGCGCCGGGAGCGGAGACGAGCAGGGTGGGTAAAGTGTCGGCAGGAAGCGGGTTTCCATCCTCATCCAGCCACTGATAAAGAATGCGGGGGTTCGGGGGGCCTCCGTATCCCAGGAGGTGCTCCGGGCTGTCGCAATCGAGCACCCTGTCGGGGCCGGCATCCACATCGGGAAGACGGGTATTTTCACGAACCTCCACGCTCAGCACCCGGGAAAAGCCCAGCGTATCGGTAGCGGTGATCGTATAGACGCCCGGCGCGCCTGCCAGGACCAGCAGAGAATCATTGTTGGAAAGAATGAGGCCGTTCTGTGTATCCCACCGGATGGTACAGCCAATACAGGGTTCGCAGAAGGAAGCCGTGATGGCCACCGTATCCACCAGGCAGGTAAGGCTGTCTGCCAGGGGCGCTTCGAGGCATGGGATGCAGGTTTGCTCAGTCACTTCTATCGTCCGGAAGGTGGCGCAGCTATTGGACGTATTGACCACCGTGAGGGTCAGCAGCCCGGTGGTATCCACCAGTACTGCCGAACTATCGGCGTTTCCGATGATGTTATCTCCCACCCAGCTATAGGCATAGGGCTGTCCCGGCGGCTCTACGAATGCCTGCAGCCAGAAGCTGTCGCGCAGGCAGGGGATCACACGGGAGCCGAAGGCAATATCCGGAAGGTCGGCGCTGCGCTCGATGATGACGATATCCTCATCGGTACAGCCCGTAAGGCTGTCGATAACGGTGAGAAAGTAAGCGCCGTCGTCGTTAATTTCCACGGTGAGGCCGGACCCCTGAAAGAAATCGTCATCCAGTTTGGTCCAATGGTAGCCAATACCCGGCCCCAGCGTGGAACCCCCGCCATTCAGGATAGCGGTTGGTTCATCGCAGGTGAGGGTATCGGAAGGGCCGGCATCGGCCAGAGGAGGAGTGTCATTGGTGGCCACCATAACCTCGGCGGTGTCGCTGAACCCTACGGCAGTATTGGTGACGATAAGGGTGTAGAGGCCGCCACAGCGCACTTCCAGTTCGGGAGTACCCTGCCCGCTGACGATGCAACTGGGGCCGGGTTCTGTCCATTGGAAAGCGGCAGGGCCGCCGGGCGCCGAGGCGGTAGCGTCTATCACCACTGAAGTGACGGCGCAGGTGAGCGTATCGGGCAGGGCGATAATGGCATTCGGCCTGCAGTCGAGGATCACCACAGCGCCGGCGGTATCAGCGCAATCCTGAGCGGCATTGGTAACCACCAGGGTGTACAGTCCGGCAGTATCCACCACAGGCGCCAGGGTACTGAAGCCCACGGCCTGCCCGTTGAAGAACCACTGGAACAGTTCCCCTTCCGAAGCGGAGGCGTCGATAACGGCCGTTCCATCCTGGCAGGACAGCCTCACGGTATCCGGCAAAAGGGCAAGGGGCAACAGGTCGTCCCGGCTCACCACCACGCTGTCGACGCCCACACAGCCGCTGGCCGAATTGGTTACGCTGAGGTAAAATACGCCGGGGCAATCCACCAGCATCCGGCTGGTATCCGGCGGCAAAAGCAGGCAGGGGCCGCTCCACTGGTAATGAAGCGTTACGCCGCTGTCGGAAGAGGAGCCGTCCAGCAGCACCTGCGGCTCGGCACAGTTCAACTCCTGCCCCGGGCCCGCCTCCACATTCGGCGGGCTGTTGTTTTCAAAAACAGTAGTGGTGGAAGTAGCTTCGCAACCGTTGGCCGTATTTCTGACCCTGAGCTGGTATAAACCGGGAGCGCCGGCCAGGGCGAAAGGCTGGTTTACCGGGCCGGCAAAGCTGCCGTTGGCCGTAGTCCACAGATAACTGAAACCCGGCCCCATCGAACTTTCCACCCCGCCGATTTCTACCACCGTGCTATCGCAGGTCAGCACGTCGATCTCCCCGGCAAAAGCAATGGGCGCCACGGTGTCGATCCCGACGGTGACAGTTGCCGTCGCCAGGCAGGTATTGAAGGTATCCAGTACCATCAGGGTGTACTGGCCAGGCTGGTTAACCACGGGATGGAGCGTATTGGCGCCGGATACCAGGCCAGGGCCTGCCCATTGATAGGTGAAGGCGGGGCCCTGGCTGGAAGCGCCGCCATCGAGCGTGAGTTGCAGGCTGTCACAGGTCAGGGTATAAGGCCCGCCGGCAGCGGCGACAGGCGCCGCCTCGTCCTGCCGGACAATCACGATGCCGATATTGATACAGCCGTTAATGGTGTTCTCAACCGTCAGAAAGTATGTTCCCGGGCAATCGGCCCGGGCGATGATGCTATCCCGCCCGGAGATGACGCAGGGCCCGGCCCACTCGTAGGTGTAAAAAGGCCCTGTATCCGAGGCAGAACCGTCGAGAATGACTTCCTGAACGCTGCAGTTCAGCTCGCCGTTCACTGCCGGGCTGGCATTGGGCCGGATGATGTCGATGGGAACAAAAGCTTCAGCAGTATCGGAGCAAAAAGTCAGAGTGTCCAGTACGACGAGTTGATAGGTTCCCGAAACGCTCACCCTGATGCTGATCCCGGAGGGGTCGCCGGCAATGACGCCATCGGCAGTCAGCCATTCATAGACAATGCTGGGGCCGGCACTGGAAGCCGAGCCGTTGAGGGTTATCTGAGTAGAATCGCAGGAGACGGTATCCGGCGGGGCGATCATCGCCAGTACCTGCACTGAGGAATCCCGGACAACAACGGAGGCCGAATCCCTGCAGCCGGTATTGTCATTGATGACCACCAGCTCGTAGCGGCCCGCGGCGTCCACCACAGGGCTGAGGGTATTGTCGCCCGAGCTGAACCGCCCTCCTTCCAGGGCATTCCATAAAAAGGAGAAGCCCGCGCCGCTGTCGGAAGCGGTGGCGTCCAAAGCCAGGCTCAGCTGAGCACAGTTCAGGATGCCGGGTTCGGCAATGACTGCCAGGGGAGGCAGGGTGTCTATGCCTACTTCCACCAGTGAAGTGTCGATACAACCATTGTCTGTATCGGTGACCACCAGCAAATAAAGGCCAGGCTCCGTAACCGCAGTCATGAGGGCGCCGGACCCAACGGGATCTACTCCCCCTACGGCGATCCAGTCATAGTCGAAATTGCCGTTGGTGGAAGAATTGGTTCCATCAAGAGTAACGGAGGCGCTGTCGCAGGTCAGCAACCGATCCGGCCCGCTGTCGGCAAATGGCGCGACAGTATCCTGCACGACCGTAACAAAGGCCGTATCCGCACATAAAGTGACGGTATCCTTAACGATGAGGCGGTACAGCCCGGGGGCGTCAACCGTAGCGCTTATGCCGGAAGTAGTACCGATGAAGTGCCCGTTGGCAGTGCTCCAGGCATACTGGAACCCGGGGCCGGCCGAAGTATTGGGGCCGCCGACCAGCAGTTGGGAAACATCACAGGTCAAGGTGTCCGTAAGCCCGGCATCGGCTACCGGAGGGATGGTATCGGCCACAACCACTACGGTGTCGCGGCTGAAGCAGGAAACGCCGCTCACGGTTTGGGCAACCTCCAGGATATAGGCCCCTGAAAAGCCGACGGTAAGAGAAGGCCCGGCGCCAAGCGGAGTGTTGCCAGGGCTGAGCCAGGTATAAGCCAGGCCGCCGGCAGGCATAGAGCCACTGCCATCGAGGGTGATCGAAGGGTTGCTGCAGCGGAGGGTATCGGGAGAAGCGATGCTGGCCATCACGTTCAGCACCTGCAGACTGACGTTGACGATGCTGTCGCATCCCAGTGCCGATGGCAGCGAAATGGAATAATTGCCGCTGAGAGCGAGCAGCGAGTCTCCCGCCATGAAGGTTTCTCCCTGGCAAAGCACGACGGTGGTATCTACAATTACCGGAGGAATAACCGTAAGGTTCAGCGTGACGATGCTGTCGCAGGAAGTAGCGGCCTGCAGGGTATCTGCGTACAGGCCGGTAGCCGTATAGGCGGTTGTCCCGACCAAAATGGAATCTCCCTGGCAGATCGTTTCCACCAGAGTGGTGCGCTCGACAGGGAGCGCCAGCAAGTCGTAGTGCACGACGCTGTCGCAGCCGCCATAGGCCGTCAGGGTAATATCATAGGCCCCGGTAGTAGTCAGCACACTGTCGCCCACCATCACCAAATCCCCTTCGCAGATGGCGCCGGCCAGGAAGGTAGTATCCGGCGGCGCAACGATGCGCACCCACACACAGCTGTCAGTTATTTCTCCGCAAAAGAGGGGTTCCAGCCCATTGAGGTTGCGGCGCAGGCTGTCGATGGTGAGCAGGCCATCAGGCAGGGGAAAGCTGTTGTAATCCGTGCGTTTATAGGAAAGTCCACAGATTTGGTAAAGCCCGGGAGGGAAAGCGGTGAGGTCGACAATAGAATCGTGGCCGAGAAATATGCTGTCGGCCCCGATGAAATAGGTATAACCATACTGGTTGGTATCAGGCGGAGTGCCGGTATAGTTGGGAGGCAGTTCCAGCGCCAGGCTGGTATCGCCCTCACAGGCGAGGAGGCCGGGGTGGCCATCCAGGTTGCCGGAAGCGGCGAAGCAGCAATCCAGGCCCCGTTCATCGCAGAAGAAAAGGCGGAAGCCCAGGATGGCGCCTATCTGCTGGGAAGGGTTGTTAACGACATTGATCTGCCAGACGCCGTTCACCGGCCCGGCGTTGAAATCCTCCAGGCAGCCCTGGTAAGGATGATAAGATCCAGTAAACAGGCCAAAGACGCCCCAGTTGTTGGGCTGGTTGTTATCCCAGCGGGGGAGGAAGCCAAAATCCGGCGCAGGAGCTTCGGTACAGGGCACAAAGTTTACCCTCCAACGGGTAAAATTGGTAAAGGCCACCGGGTCATCGCTGTTAGGCCCGGTGAGGGTGACGGACTGCCCCGCCGGCGAGGTTATGGACAGCACCATGTCCTCAACGTAGTTATGGGAAAACTCGATCTCTATGCCGCAGATGCCCTGGGCGGGATGGGCCAGGTCGTCATTATAAATATTGAATACTTCAAAATTAAAGGAGTGGATAGTATTCGGACTGATGTACAGGGTGTCTTCCAGGCCGCAGGGCTGGCTCCAGGCCGAAGCTGCGCCTGCCAGTAGTAGCCACAGGATTATGAATCGCCTCATAAGCTCTTTTATGTTCTTGGGATTGGGGAAATATAAGGCGGAGATTTTGCCGCATCACGTTTCTAAGACCCTTTCCGGACGTTTTTCGCTGCCGTAGCTGTTACAGGATTCCGGACAAATGGCAAAAATAACACAAATGAGGCAAAAGGGGGAATGGGGAATGTTAAAGATTAGAACCAGGCGTAGTCGTTATTTTTATAACCGTTACAAAAGTAATCGTTATAAATATAATCGTGATTTTTGTAATCATTATAAAAATGATCATGACTTTTGTAATCATTATAAAAATAACGGCCACAAGGCGCCGGCCCTATCGCCCCACCTCATTTTCTTCCACTGCTTCTATTTCCTCTTCCAGCCACCCGTCCAGCCCTTTATACCAGTCCAGATGGAGGGAGAACTGATCGCAGCCCCCTTTGAAGCCGATGCATTGTGTGTATTCCCACTGTTTGTGGCAGGCCGGGCAGCGGGCGGCGGTGGCGAAAGTATTCCAGATGTGCCCGCAGGTGCAGGACCAGTAGGCGCCTCCGTCGGGCTCCCAGCCGCATTTCGGGCATTCTATTTTGAGGTTGTCGGGCATAGAGTTAATGAGTGAGCAAGTGAATTTTACCCGGCCGAGGTACGAGGACGGGGAGTGTATGCCCTCTTTACTCCGCTATTTCCTCCACCGCTGCCTTTGTGGCCTGCTTCAGGGCTTCCGGCGAAAGGCCCACCAGCAGGCCTCGCTGGCCGGCGTTGACGTAGATCACATCATAGGCCAGGGCGGAGGTATCGAGAAAGACCGGATAATCCTTTTTCATGCCGATGGGCGAGCAGCCGCCGCGGATGTAACCGGTCAGCCCCTGAATATCCTTTACCGGCGCCAGCGTTACTTTTTTATTGCCGCTGGCCCTGGCCAGGGCTTTGAAATCGAGGCTCTTATGGCCGGGAATTACCGCAACGGCAATGCCGTTCTTATCGCCTTTGGCGACCAGGGTCTTGAATATGCGTTCCAGGGGCAGCCCGTTGTCCTCAGCGATGTGCTCCACGCTGAGGTCCTCCGCATCGTAGCGGTATTCCACCGTCACGTAGGGAGTTTTCTGTGCATCCAGCAGGCGCAGGGCGTTGGTCTTTTTACTCATGATCTGCTTCGGTTAGGTGCAGGGAGTCTGAAAACCGTTTGTGCCAAATTTTGAAACCGAGGGCGCTAAAATTCTGAAATCGGCTTTTCGGCCAGCGCCCTCATCAATGCGCCAATGTACATAAACACCCACCTACGCCGCCTCCCGCACCGCCAGCGCCTCATCCAGGAAGTGTTTCAACTGCTGCATCTCGTCCCGCCCCAGGCGTTCGCCGGTTTTAGCGGAAATGTATAGAAAAACGGCCAGGCCTGCTCCGACGGGCAATACCCAAAGTGCCGGCGCGGGAATGCCGAGGCTCAGCTGGGAAAAACCCGTGATGGCCACGAACAGGCAAATGACGCCGATGATGGAATACATAAAAACGAACATCAGCCAGACCGAGGGGCGAGGGCCGAACAGGCCGCGGATGAGGGCGCCCTCGCCGCTTTCATGCTCCTCGACTTCCAGCGCCAGCTGGGGCGACCAGAAATGCTGCCTGTTATAGGGAATCTTCAGGGTAACGTGGTGGTCAGCCACATAACCGATGATGGGGCTGCCAGGCTGCTTCAAGGCAGTGCGAAGCCGGGCGAGGGTTTCTTCCTTGCCGAACGATACTTCCTGATAGAAGCGGGGACGTATTTCTATGGCTGTCATGCTGATATGCTGATGCTTGTTTTGGCCGGCCCGGCGTCTTTATTGAGACGTAGAAAATCACAGCGAAATAGGAACGAAGGTTTATCTTTGGTACAATTGCTCACTAATTTAGGAATTGGATCATGTAATCCGAACAAAATATTACTGAAATGAAAAAAATATCAGAATCGAGGGCAACCGCCGCATCATTACCAAAGTGGTATTCTGGTACGATACCAGGGGCCTTCAGGATAAGGCCGTGGTGGAGCTGCGGGGCAGGCATTAGGGAGGTGTAAAGGTGTGTGTGTGGCCGCCCACTTTTACACCCTTAAACTCCCCGCCTTCCCGATCACCTCCGCCAGAGCCTCTCCGTGCTTGTGTTTCCTCGCCGCTTCGAGCAGGGCTCCCGCTTCCAGCGCCCCCTCCTGTATCAGCCATAAAGCGGCGGCTGACAAGGCGGCGCCCTGCTTGCCCGCCTCCTTCAGAAAATCTCCGTAAATGGCATTGGGGAAAGCCCCCTCCACTTCCAACTGCCTGTCCAGCACCAGGGCAGTGTGGGGCCGGATGCTGCCTTTTACCTTGCCCATGCCTTCTTCGGTGACGATCACCATCACATCCGGCGATTCCAGCCCGGTATAGTGGATTTCATTTCTCGAAAGGATGACTTCCGCAGCGGAAAAGCCGGCGCCCACCGTGATGGGGTACTCGCCCTTCATCGTGGCGTGCAGGCCGGAGAGGATGCCCGCATTGGCGATCAGGCGGGCCGCCGACTGTATGCCGCCGCCGGCAGAACCGGCGATGGCCATGCCCAGCCGTTCTTTTATACCGGAGCGGTAAGGGCTGGCAACCGGCCTGCCTTCGCCGAAAAGAGGCGCCGTTTCCCGGTACTCCACCCGGGCGGGCTCCCGCTGACGGGCCAGCTTCAAATCCCCCGGAGTGATAGCCGCCAGGTCCTTCAGCTTCTTCACCCCATGGGAAGGGCACAGGCAGGCCACTTCGATGAGAGAGAAACCCGGTGTGGCGAGGGCTTCCATAAAATACGCCTTGAAATCGCCCGGGGCCGTTATCCGGGAGCTGCGGGCAGCCCCCGCCTCATGTGCCAGCCTGACGATATCGAAGGGCGGCGTGTCGTCTTCGATCTGTTTTTCGGCCTTAAATTCCCGGGTGGACAAGCCGCTCATCTGACCGCCGGTCATGCCGTAGAGCAGGTTGTTCAGCACGATGAGCGTCATATCGGCGTTGCGGCGCGCCGCCTCCAGCAGGTGCTGCAGGCCGATGGTGGCCCCGCCGTCGCCCTGTATGGCAATTACTTTTTTCTTGGGCCTGGACAAGCCGAGCGATACCCCCAACGCCAGGGCAGGGGCCCGGCCATGCAGGCCGTGGATGGTGTGGGTGGAAAGGATGGGATCCACCAGCCCGGCGCAGCCAATATCACTGACGACGATGACATCCAGCGGGTCATAACCGGCCTCTTCCAGGGCTTTGGCCAGGTTCCTGACTGCCACGCCATGCCCGCAACCGGGGCAGAAGGGCATGTCTTTGGTACTTAAAATGGGTTGTGTCATATGGTTTGTAAAATCTCCGAAGGAGCGATCATGCTCCCGATCTTGTTTACACTGCGAATATTTTTCCTCCCTGCCTGCCCGTAGATCAGTTCTTTAAATAATCCCGGCAGGTTCTCTTCGACAAACACCTGCTTTTCGTAACGTCCGAGAATGTCCAGGATGGCCGGCGGCACGGGCAGGAGCGTTTTGACGGTCAGCAGGGACACCTTTTTGCCTTGTCGCCGCATTTCTGCCGCCGCATCCCGCGCCGCATCGGCGGAGATGCCGTAGGTGACGATCAGTTCGCCGGCTCCGGCCTGTTCATCCAGCTCGTAGAACGTGAATTCCGAAATATTCTGCTCCAGCTTATCCTGCAGCCGCCGGGTGTTGGCCATGGCCTCCGGGCTGGCCTTCTGGATGAGGCCGAGCCTGCCGTGGGTGGAGGCGTTCAGCCGTACCTGACGGGCCTCATCGCCCAGCGGGACGAAGGGCGGGACGCCATCGGCCCCGGCGCGGTAGGACTGGTAGGGTTGTTCTGCTTCCGGCATTTCCATTTCCACTTTTTTTATTTCCGGCAGGGTGGACAGGTCAAAGCTCCTGAGGGTCATCACCATCTCCTTGGAGGTGAGCAAGACGGCCGGCGTGCGGTAGCGGATGGCCGTTTTGATGCCTTCATAGGCAAGGTTCCAGCAATCCTCAAAGCTGGAAGGGCAGAAAACCGGCAACGGGTAGCCTCCGGAGATGGCGCCCCGCAGCAGCAGCAGGTCGCCCTGGGCGCCGGTCGTCGCCGAACCCGTGCTCGGCCCCAGGCGCTGGGTGACGATGAGGAGCATGGGCAATTCCATCATGTAGGCCATGTTGAGCGTTTCCACCATCAGAGCCAGGCCCGGGAAGGAAGTGGCCGTCACCGGCATCCGGCCCGCCGCCGAAAAGCCCGACATCCACTGGAGGACGGATATCTCGTCGGGGCCGGCCAGGAAAAGGGGGAAGCGCTTCTGGGCGTAGGCGTAAAACCAGTTGGAGGGCGTAATGGGATAGCCGACGTACACATCGGCGCCCGCCCGTACACAGGCTTCGGTGATGATCTTCGAGCCGTCGATCAGTTGCATAGGAAAGTTTTTTTAGGCGCGCGCTCACCAGGCAAGAGCATCAGGGTGGCAGGGAATAGGGCAGAAAGTTATCAGAATTCGGGAAGGGATGGGATGATTTTTATCAGTGTGGCACATAAGTAAGAAATTACTTCAGTAAAAACTGCCGGGTTTTGCCAACCGCTTCCTCTATGGTGATCCGGCAGGTATCTTCTGTAACTTTTTTCCATTTCTGTATTATGGGTATAGAGATGTAAAGAAGCGCTGCCCGCAGGATACCTGCCTGCCACCAGGCAGGTATCAAAAAAGGTTAAATGTTAAAAATTATTAATAACCCAACTCGGGCTGGACTTCTTTCGTCAATATTTATAACTTGTATGACATGATGAACGCCGGAATGTCCGGCAACGCGCCGATAGAGTGAGAAGATCGTTCCTGCCGGGCTTCACGGGGTGAAGCCGAGGGGCATGAAAAATCCTCACGCGTTTTTAGGGTAATACGGATCAACCAGGGAAGTATTCCGCTTCCTCAGGGTTAAGGCGGCCTTTGCGCTTTTCCAGGGGCTGCACTTTTGCCGGCGGGCGCCCGGCAGGAGGAAGGGAGGTTTTTGCCATGATGAACACTCTTATTTCATACCTAAAAATGCTATAACATGAAAAAAGTAATGCTGCTCTCCGTTTTAACCCTGTTCCTGATCCGGATCGCCAATGCCCAGCACGGCAGGCAGAAGAATAACTACCTTGACATCAATGCCGGTATCGGCCTGCTCCCGGCCTTCGTCAAGGATGACGGCAAGGCGAAAACCCTGCCGCTTAGCCTGTCCGCCGATTACAAACTGGCGAAACACTTCAGCCTGGGGGCCTTCGCCGGATATTCGGTGACGGAAACGAGCCTGAAGGCGCTCCCGGCGGGGGGGCGGGCCAGATGGCAGAACCGCTTTTCACTTGCCGGCCTGCGCCTGGCGGCACGGAGCAGCGCTTTGGGGCCGTGGAACATCTACGGAGGCATGACGTTGGCCTATGCGCACTCACGGGTCAGGATGCTGGAGGGGCAGCTTGAAAAGGCCAGGGAGGAAAAAGGCATTCAGGAGAGCTCCGGCCGGCTGCTTTATTCCGGCTTTCTGGGGGGGCGTTACAGTTTTACGCCCCGGATAGGCATGTTCGGGGAACTGGGCTTTGGGGCGTCGCTGGTATCCCTGGGCATGAGCGTCCGGATCTGACGGAAAAAAAAAGCGCGGGCCGAAGGGTAAGGCCCGCGCTTTTTCTCTTTCAACCGGCATACTTACCAGGTCATGTCGTCATCACTGCCGGCGTCGAATTTCTGCTTAGGCCTGGGCTCCATAGTTTCCGGCTCGTCATCCTCCATCTCGTCCCTGTAGTCGTCATCGCCTTCGTCACCGTGGCGTGCCTCGAACTCTTCATGACGGCGCGTGTATTCGTCGTAGTCATACTCCGGCATCAGATTGTCCTTGACATGGTTGATCACATCTTCAAGGCTTTCGAGGAAACGATTGAAATCTTCTTTGTAGAGGAAGATCTTGTGGCGCTCGTACCCGTCACCGTTGAATTTCTTGGTACTTTCCGTGAGCGTCAGGTAGAAATCCTCTCCTTTGGTTTTCCGCACATCAAAGAAGTAGGTCCTTCTCTTTCCCGCACGCACCTTCTTGGAGTACACACTCTCGAATCTTCTTTGGTTTCTCTCGTTATCCACTTTGA
>CAZAXA010000071.1:0-17746 GCA_964488965.1 uncultured Phaeodactylibacter sp. | reverse complement strand
GTGATGAGCTCGCCCGCCCTGGCGCTGCGCGCAGGCAGATGAAGGGCAAGCTCGCCGGCCGCCCCCCGTCCTTCAGCGCCGAGCAGGCTGTTCGCTACGGCGGAATGGTCAACATCTCCTACCTTGATGGCCACGAAGTCAGCCTCCATTTCATCACGGGTAAAATTGTTGATGTTGATGATCTCCGGGAAAGGAGCGGCAAATGCGTCATCGGGGTCCGGGAAAACGTAACGGGCATCCACAAAGCGCCAGGAAGTATTTCCATTCGGGAACCGGTTTTCCAGGCCGAGGATCATCTTCCTCAGGCCGATCATGTCCAGGGTAGAGATTTCTCCCGACTTGTTCACGTCGGCAGCGATCTGCTTGTAGGGGCTGTCCAGGCGCTGAATACCCAGAATGTGCTTGCTCACCAGTACGAGGTCGAATGTCGATACTCCGTTCAGCAGGGCGTCATCCCGATGAGCGCTGATGGTGTAATCACCTCCGTAGGGCACGTTGAGCAGCTCGAAAAAGCCCAGGTCGCCGGTGGAAGTTTCCATACTGTTGAAGTTGTCTCTTATCATCACATTGTCCACATATTCGCCTCTTTCGGTCTGAATTCCCCCGGCGATCACGCCTGAGGCCTGCTGCGGGCAGATGCCATTGTTGTCCTGCACGGCAACTACGGTGACGCAGTAGTCGCTGTTGCCGATGCCGTCCGTCACCCAGAATTCTACCATCTGGTTGCCCCGGTCGGCACAGGTGAAACTCAGTTCGGTACTGGCCGGGGGAACTCCGGGAATGCCCGTTCCCACCCGGCGGATCGTACGGCGCAGGCCGGCCCTGTCGGTGCAGTTGTCCGTGCTGCCGCCGTCGAAAGCAGCCGCCGATACTACCGCCGTCCCGTCGCCATTGGCGCCGGAAAGATTGACCGAAAGGCCTACGATACAGATCGGGGCGGGCGCTCTGTTATCTACGACATTGACGCTGACCTCGCAGGTGGAAAGGTTGCCGCAGCGGTCTGCCGCGGAAAAGGATACCACCGTCGTACCGGGAGGATAGTCGCCGCTGGCATTAGCACCTCCGGAAAACGCATAAGGCGAATCATTGGTAATGATGACGCTGGTATTGCAATCCAGGGCCGTCGCCGGAGAAAGGTCGACCCGGGCATAGCTGCAGTCATTCGAGACCCCCTTGGTGACGCTGGCCGGGCAGTCCAGCACAGGAGCGTCATTATCTTCTACTTTGATGACCTGGACCCTGGTGAAGCGCCCGCCGTTTTGCGGGTATTCCGGGTCATAGGCACACCAGTCGATAACCGTCCAGCGGCGCAGGATTTTATAGCAGGCCGGAGGAGCAATATTAAACAGGTCGTCTTCATAAGATATAGCCGTGTTGGTACAGCTCAGGCCGGCCGCCACCTGCGGGCGGTTGTAGCCGTTGGGAAGGTCATCCGGGTCGGTCTGGGCGCCGCAGATGCCTGTCGTATAGTCCGCCGGCCAGATGATATTACCTTCACTCAGCGGCGCCAGGTTGACTACGCTGATCTGCTGAGTACAGGCGGCGACATTACCGGCAGGGTCGGCGGCGCGGAAAGTCCGTGTGATGGTTCCTGTGCCACAGTCACTGATATCGGTTTCTTCCTGCACGCCCACCAACCCGCTGCAGTTGTCCGAAAACATAGGATTGCCAAAGGCCGTCAGGTCGGAATAATCCGTTGAACAGTCAATGACCGTATCTGAAGGGCAGGTGAGAACCGGATTCAGCACATCCCGCACCTGTATCAAAGCCTGGCATTCTGAAAAGCGGCCGTGAAGGTCGCCGCCCGGAAGTTCACGGGTGGGGTCAACCGGGCCGTCGCCCGGGTCCTTATCATAAACGTGCAGCACGGCCAGTACGGGTTCGCCTGCGTCCTCACAGCAGAAGATCGCCTCATCATCCAGCCACTCCTGGTAGCCGGGCAGGCCTGCATCATCGCCATTGGCCATATTGCAGGCGCCAGGTTCTGCACGCCTGACTTTATAATACAGGGTATTGGCGCAGTTGTCGTTGCTGCCCTCGTTGAAGACGGCGGCCGGGGCTATTCCGTAGCCGCCGCCGGGAATGGAAATGGCGGCCGACTGGTTGCAGGAGGCCGTCGGAGGTTCGGCATCAACCACGGTAAGGGTGGTGGTACAGGTGCGGGTGTTCTGACAGGCGTCAATGCTCGTATATTGCAGGATATGCGTTCCTACCGGAACAAAGTTGTGCGGGCCCAGGCCTACCCCTCCGAAAGAGGTGCTGACGAAAAAGGTGGCGTCCTCATCACAGTTATCTTCATATACCGGCAGCGGCAGCGTGACCCGTGCGTAACAGGAGGTGGGCAATGTAGTTGCCGTAACCGCCGCCGGGCAGGTGATCTGCGGGGCGACCGTATCCACCACGCTGACCAGCTGTATCTCGGTGGCCGTCTGGCCGGAACAGGTGTCCCTGACCGTCCAGGTGCGCAATATGTCATAAACCAGGCCTGAACAGTTGGGAATGGTATAATCTTCGTATTCCACTTCCAGCGAACAGATGTTGCCGACGGGAATGGTATCCCCGAGCAGGGTTGGCAGGCCGGCGGCCGCCTCATCCGGATACTCGTTTTCACAGGACAGGGTAGTGTCGGCCGGAAACCTGATATCCGCCAGGCTGGGCCGTAGAATATGTACCGGCTGTACACAGACGCCCGTATTCCCAAAAACATCCGTCGCCCGCCAGGTCCTTTCAATCAAGGCCACTTCCGGCTCGCCACAGGCATAATTCGTTATGGTATCGACATAACTCAAGGCAATATCGCCGGAACAATTATCAGAGATCACGGGATATCCCAGGGCGATAACGCTGGTATCCCCCAGGCAACTGATGGTATCCGCCGTACATTCGGCCAGGGGCGGAAGCGTATCCGCCAGGGTGACAAAGCTGTTGCAGAAGAGGCCGGATTGGAGATCCTCCACGATGACCCGCAACAACTGCCCGTGATAGGGGGTGGGGTCAAATACGGCCTGATTGGTATCCGAAACTATGATATTGCTCAAAGTGTCCCTGACAGTCAGTATTTTATCGCCGGCACAAAGTGATGGGCCATCCATCAGGATCGTCGTATCCAGGCGGGCTTCGCATTGATCATCAATAAAGATCGTAAGCGGCTGCCCGGGGCTGCTCCCCCGGCAATTCATGGCGCATTGTGCCGAAGCCTGGCCGGCGGCAGCACAAAAAACCAGCATGAGGAGGGCCGCCTGAAGCATCCTCCATAGGTTTCTGCATGGATAAACAGGAGTTCGGCCTCCTTCGTTGTGTGTCAAGTGTTTCATGTTGATGTAGTTTTGTAATTAATTTATTGACTTTCAATTTATTAAACTCAAAGGCAAAGCGCTGCCTCCCCTCCGCCACAGCCCAGGGCGGCGGACAGTAAAAGAAAGGGGCGGCTGCTCCTGGCCTGGCCGTTTCCAGGCAGGAAACCCCTGTTACTGCATCAATGTATGGGGGAGGGTATCGGAGTTCAGGTTCTGAACTTTCTCTACCCCTAAGCACAATAAAATATCGTGCCAATTTTTTCAGCGCTTGTCTGGAGGTGGCGCTTTGATAGCGAAAAAGCCTGTTTAGCAAAATCCGGACTTCGAATAGGGGGATAGCAGTCCTGGCTGCATCATGTAAGGGCAGGCCCGGATATCCTGCTTATATGTTAGTCAAAAAATAACCTTATCATGAAAACGATCCTGCAAGTAGCGTTAGCGGCTGCTTTTTTCTGTTCCCTGTCCGGTATCCAGGCACAGGAAGAACGCAAGCTCGATTATTTTGACGCCATTTCGGTGGCAGGCGATATAGAAGTCGTGCTCACGCCCGGCGCAGAGGCCAGGGCCATCATCACCGCCGAAGGCGTTTCTGTAGATGAAGTGTCTGTCTTTACCAAAGGAAAAACCCTGAAGATCCAGTTGATCGAAGGCCTTTTTCATGGCGACGACCAGGTGAGGGTGGAGATAAGCTACCAGCAATTGCGCGCCCTGAAGGCCAGCGCCGGCGCCAAGGTTCGCGCCACCGTCCCTATCACCGGCGACCAGTTTGACATCAGGGCTACCAGCGGCGCCCAGATGGAGCTGTCCGTCGAAGTAAATACCCTCGTTGCCAGCGTGGTGGAGGGCGCCCAGATCGATATTGACGGCGCCACCGAAACCCAGGAAGCTTCTGCCGCTACCGGCGGCCAGTACCGGGCCCTGAACCTGGAGTGCAACCGCACCTACGTCAAGGCCAATACCGGCGGCCAGGCCGAAGTGGTGGCCAATCAACGGCTCGACGCCAATGCAACCACCGGCGGCCAGATCAATTACACCGGCGATCCGGAAGAAAAGAATACGCGTTCGCTGATATCGGGAGGAATACAGAAGATGTAGAAAAAAAAGAAGGCCGGGGTGTAACCTGAAGCCCCGGATAACCGACTTATAAAAAGGAGTGCAAAACAGCCTGAAAAAACCGAAGCATAACCCACTTCGGCAAAAAAGAGATCACCCGACACTTTAGATTTTAAGTACCCCGGCTGTTTTCAACTCCCCCATGAAACCGATCCAAATGAGAACGATCTTCTTATACGGTAGTTTTTAGGGTGTTTCTTATCAGAGGGGGGAAAGCACAGCAGCTTTCCCCAATTTTTTTTTATACTCCGCTGCAATAGGTTTTCCCGACACTGCGTGTACGGGAGAGGTAGTGCATTTATGGGCGGCTCCCCTTCAGGGGATTAAGGGCAGGGAGGCTATCCGCCTAAGGTTGGACAACAGTGTTTTGTTTTTTACGAGAAACGGGAATATAGATTCCCGTGCTTTATCTCCTTATAACAGCGCAGGAATCTATATTCCTGCTTCTCTGTCCAACCTTAAACGGATAGCCGGCAGGGGTGGCAAATGCACTACCTCTCCCGTACCTGAACGGCCGGGAAAACCTATTGCCGTTAAGTACAGCATGGGCCCAACTATACCTGCCGCCACTTTCCCGCCGGGCAAAAAAAAATGCCTTCATCTGAAATGAAGGCACTTCCCATAAATACAATTAGAATCCCATGATAATAAGTTACGCCGCTAAAATTATTTTATGGTGCGTTTTCCACTAATAGAAACGGCCGGGAATAACCCATAATTGTATCGCAGGTGTAATTTTCCCCATTTTTTGAGTTGCAACCTCAACCCCAGCGCGTGGCGCCCGGATAAACTTCCGTTTCAACCTTCCAGTACCTCCTGCAGCACCACATGAGCATGTATTTCCGGCATGTTCTCTATGTGGAGGCGGTAGTAATCAATGAGGTTTAACAAAAGCGATCTTCGCTGCTGGCGCTGCATACTCAGCTCGTGGCTCTTTTCCATCTTTGTGTTCAGCAACTTATAAAGCAGCCGGCTTTCAGGTTCCGGCAGATGATACGGATGGGAAGGCGCCGTAGCCACAAAGACGCCTTCCTGAAGGTCGAATACCGGCGTCCCGGCCATGCAGTCCCCCCCCGGCACAAAGCCCAGGTATGCGCTCAATTCCAGCAAAAAACAAAGGTGTACGTTAGTGCTGGCGGCTGTCGTTTCATCGAGGAACTGAAAGGCGCTGAACAGAAAATGGAACAGTTCCCGGTTCTCCTCCGGCTCGCGGATGGACTTTCGCGCTATTTCTGCCATAAAAAGCCCGGCCGCACTCTTGTGCACATCAAAAGGCAAGGACTGATAAA
The DNA here is from genome assembly GCA_964488965.1 of uncultured Phaeodactylibacter sp. GTDB lineage: Bacteria > Bacteroidota > Bacteroidia > Chitinophagales > Saprospiraceae > JACJXW01. The sequence goes on along the minus strand of CAZAXA010000071.1, from coordinate 12,048 downwards.
CATGGGCAGCCTGTATTTCCCGCACCCGGTTCAGGCCCTTCTCATGGCGGTCGTAGGCCACCATCTCTATCAGGGACATGACCTGCAGAAGGCTGGCGCTGAAGCGGGCCTTCCTGCTGCGCACGCCGTTGATAAGGTAACTCCGCATCCCCCGCTGCTCGGTATAAATATCCGCGATGACACTCGTTTCGGAGTATTTCATCGACCGCAACACTATGCCTCTGGTTTTGATCAGCACTTTTGAAGTATAGTTATCAGCTATTGTTAACCAAAGATACGAGACTAACGTCATATATCCAGAAGATGGTTCAGCCGCTGTGTCCGTTCATCGAAGAATGGCCCGGCGTCGTCAAAAAAAATGGACAGCTGCATCCTTTAGCGTTTAAATTTGTCTATATAACTAGAAATCACCGAAATCAATTTTAATAAAGCTGCCTGGCACAGTTTCGAACAACCGGCTGAATTTCAGGCAAAGGGCCAAGCGGCTTTTCACCCGGCTAAAATGAAAATTATGAAAACCCTGATGTTAAGCGCGCTTACGGTGTGCGTTGGCCTCGTTTTCTCCGCATTTGCTACAGGAGACACTTCCTGCGCTTTCAACCTTAACGGAAATTTAACGCTCAGTGCCCAGCTCTACCAGGCGTTGCCCGATGGCGTCTGGGTTGGCGCTGCGAAAGGCGGCAGGGAGGCTGTCCTGCAGTTCCACGCTTCCGGCAAGGCCGACTGGTTTACTTATGGCCGGAATGGCTTGTCTGATTACCAGGAATTCACCTGGTCCGTACAATCGCTCGGCGATGATGAGGCCCGCCTCGAATTATCCGGCAGGGACGGCAGGCGGCAGTTGTCATTCGAGGTGGAACCTGCCTGCCAGGGGATGACCCTGACCGAAAACGGCAAAGGCATCGTTCTTTCCCTGGAGCATGAAATGCCTGCTTCGGTTGCCGAATACCGGCAGAAGGAAAACCTCCTGGCCGGGAAGTGGGAGAATACGACCTATCCTTTCGACCTGAAATCGATGGAAGGGGCTTACCTCAAGTATGCCTTTTATAAGAGCGGGAAGTTCGAAAGAATGCTGGGCTGCGCCGACCGCAATATCAAAGAATCCGGCCAATGGTGGCTGGCCAAAGACGGCCAACACCTGGTGATGCGCCTGGATGACGGCCAAACGACCGTAGCCGAAGTCAAATACCTGGAGATGGACGAGCTGGTGCTGCAGCACGTCCTGGCCTGTGACGATAAGGATTTCAACACCGGCGAGAAAGACTTCTTCTTCAACCGGCAATAACCTTTATTTTAGCCATAATATTTCCTGTTTTAAAAATTGGCCGCCGGAACTGGGCAGGCCAATTTTTTATGGAATGAAGGGCTGCGGCACAACATAGGCATCGCCCGCTACCGCCGCTTTTCCTTCCACCTTTTCACCATGCCTTCTATCTCTCCTTTCGAGTTGTCGTAGAAGCCGTCCTCCGGGTTGGCCCGAGCTGTTTCCCTGGCCTTCCCGGCGGCGGCCAGGGCACCGGCATAGTCCTCCCGGGCAGCCAGGATGCGGGCTTTGATCCAGTAATTCCAGGAAGTTTCCTTACCAGCGATGGACGCTTCGGCGTACTGCAAAGCAGGAACGGGCTGCCCGGCCCAGAGCAGGAAATCGGCAGCCTGGGCGTTGATGCGCCATTTCTGTTCTTCCGGCGCGGCGGCCAGGGCAGTCGTGATCTCGCTGAGGGATTTCTGCATGGCGTCCACCCTGATACGCAGGTAGAGCCGGAGCTTTTCCCAGCTCAGCAGGATGTAGCCGCTCTCCACATTCTGGTAAATGACCTCATACCGCAGGTTTTCCTGGTTGGCCTGTTTGGCGAACCGGGCGTCCACTTCTACGCGCAGCGCATCTTCCTGCTGGTTGTAGTCGTAGGCGCCCCACTGATCCCACGCCTTGTTGAAAATGGCAGTCCATTTTCCCTCTTTACGCGGAATGAGAAAAAAGGCATACCTGCCTGCCGGCAGAGGCTGGCCTTCCACCTCCACATCCGTGCTGAACTCGACGGTGGTGGCCTCATTGGCGCCTGCCCGCCACAGTTCGCCGTAAGGCGTCAGCTTGCCCCAGATTTCCCGCTGGTTGACGGCCGGCGAGCCGTAACGGATAGAAATCTCCGTATAGCCAATAGTTTGAGATACGCCGGCAGCGGGGCTCTTGCGGGGCAGTTGCAACTCCTGCGGGAAGGCCAGGGTGGAAAGCAGCGACAAAGAGGCGAGGGGGAGGATGGTCTTTAGCAGCATAGCCAGTTTTTGAATTAAACGATCCGGTAAGTTCATATCTTATCAACCCCCTGGCCTTGTCAATGTTCTACAGGACAAAGGGTGTTTTTTGAACGGCACAATTGAAGCATTAAAAAAAAATCAATTAGTTTTGAGTGCCATTACTGATCCCAAAACCGGATTATATGCAACGATCCTACTCTCTCCCCCTGATCTGCGCCTTATTTTGCCTGTGTCATAACCCGGCCCTTGCCCAGGTATTCAGGAGCCCCACTGTCGCCGAGTTGTACCGCAGTGCCGAAGCGGCCTTACTGGAAGGCAATGCAGAGCAGGCGCTGAAGCTCTTTGAGCGAACCCTCAAAGCCCAGCCGGAACTGAGCGCCGCCCGCCGCGGCATGGGGCTTTGTTACGAACTGCTGCGCGACTACCCCGGCGCCATTAAGCAATACGAAACGGTGCTTCAGTCTGACTCTCTCTTTTCCCGCACGCTTTACTATCAGCTCGGCGAGGCCTACTACAAGGCCGGGCGCCACAAGGAAGCCCTTGCCTTTTTCCGCCGCTTTGAGCAATTGCAGAATACGGCGGTGGATACCTTCAGCATGAACACGGAGCGGGAACTGGCCTACGAAAAGCGCTACCTGGAAAAGCTGAATGGCAACATCCGCGCCTGTGAAGTAACGCTGGACTCCATCAAGTTCATCAACATTACGGAGGTGTCCAACCTGGGGCCGGCCGTCAATTCCAAAGACGACGACTATTTCCCCTACCTCACCAACGGCCAGGAGCGGCTCTTTTTCACCCGCAAGGCCGGCAACGGGAAAGGGGACGAAGACCTGCTGGAGAGCCGCCGGGAAAAAGGCCAATGGACGAAGGGCAGCCCGGTGAAGGCCATCAATACGGCCCTGGACGAGGGCATGTGCACACTGGTGCGCGATGGCCGCCGCCTCTATTTCACCGCCTGCGGGCGCGAGGAAGTACTGGGCGTCTGCGATATCTGGGAGGCGCTGGTCAGCGCCGACGGCGAGATCGGCGACGCCGCCCCCCTCCAGGGCTTTGCCAATTCCGTGAAATGGGAATCACAGGCCTCTATCAGTTGCGACGGCGCCACGCTCTTCTTCGCCAGCGAGCGGGAGGGCAGCCTGGGCAAGTCCGACCTCTACTACAGCAAACGCCAGGCCGACGGCAGATGGAGCGAACCCGTCAACCTGGGCCCCAGGATCAATACCGACGATTATGAAGAGGCCCCCTTCATCACCAACGACGGCCGCACCCTGTACTTCTCCTCCTACGGCCATCCCGGCATGGGCGATGAAGACATATACATGAGCTGGCTGGATGACGAGGGGAACTGGAGCGCCCCCATCAACCTGGGCCCGCCGGTGAATTCCGCCTTCCGCGAACTGGGGCTCTTCCTCTCCGCCGACGGCCATACCGGCTACTTCTCTTCCGAACGGCCCGGCGGCGAAGGCAAACTCGATATCTATAAATTTCAGCTCACCGAGCAGCTCTACAGCGAGCCCATCACCTTCGTGGAAGGCCTGGTGGTAGACAGTGCCCTCGACTTCACCGTAGCGGCTACCGTCCACATCGAAGGGCGCCCCGCCTTCGAGGTGGAAAAGGACGGCCGCTTCTTCCTCTGCGTTCCCGCCGGCGATACCCTCAGGATCAGCGTGGAAAAGAACTACTTCCATCCCTACCGGAACTTCTTCATCATCCCGGAATGGGACAACAAACAGTTTTACACCATCGAGCTGCTGCTCAAATCCGTCTTCGAGTTTCCCGGCCCGGGAAGCCCCGCGCCGGATACTACTGCCGCCGCCCCTCCAAAAAAGAAAAGGGTGCTGCAGGAATACCGCCACACCGTATTCTTCGGCTTCGACCAGGCCAAAATGGATATCGAAGAGATGAGCAGGCTGGATGAATTCCTGGCGCCCCTGAAAAAGAAGAACATCCAGCGCCTGGAGATCACCGGCTACGCCGACGATATCGGCTCTGACTCCTACAACCTCGAACTATCCGAAGAGCGCGCCAAAAAAGTCGCCTACATCGTCACGGAAAATGGCTTCGGGATAGATAAGATCGCCATGAAGGCCGAAGGGGAGATCGTCGACGATAAGCCCAAGGAACAGAACCGCAAGGTAGTGGTGCGGGTGATCGCTTTGGAGTGAGGGCTGGTTGATTAGGTTGATTGAGTTGGACTACGGGAGGGCCCCCCAATCAACTCAATCAACCAATCAACCCCTACCTGCTCCCATCCGCTTCCTCTTCCCCCATCTTCAGCGGCTTACGCGGCAGCATTTCATCGCGCATGGCGGTGTGCATAACGAAGGAGGCGATGATAGTGGCGGCCTGTTTCAGGTCGGCTTCCACCAGATGGTCGACATTGTCCATATTGCTGTGGTGGGTGCGGGCGAAGTAGGCCATGGGATCCTGAATAAACTGGAAGCCCGGGATGCCCACCGCGTCAAAGGCCAGGTGGTCGGTGCCGCCGGTATTCGACAGGCTCAGTGTGCCGGCTTCAAGGTCTTTGAAGGGCTCCAGCCAGGCGCGGAAGATGGGCGCCACCTGGGGGTTGCCCTGAAGGTAAACGCCGCGGATTTTGCCCGTGCCGTTATCCAGGTTGTAATAGGCCGACACTTTAGCCTGTTCCGGTTTCAGGGATTGGGGCGTATAGGTTCTTTCCCCTTCCGGGAATTCGGCGAAATGCTGGCCGGCATAGCCCCGGCTGCCGAGCAGGCCCTGCTCTTCGCCAGTCCACAGCGCCAGGCGCAGGCTGCGGCGCGGGCGGACGCCCGTCTCCTTGATCACCTCCTGCAGGATGCGGGCCACTTCCATCATGACGGTGGAGCCGGCGCCGTTGTCAGTAGCGCCGGTGGCGGCGTGCCAGGAATCGAAGTGGGCGCCGAACATGACGACTTCGTTCTTCAGGTCCGTACCGGGTATTTCGGCGATGATGTTGTGTTCCATGCCGTCGGGGTTGGTATAAGCACCTTTGAGTTCCATGCTAAGGGTGACGGGCAGCCCCTTCTGCAGGAGGCGGAAGATGCGGTTGTAATGCTCCACGGCCAGGGTGGCCTGCGGAATGACGTAGACGCCTGGCTTGCGCACATCGCCCCAGTCGCCGCCGGTGCGGGCGCCGGAGACGAAGACGGTGCCCAGGTCGCCTTTATAGCTGCGGTCGAGCACCGCCAGGGGCTTTTCTTCCTCCAGGAACTGCCAGAGTTTCTGGTTGAACTGGAAGCCGCCCAGGCGGTCGTAGTTGCGGCGCGGGCGCGGGGTGGGCATGGGCTCGTTGGCCAGTTCGAGCAATCCTTCGGCATCGTAGCGCTTGGCCGGCGCCTCGAACCACTCCTCAACCGCCCGCAGGGTATCCATCAGGACGAACTTGCCGCCGAGCTTTCCCTTGTACTTTTCCAGGTCTTCTTCAGAGGTCGCCTGCAGGTAAACCACTTCCCCGCTCACCTCGCCGTCGGTAGATGCCGACCAGGCCTTCGGGTAGGCAATGACGGGCCAGTAGCCCTGCGCCTGGGCGTGCATCTCGAAATGCTGCAGTTCCCAGCCTCGGCCGAAGGGGCCCCAGGCTTCCGTATGGACGTTTTCCAGGCCCCAGTCTTTGAGTTGCTGAAGCGCCCATTCCGTGGCCTTGTCCAGCATGGGCGAGCCGGTGAGGCGCGGGCCGTAAGTATCGACGATCCAGCCGGCGACCTCCATTGCCCGGCTCTGTTCCAGGCCATGCTTGCGGATGGCTTCCACCAGCTCGGTATTCACTTCTTCCTGGCTGAAAGCGGGGGCAGTTAGGCCCAGGCATAGTAAACAGATGAGTAGATAACGTGCCATGGTTTTTAGTTTTTTATTTAGCGAAAGTTTTGAACCCTACTCCAAACTCAGCTTTCCGGCCTCCGCCGATGGAGGCGGAGCATCCTCAATGGATGACAACCTTTTCTACCCATCGCCTACTACTACTTTGTCGCTTTAAAATTTTCGAGCCTCTCCAGGGCCCGCGAAAACCTGTTTCAAGCAGGTTTTTCGTATGATATCGCCTTTTTAGGGGCTGCCAGAGGCAGCCTTCGCGGGCCTGGAGGCCCGCGCTCCTGTTAAAGTGGCAAAGTAGTACTAAATAGTTACAAAATTACAGCATCAAATCCGCCCAGTAGCGGTAGTCCAGCAATGGCCAGGATTTAGGGTCGCGGTCATTGACGGGCATCAGCTCCATAAGCGGATAGGAAAGAATGGCGCGGCCCTTTTTAATGGAGGCCACCAGGCCGAAACCCTCTTCTTCATCGACCCCTTCGATGCCCAGTACTTCCACTTCAGTGCCGGGTTCGATGTGCTGTAGTATCAGGCCTTCCACCACTGCCGGGAAGGGGAAGGCCGCTTCGTCGTGGAAAAAGGAAATCCAGTTGCTGATGTCGTCTTCGGCAGGGGCTTTCATCATGATCTCATAGAGGCGGGCCGCCTGCTCGTCCTCGTCGATATCGCCCCAGAAGTAGCGGTGGAACAGTTCCCGCTGGGCAATGACAGCCTCTTCTTCCGAATCGCGGGGTTCTGTCGGCTCGAGGTCTTCCTCCACGAACTCGTAGCGGGAAAAGTTGCCGTATTCTTCTTCACAGGTGTACTCGATGAAACTCTCCGGCAATTCCTTTAAGGTAAGGCTGTCAAGGGCTACCACATAAAGGATTTCCTCGCCGTTGGTCAACGCTTCTTCCACCCGGCCCTGCCATCCTGTAACGCTGATGACGGAATTTCCGGGCCCGTCTATCTGGCCGGCCAAGGCCTTTACGGAGCTTCCCGGGGGGAAGCGGGGGTTTTCCACCGGCATCCAGTCCTCCCAATCCTCCTCTTCATCCTCATCAAAAAAGCCGCCGTCCGGCTCATAGTCTTCGCTATACATCAGCCCTTCGGATTCGTCCAGCATATCTTCCAGAAAATGGCTGAGCATTTCGTCTTCGTAATCTTCCAGTTCCTCATCGTCCAGGCCGTATTCCTCGATCAGGCTTTCCAGCAGGGGCGAAGGGCCGCCCTTTTCGATAGAATCGGCAAAGGCCTCTTTCATCTTTTCGAGCATTTCCCTGAGGTTTTGCAGGTCTTCAATGTTTTCATCCTCCCCGGTTTGGAAGGCGTGCCTGCCAAAGGCTGAATTCCGGAGGCTTTTTTCTTCGCGCCGTATCCGCAACAGGTATTCCTTAAGGCCGTCTTTCAATGTATTAAGGAGGCTGAGGGCAGCTTCGGCCTCCAGTTTATCGGCGGGCTGCTGGTGGAGCAACAACCCGGCCAGGGCCGGCAACTCCTCTCCTTTGGCAAGCTTGTCAGGGCTGGCCAGGTTATTGAGGGACGCCTGCCGGGCGGCATTCTCGCGCTTGCCGGGGAAGAAAGAAAATTCATCCAGGCGGCTGAGGATTTGCTCGCGCAGTTGTTCGTCAAAACTGCGGCCGTTTTCGCCGGCCCGGGCCTTGCGCTCCAGCAAATCTTCGAACTGGGGGTGGAACAAAGGCGCGTTGGCCAGTTGCTCTCCCATGTGTTGTATTGCCTGCAGGTCTTCTTCTTCGAAGCCTTCCAGGTGGTTCAGCATCTCCCGGATTTCTACCCGCAGGCGGCTGATGGCATCGATATGCTCCAGCATCCGGTGGCTGGCCATAAGCTGGCTGTCCAGTATATGCCGGCGGGTAGCGCGCAGTTGCCGTATGGCCTCCTGCGCCTCTTCCAGCAATTCTCCCACTTGCTGTTGCAGGGCCGCAGGTGTTTCCTGCGGGCCCCTGTGCTTTTTACTCATGAAGCGAAGTTAACATTATCTGGTGAGATACATATAACGTTGGCGGTCCAGCTCGCGGAAAAAAGGGTCGGACAGGTCCCGGATGTAGCGGATAGCCTCGCCGGTGGATTTCATTTCCGGCCCCAGGTTTTTGTCCACATTCGGGAATTTGTTGAAGGAGAATACCGGCACCTTGATGGCGAAGCCGCCGGGGCGCGGCCTGATGTCAAAATCTTTTAGTTTGTGGGCGCCCATCATCACCTTGGTGGCGATGTTCAGGTAGGGAACCTGGTAGGCTTTGGCGATGAAGGGCGTAGTGCGGGATGCCCGCGGGTTGGCCTCGATGACGTAGACCTTGTTGTCTTTTATGGCGAATTGTATGTTGATCAGCCCTTTGATGTTGAGGGCTTTGGCCAGTTGGTGGGTGTAATCCACCATGGTGTTCACCTCTTCTACCGAGAGGCTGTAGGTGGGCAGCACGGCAGAGCTGTCGCCGGAATGGATGCCGGCCGGCTCGATGTGTTCCATGATGCCCATGATGTGGACTTCGTCGCCGTCGCAGATGGCGTCGATCTCGGCCTCTTTGGCCCGCTCCAGGAAGTGGTCGATGAGCACCCGGTTGTCCGGCAGGTGTTTGAAAATGCTGAGCACGTGGCGTTCCAGCTCTTCATCGTTGATTACGATGCGCATGCGCTGGCCGCCCAGCACGTAGGAGGGCCGTACCAGCACCGGGTAGCCGGTGCGCCGGGCCACTGCCAGCGCCTCGTCGGCATCCCGGGCAACGCCATACTCAGGATAGGGGATGCCCATGTCTTTGAGCAGGCCGGAAAAGGCGCCGCGGTCTTCGGCCAGGTCCATATCGGGGAAGCTGGTGCCGATGATCCTGATGCCCCGTTCGTGGAGCTTCTGTGCCAGCTTGAGGGCCGTCTGGCCGCCCAGTTGGACAATGACGCCCTCCGGCTTTTCCAGTTCCAGCACTTCCTCCAGGTGTTCCCAGAATACCGGTTCGAAGTAGAGCTTGTCGGCCATGTCGAAGTCCGTGGAAACGGTTTCCGGGTTGCAGTTGATCATGATGGATTCGTAACCTGCCTCCTTGATGGCGATCAGGCCGTGCACGCAGCAGTAGTCGAACTCTATGCCCTGCCCGATGCGGTTGGGCCCGGAGCCCAGCACGACGATCTTCTTCTTATCTGAGGGAATGCTTTCGTTCTCCTGGTCGAAGGTAGAATAGAAATAAGGCGTCCGGGCCTCGAACTCGGCGGCGCAGGTATCCACCATCTTGTAGGTGCGGCGGATGCCCAGCTTCTTGCGTTGCCGGCTCACCTCTTCTTCCTCCACGCGCATCAGCCAGGCGATCTGGGCGTCGGAGTAGCCCGCTTCCTTGAGTTCCCGGAAAAAGCCTTCGTCGATATCTTCCGGCACGTTGTAGCGCATCAGTTTCTGCTCCATCTTCACCAGTTGCCGGATTTGCCGGATGAACCAGGGGTCGATGCGGGTCAGCTTGTGGATGGTCTTTTCGGGCACGCCCAGCCGCAGGGCGTCCTTGATGCGGAAGATGCGGTCTTCGCTGGGGTTTTCCAGGCGCTCCAGGATGTCGGCCGTCCGTATCCACTCCTTCATGTCGGCGCCCAGGCCCATGCGGTTATTTTCGAGCGACTGGCAGGCTTTCTGCAGGGCTTCCAGGAAAGTGCGGCCGATAGCCATTACTTCGCCCACGGATTTCATCTGCAGGCCCAGCTGGTGGTCGGCCCCCTGGAACTTCTCGAAATCCCAGCGCGGCATCTTGACGATCACGTAGTCGAGAGTGGGTTCAAAATAGGCGGAAGTGGTTTTAGTGATCTGGTTTTTCAGCTCATCCAGCGCATAGCCGATGGCCAGCTTGGCGGCGATCTTGGCGATGGGGTAGCCGGTGGCCTTGCTGGCCAGGGCCGAGGAACGGGATACCCGGGGGTTGATCTCGATGACGATGAGCTTTTCCGTCTCGGGGTCCAGAGCGAACTGGATATTGCAGCCGCCGGCAAAGTTGCCCAGGGAGCGCATAGCCTGAATGGCCTCGTCGCGCATCTGCTGGTAAGCCGTATCGGAGAGGGTCATAGCCGGGGCGATGGTAATGCTGTCGCCGGTATGGATGCCCATGGGGTCCAGGTTTTCCACCGTACAGATGATCACTACGTTATCATTGGCGTCGCGCAGCAGTTCCAGCTCGAACTCTTTCCAGCCCAGCACGGCCTTTTCGACCAGCACCTCGTGGGTAGGCGACAGGTTCAGGCCGCGCCGCAGGGCGGCGTCGAACTGTTCTTCATGGTGAACGAAGCTGCCGCCGGTGCCGCCCAGGGTATAGGAAGGGCGGATGACGAGGGGGTAGCCGATCTCCTGGGCGGCCTCTTTGCCCTCCAGGAAGGAATTGGCGATCCGGGAAGGGGCTACGCTCAGTCCGATGTCGATCATGTGTTTGCGGAAAGCCTCCCGGTTTTCGGTCAGCTCGATGGCATCCAGGTCGACCCCGATGAGGCGCACTTTGTATTTTTCCCAGACGCCCTGCTGGCCTGCCTCGATGGCCAGGTTGAGGGCCGTCTGCCCGCCCATGGTGGGCAGCACGGCGTCGATATCCTGTTCTTCCAGCACCTGGATGATGCTTTCCACGGTAAGGGGCAGCAGGTACACCTTGTCGGCGGTAACCGGGTCCGTCATGATAGTGGCCGGGTTGTCATTGATGAGCGTGACTCTGACGCCTTCCTCCCGCAGAGAACGGGCGGCCTGGGAACCGGAGTAGTCGAACTCGCAGGCCTGGCCAATAATAATGGGCCCACTACCAATAATAAGGACAGACTGGATGGATTGATCTTTCGGCATTTCGATTTTCTCGTTTTCGGCCGCGGCTCTGGCGTTTTAAAAGGCAGCGCTGCCGGGCAGTATGTTTGGGGAACAGGCGCCAAAGCGGCATGGCTTTTTCAAATCGCCTGCAAAGATAACACAGCTGCCCTAGGTTTACTAATGTTGCCTGTTGTTTGTTGGCCTCCGCAAATCATACGTCAACAATCAAAAATCAACCACCTCCAGTTCAATGGTATGGGTATAGTACTCGATGTCGGCCATAACAGACAGGGTGTCGCCTTTTTCGGCGATCCTCTTTTTCTTTACCAGATAGAGGCCGTGCCGGCCCGGGCTGAGCGTTTCCAGTTTTGCGGCCGGTATGCGGTACTCTTCCCCGGCGCTTGGCCCGGTGAGCAGGATGGTGGACGCCTGGTTATTCTCGTCACTGAATAACAGCACCATGCTCTCGTCCTGGCCGAGCCGCCCGCCCCTGGCATAAAGGCTCATACCGCCGCGGAGGCTGGCCTGCCCGCCCTCGACGGCAAAGCTGTCTATGGGAACCATAGCGACGGCGGTTTCCCGCTTTTGGCCAAGGTCATCCCGGAAGCTGAAGCGAAAGGCATCGGCATAGCCGCTGCGTTGTTCAAAGGTATAGCGGATCGTTCCTCCCGGAATATTGCGGGCTTCCATACTGTTGCCCTGAAAGGTTACCCCATTGGCAAATGCCTTCGGCACGGCAGAGCGAATGGTGTCGCCTTCAAAAAAAGAAGCGTGGGCCTTCAATTCCTGCTCCGCCTGCAGGTAACGGACAAAAAATTCCGCGAAAAGATGGGGCGGCGGTTCCTCCCGCTTTTCTTCCCGGCAGCCGGACAACAGGGCCGGCAGGCCGATAACTGTAAATAATAATATGGTGTATCCTCGTTTCATAGCGGTGTTTTTTGGCAGGCAAATATAGGGAATGCTGGTTAGTGTATCAGTGTATCAGTGTATCAGTGTATCAGTGTATCAGTGAAAGCCTCCTACCGGGACCCTGCGCTTACACACTTACACATAAAACCCCCCATGTCACCTTCAGGACGAAAAGTGCATATCGTGATTTTTCAAAGGAAGCGTTATATTTGCGCGTCGCGTTATAAAGACAATCGCCCGCGGCCTCTGAAAAACCTACCGGAATAATTGATCAGAAACCTGACTTTTACAAAAAAGTGATACCGCAGGCAATCCCTTTTTGTCTA
>CAZAXA010000070.1:0-17839 GCA_964488965.1 uncultured Phaeodactylibacter sp. | reverse complement strand
AATAATGATGCGCTTCACGCACCTTTGCCGGTGTTCAGGTGTTCCAATAGAGACCATATTTCAAAACAAAAACCATATGCCATGGCAGAAAAGAGTTGGAAAGAAAAAATAGAAGAACGGCTGCAAAGCTGGAAGACCGAGCTGGAAGAACTGCAGGTGCAACTGCATCTCGGCCGTAAGGAAGCGGAGGAAAAGCTGGAGGAGCAGAAAAAGCGCCTCCGCAGCTGGATGGATGACAACCGGGGCCGCTTTCGCGAGATCGAAGAAGAGATCGGCGAGGAGGTCGGCGAGTTCCGGCAGAAATTCAACGACCTGCTGGAAAAGCTGAAACGGGCGCCGGCAAAGAACGAGGAAGAGGCCAGGGCGCAGGAGGCAGAATTGTCTGCCACCATGGACGAGCTGCATGCCGAGGCCGAAAAGATCGAAGAACAGGGCGGCAGCAAGGCCGCCGGCATGATGGATGATTTCCAGGACAAAATGTCCCGCTTCCAGGCTCACCTCAAGGTGCTCACCGCCAACCTGAAAGAAGAGGCGGCCGAAGAGTGGGGAGAGTTTCGCGAAGAAGCCCGTGAAAAGATCGAAAAACTAAAGGAAAAGGCCGGAGAATGGCAGGAAGAGGCCGGTGAGGAATGGAAAGAGTGGCGGGGGGAGCTCAATAAGACGTTCAGCAACCTGGCCAATGCTTTCAGGCGGGAGAAGAAATAGAGCGCCGCGGGCTACTGCGCCCGGGGGTCAGAACATCTCGTTCAAATGATTTATGTCCTGAGGGTTGCCAAAGAGGAAAAGGAGGTCTCCCTCCATGATCACGGTTTCCGGAGAAATCTCGGAGATGTATTCTTCTCCTCTTCTGATCGCCAGCACATTGACGTTGTAATTCTTTCGTATTCCTGATTCAGCAAGGGCCCTGCCAACGACTTTGTTGCTTCTTTGCTGAACTTTCAGGGTTGTGACCTCCTTGTCCGGAATATGGAGGATGGGAAGGCGCCCGGCTTTTTCCAGTTCCTCGGTAGTGGTGAGCATTTCGTAATCCGATGAGCGTAGCTGGGCTATAAAACCCAGGATTTCGTCCTGGGGCACGAGGTATTTCTTCATCACCCGGGTAAAAATCTGGATGGAAGTCTCAAATTCTTCGGGGATCACTTCATCGGCGCCCAGCCTGTGGTGCTCGTCCATCTCTTTTACATACCGGGTGCGGACGATAATGCAGGCGGTCTTGGTGAATATCCTTATCTGAGTGATGATCTTTTTTGTCGCAAGAGGGTCAGAGATGGCGATCACTACCACTCTAGCCTCGTGGACGTGGACGTGCTTCAGGATGAGCGGGTCGGTGGCATCGCCAAAGACAACCGGCTCATTCCTCAACCGTGCATTTTCAAAGGCGGTGGGGTTCAGGTCCAGAATGACATAAGGGATATCGGCGCTTTTGGCGGCCTTGGCCAGGTTCTCGCCGTTGATGCCGTAACCTATGATCACCAGGTGGTCGTGTAAATTCTCTTCGCGCACCGGTTCCGCCCCTTTTCTTTGAGCCGGCTGGTTCATTTTCCGGAGTACGGGAGCGGGAAGGGGAAGCCGCAGCAGGAAATGGCTCACGGCGGGCGCCCAGTCTATCAGAAATGGCGTGCCTGCCATGGTTAAAATAGAGACAGCCAGAAAATACTGGTAAAGGTTTTCGGACAGAATGCCTTCAGCCATGCCGTAGCCGGAAAGCAACAGGGAGAATTCGCCTACCTGGAACAGGCTGAAGGCCGTCAGTACCACCGTCCGGGAAGGATAGCGGAAAACATAGACCACCAGGCCGACAATGGCCATTTTCATCAGGGTTACGGCGATTGCCAATGCATTTATGAGCAGTATGTTTTCAAAAAAGAAGCCCAGGTCAAGCAAGGTCCCAACCGATATGAAAAAGAAACTGATAAATATTTCCCGGAACGGCAAAACATTGGCGGTCGCCTGGTGGCTGTAATCGGATTCCGAAATAATGAGGCCGGCAAAAAATGCGCCCAGTGCAAGAGATAAGCCCACCGACGAAGTCAGCCAGGCAACGGCGAAACAAAAAACGGTTATCGTCAGAAGGAACAGCTCCCTGTTTTTCGTCCTTACCACCATTTTTAAAATAACCGGCACTATGTATTTGGCCAGCAGATATACAACGAGAAGCACCAGCGCCACCTTTGCCACCATCAGGCCCAGCGTCAGGGCAAGGTTGTCCGCTTTTCCCGCCAGTATAGGCGTCAGCAACATCATCGGCACCACGATAATGTCCTGGAAGATCAGGATCGCAACTGAAAACCTGCCGTGCGGAGAATTGATCTCTCCCTTTTCCTGAAGTATTTTCAGGACGATGGCCGTGCTGCTCAGGGAAAACAGGAAACCCAGGAAAACCGCCGTATTCAGCGGCAGCCCCATCCATATGGACAGCAAAGCGGTTGCCGTGATGACGCCTCCCACCTGCAGGGCCCCGCCCAAAATAACCTTTTCCTTTATGGACATCAGGCCCTTTATGGAAAACTCGATACCTATGATGAACAAGAGGAATATGATGCCGATCTCAGAAAGCAGTTCAACTTCATGGGTCGAGCTGATCAGGTTGAAGCCATGTGGGCCCGAAATGATGCCGGCCAGGAGGAAGCCCAGGATCGAAGGAATCCTGAAGCGCTGAAAAGTGAGGATGATAAAGATCGAAAGCCCCAGAATGACCACAATCTCCTTTAGTATTGGTATTTCCATTGGGTACGGCCTTTTGTTGACGGTTGTTTGGCAAGCCTGTTCCTCATTTCGGGCCGGCGCCTCTTTCCTTTTCGCAAGGATACAAAAAATTGCCGCGCGGTGTACGTGGAAAATGCGCCCTGCGCGCCAGGGGATCAGGCTTTTTTTTTTCCGTGTTAAATTAATGTTAACTGGGCGTTAATTTAAAGTGAAAAAACGTTGAATTTTTAGTTCTTTTAATTTACATTTGATTAACAGGCCATCAATACCTGATGAACACTGAAATAAAAGAAGATGATCAGAGCGCTGACGGCAGTTTTAATAGGCGTTTGCCTGGGAGGGGCGCCTGCGCCTGCGCAGGTCAGCCAGCTTGTTAACCTCACCGGCGTCAGTTATTCCGGCGGCCGGCCCGCCTTTTCCTATTCTCCCAAAACCAATTTTACGAAAGTGCCCTTTGAAACGGTGCGGGGCATGATCCTCGTGCAGGCTGAGATCGAAGGCCGCCGCGGCAATTTCATACTGGATACCGGAGCGCCTACGCTCATTGTGAACGGCGAAAATGCGGAGGGCGGCCCGGAAGAATGGCAGGGCGTGTCCGGAGATTACAGCGCCCGCCCCATCCGGGTCGGCCAGTTTGCGTGGGCAGGTATTGAAAAGAGCGGGATCGAGGCCATCGCGCTGGACATCAGCCACCTGGAAGAAGAATATCAGAGAGAGCTGCTGGGCGTGATCGGCTATCAGATTTTTTCCGACCGGGAAATCCTGGTCGACGCCAGGAACATGCAGATATTTATTTTCAGCGGTGAAGACAACCAGCTGAGCCGCCTGAGCCAACCCCTGGCCTCCTATTCTTTTAATATGCAGGGCCACCTGCCGGTGATCAAAGCCAGAGCGGGCGCAGCGGAGTATTTATTCGGGTTTGACAGCGGATGCACCGCCAACCTCCTGGATGAAAAAACCATGGCGGGCCTTCCTGCCGAAGCCGTTCAGGTCATCCGGCATCAACAGGTTCAAGGGTTCGGCCAACAGGTGCAGGCCGTGCCGGTACTGCGCACCGCCGCTATCGAAGTGGAAGGCCTTCCTTCTGCCGAAATGGACTTTCTCGTCATGGGCCTTTCCCATCTGCAGGAGTCCGATGTGAAGATCGATGGATTACTGGGGTATCCCTTCTTCAAAAACCTGACTTTTTCCATTAACTACAATAAACGCAGGCTAAGCATCTGGAAAATCCATCCCGGGGAGGCGGAAATGATGCCCTGATGGGAGACAGCAGCCGGGATTGTGGGAAAAGAGACAGGATTGAGAGGATATACATACTCTTGATTTTTTATCCTGTCAATCCTGTCTGCATAACTTAAAAATTGTGGCTCAGCCCCAGGCTGAATGCCCGGCCCGGCCGGAAGCTGTCGAACGGCCGGCTTTCCGCATTCATGGCCTGGTAGAGGTTTTCCAGCCTGTCGTCCAGGATATTGGCCACTTTAAAGTCGATGGCGGTCTTTTTCTCCTTTCCGATCTTTTTATTGAGGCTGAAGTTCAGGCTGTGGAACGGCTCGTTGTAAATGTCGGGGAAAAGCCCGGCGCCAACGATAAACAGCGTGCGGCCTTTTACATTGTAAAACAAACCGGCTTCCAGGCCGGCGCTCTGGCTGCTGTAGCTCAGCCCCGCATTGATCACGACCGGGGCCTGCCCGGCCATCTGCCGGGTATCTTCGACCGTTTCGCCCGTTTTTTCATAACTCTTTCGGGAGTTGAATTCCGTCGCCGTCATATCGATCCGGGACTCAACAAAAGTGAGGTTGCCGCTGATGTTGAAATTCCTCAGGGAATGAGAGAGCATATTCAGGTCTTTCCGGAATTCCAGTTCTACTCCGTACAGCAGGCCGTCGCCGACATTTCTCGGCTGGTACTCTGTACTGGTCTGTTGTTCCGGGATGCGGACAAGTTCGATAGGGTTGTCAAACTGCTTGTAGAACCCGCTTATCGAAAGGAGTTGGCCTTTTTCCATGAATAGTTCCCAGCGCAGGTCGAAGTTATTGATGCGGGTCTCCGTCAGGTTGCCGTTCCAGTCGGAATAAGTGAACAAGCTGCCGTTAAAAATCCGGTTGGTGATGGGGTCGAGGATTTGCGCAAAGGACAACTCTTTGAAGGAGGGCCGTGCAATGGTCTTTGAATACGATGCCCTGAGGTTCTGCTGTTCATTGATCGAGTAGATCATGTTGACGGAAGGGAAAAAGTCCAGGGATTCCAGCACTTTTTCATTATCCAGGTTCCTGCCGTTTTCAATATCTCCGCTGGCATAGCGCTGGTCTCTGCCGGTGTGCCGTTGTACGTAATTTTCCGCCCTGACCCCCAGGATCGTCCTGAGGTTGGGCAGGGGGCTGAATTCGTTGGAAAGGTAAGCGCCGGTATTATTCACATTCGATTCGTAAGCGTTGGGGTTCGGGTCGTTGTTCCCGGACTGGTAGTAAATGCTGTTGGGCCGGTTGGGGTAGAGGTTCTCCGGGTTCAGTACTACGGAAGGATCCGGGTTGGGCCAGTCCTGAGAGCCAAAGAACTGGATATCAAAGAAGAGGATTTCGTATTCTCTTTGTTTGTAGCTATGGCTGGCGCCGAACCTGAGCTTTGCGCCGCTGCCCATCAATGAGTAGTCTTTCGAAATATCGATCTTTGCCACGGCATTGAGTTCGCTCAGCGACCTCCAGATTCTCGCCGGGTTCCCTCCCGCGCCTGCTATGAACAGCGTGTCGACCGGCGTTTGGGTGAAGGCTGTTTTCCGGATGTCCGGGTCTTCAGAGGAGGAAAAGGTCGGCGATAAGCGCCAGTCGATCTCCCATCCTGAATTTTTTGCAACGTGCGTGCCGTTCAGCAGGAAGTTCGTCAAAGACCGCTGGTTGTATTCCAGGTTGTCGGAGGCGGCGATATAACCCGACTGGCCAACTGCTTCGCCGTCGTTGTCGATCCGGAACCTGGCCGCCCGGCTTTCTCCGTTCTGGAGACGCATGGCCGTCAGCCTGATCTTGGAGTATCTGGTTTTAAAGGCTATTCCTCCCAGGGCGCCGATCAGGAAGTTGCGTTCGCCGACCTCGCCATTCTGGATGGTCGCATACCGCATATCAAAGACGTCGGGGTCTATGACCCGCTGATATTCGCCATAAATGACATCATCGTAGTATTTGTAATCCGTTTTGTAGGCCAGGGAGAAAATATAACCCAGCTTGGCGTCACGGCCTGTTTCGGCATTTTTCTTTTTCAGGGAGAACTGGTTGCCCAGGGAAATGCCCGCGCTGAGGTCGAGCAGGCTGGTTTGGCGGGTGGCGCCCAGCGTCGGGTTGAAACTGCTTACGAAATCCGTAATCTCCTCCTTCGAGGCCCCGCTGATAGGGGTAGGTATGTTTTGCAGCCCTGCGCCCTGTGGCAGGGCCCTTGTGCCGTCGTCGAAACCCAGGAAATCGGTAGCGCCTCCCTCATAGGTGAGAAAATTGGAGTTGAAGTGCATGTTAGGGTTGAAGGAAGTGCCGACGGAAAGGTTGAAAATCTTCTCTTCCGGGAAGTCCTTTATTTCGACATTCAGCAGCCCTCCGGTAAAATCGGCGGGCATATCTGCCGTGAAATTCTTACTGACGACGATGTTGTTGATCAGGTTGGTGGGGAAAATATCCATCTGCAGCGTATTCCGGTCGGGGTCCAGGCCGGGGATATCTACGTTGTTGAGCGTAGTTTTCGAATAGCGGTCGCCCAGGCCGCGAACGTAGACGTATTTTCCTCCTTCAACTGAAACGCCGGTCACTCTTTTTGCGGCTTCTACAGCGGTAGCGTCGCCGGTCAGCTCCATTTTTGCAGAGGAGATGCCGTCGAGCATCACCGCCGATTTCTTTTTAACGGTAAGCAGGGCGGCCTCAGTTGTCTGGATGGTTTTGGCGCTCACCACTACTTCCTGCAGCTCCAGGCTGCTTTCCGAGATGCGGATTTCGCCGATCACCGTCACCTCGCCGGCCCGTACTCCGATTTCTTCAATGGTCAGGGCCTGATACCCTATATAAGTCACCTGAAGGTTGTAAACGCCAGGCTCTATTTCTATGGAGAATTGTCCGTCGAGGTCGGAAACGGCGCCGGCCGATGTTTCTTTTATGGATATGTTCGCGCCAATTACGGTTTCCCCGGTGGCGTCGTCGATAACTGTGCCCCTTATGATACCATTCTGCGCCCAGGCCAGGGATGTGGCCAAACAGAACAGAACAATTAATAAATGTTTCATTTATAGATAGTTTAACTGACAGTAGGAATAATGGGAAAAGGCCTATGAAAAAGCCTCCATAAACCTTTTCCCAAGGGTTATTTCAAGTTTACAGGTAATAAATTACAGCCCGGACAGCGCGTCGGCCTGTGCGGCCCAGGTCCATCCGAAAACTGAAGCGTCAGCTTTGGAAGAACCGCCGGCAGTAACGCCCGCAGGCACATCTCCGTTGACGTGGTTTGGCAGGTCTGCTGTGGCGACATCCAGTTCGATACTTTCGAAGGATACGCCGGCAGCCGTTACCCGGTTGATCTTCTGGCCGTCGATGATCCCGGTGAAAAAGAGGTTTTTCAGCGCTACTATGGAGTTTGCATCGACGTTGATCAGGTCTTCAGAGGCTCTGCCGTCCCGCGAAGCGATAACCGTACCGTTTTGTATGGTATGCCCGGCGGCATAGGAGCCTTCTGGGCCGTCCAGTTCGAAGCAGTGGCCGGTAGGAGTTACTACGATGAAATTATCGAGCGTTCCGGACCAGGACTGGTCGGTGTCGATGGCATCGTCCCCTACGTTCCATACCACTACGTTTTTGGTGTTCACCGTGCCGCCGAACCATTCGATGCCGTCGTCCTGGTTAGCTACCACTTCGACATTTTCGATGATGGTGCCGGAGCCGACGCCGCCGAGGGTAAGGCCGTTGATTTCGTTGCCTGCGCCGATGTTGGCGCCGCCGTGGCGGATGGAGATGTATTTCAGTACGCCGGAATTGTCCGCATCGTTGTCGCCGCCATACAGGCCGTTGGGGTCGGAGGTCGGGATGCCTTCGATCTGTACTTCGCTGACGTCGCCGTTGTCGTTGGATGCAGAAATGCGGGCCCTGCCCAGGACGATCAGGCCGCCCCACAGGCCGTTGATGTCAGGCTCCAGGTTCGGGCTGCCGAAGTTCTTGGCGGCTACGTCTTCCGGAGTGATCTCATCCGCAACGGAAGTGAAGATGATCGGGGCGTCGGCAGTGCCTTCGGCTATCAGTTTGGCGCCGCGGGCAATCAGCAGAGCAGTAGCGTTGGCGCCGGTGCCGGCCTGCCCTTTGACAATAGTGCCGGCCTCGATGGCCAGGGTAACGCCGTCTACGACCGTAATCCTGCCGCCCAGGACGTAAACTTTGTCGGAAGTCCAGGTAGTGTTCTGGGTGATGTTGCTGGTGAGCACCACTTCACTGGTTACTTCGCCAATATTGATCACCGCGGTAGCCTCGTCGGTTTGGCCTTCCGAATCGGTCACTACCAGCGTTATAGAAGCAGCGCCCGGAGTCTGGCCCGCATTGAAATTGATGGTGACCGAAGAGCCGCTTACGCTGCCGGAGCCGTTGAGCACCGTCACGCCCGAGCCGTTCGCCTGGTATGTTGCCGTCAGGGCGGGGTCGATGGAGACGGTGAAAACAACAGACTGGTTCGTCGCGCCATTTTCTACGGCAAAAGCGTTGGAGGGGGCCGTTACGTTTGGCCTATCGAATGCTGGATCGTCTTTCTTGCAGGCCGAAAAGGCCAGTATGAGGGAGCAAGATAAGATGGATAGTAGTCTAAAGCTCATAAAATTTGATTTTGTTTTCGTTCTGAAATACTAAGCTTGGGCAAATGTCGGAGACAAGTACTAACTGTGTATTAATCTTGCGTTAAGAAATGGTTAAGCGGCTTTTTGTATTCCGCGCCCCAAAAATGCTCTGCAAAGGAAAGGAGAAGAGATGCCGGAAATGGAGGGGGCGCACAGGCCCGGGAAGATTATTTTGCCGGAATACCACTAATGGCCGAACCTTTCATTCAACCTCCCGTATATATCATTCAACCTCCCGCGTATAGACCTTTAGGTTTGCAACAAAACATTTTCTGCCTTTCAAAAGAACCCTATACTTTATGGATTCGTCATTGATCATCATGTGGCTGGGGTTTATCCTGGCCGGCTACTCTGTTGTAGGTAACGACAGCATTCAGACATTAGGCACCTTTATCACGTCCAATGAAAACCGGCCCTGGTATGTGTTGTGGTTTTTTGCCGGCAGCATCCTCACCGTTACTATGGTATATGGCTGGTACAACTACGGCGGCGATGTGTCTTACGACCGCCTTGCCAAGTATCCGTTGCCGAGCCCCCTTGCCTGGTATTATATCCTGCCGCCGCTGGTGCTTATGGCACTCACGCGGACGGGCATTCCGGTGAGCACTTCTTTTCTCATCCTGACCTTCTTCAGCGAGAAGAACATGCCGGATATGGTGGAGAAATCCGTACTCGGCTACCTGATGGCCTTCGGCGCTTCCATCGTGATCTATTTTTTTATTGCTACGGCGGTTGAAAAGCGTTTCATCGAGACGGAATCCACCGCCAAGGAACGGCGGATATGGATGCCCCTGCTTTTACTGTCGACAGGATTTCTCTGGTCCCAATGGCTGATCCAGGATTTTGCCAACATTTTTGTTTACCTGCCCCGTTCTTTGAGTGGCGAGACCCTTGTTGTGTCTCTTGTGATCCTGCTTTCCCTGCTGGCCTATATTTTTTACAGCAAGGGCGGCGTTATTCAGGGCATAGTAAAATCCAAGACCAATACGGTCGATATTCGTTCGGCCACTTTAGTCAATACAGTGTACGGGCTGGTGCTATATTATTTTAAGGAGCTGAATAACATTCCCATGAGCACCACCTGGGTGTTCATCGGCCTGCTGGCCGGCCGGGAAATTGCGATCCGCATACGGCTGGAAAAAAAGCTGAGTAAAAAGATCATCAGGATGGTTCTGTCCGACCTCGGCAAAGTTTTCTTCGGCCTGGTGGTGAGTATTGCCCTGGTCTATATTATAAAGTTCCTGGCAAAATAAAACCCTCATCGGTTTAGGCAAAAAAACAAAGGGATGCCAAGCCTGTGCAAAGCATCCCTTTGTTTTTTTTCTTTCGGGCTTCAGAGATTCTTTTCCCCGTCTACGGCCATTTCTTCTTCAGGGTTCACGACCATATCCTCGTAGATCTTTATGAGCCGGTTGGAAAAGAGGGCCAGGTTGCGGTATTCCCCCAGGTGGTTGAGGAAAAGCACGCTGTTCCTGGTGCCGATCTCCTGGTTTTTGATCCTTCTGATCTGATTTTTCCGGCTGGTGCGGAGAACTTTGAGGAACAGGGGCAGTTCGAGCAGCAACTGGCTGACCTTTTCCGGTTCGTAATTCCTGTAGGTGTCTGTTATGGCGTTGAACCGTTCTTTCAGGCTTTTATTAATCTCTGTCAACTCCTCAATCTGTACCGGCAGTAGTGGTTTGTGGTTGTTATTGATGTGGTTCATGTTCTGCTTGACGACTTCCTGGACGCTCAGGGCCATCTCATGGAGGTAATCCGCCAGCAGTATATAAAAATGCCCGGCTTCCAGGTCTTCGTCGGGTATGCGCGCCAGGGCCTTATTGGCTTTGAGTTTGAGGTTGCGCGTCTTCTTGTACACCTTATCGAACTTTCTGGAGGTAGCGATCAGGCCGGGCAGGTCTTCTCTGGCCAGGCTGGCCAGGGAATCTTCGAGCAGGTTGTTGAATTGCCCGAGCACTTCCGCCAGGTTTTTGACGCCCTTCTCCGCGATCTTTTCCCTGGTCAGGGCGCCATCTTCCAGTTCCTGTTCCAGTTCCTGCTCTTCTTCCATCCGCTGGCCGTGAAGTTTGTGAGTGCGGTAGATGAGGAAGGCCGCAATTACCAGCATGATGCCTATGGCCACCAGGCCTCCGTAATAGAAAATACCGGCCATGATGAAGGACATGGTAAAGGCGGAAACAGCGGTGAAGAACCAGCCGCCGATAACGGATAGCATGCCGGTGATGCGGTAAACGGCGCTTTCCCGGCCCCAGGCCCCGTCGGCCAGCGAGGCGCCCATGAAGACCATGAAGGTTACATAGGTGGTCGACAGGGGCAGCTTCAGGGCAGTACCCATGGCGATAAGGATACTGGAGGCGATCAGGGTTACTGAAGCCCGGATCATATCAAAAGCAGGCGCTTCCTTGCCCAGGGCCTCCTGTTTCTTTGTGAAGGGGCGTTCGTCAAACTGCCTGCTGAGGTGTTCTTTTACCCTTTCCGGTATAATGTTCTGAAGGTAGGCAGTGATATTTATAGAACTCCGGACAATGGAGCGGGATACCAGCGAAGAAGAAAACCGCTCGTTCAACCCGACATCCTGCCGGCCCAGGTCCAGCGAAGTTTTCACGACAGAGCGGGCCTTTTTGGAAGTCCACAGGGTGATCACCATAACCATGCCGGCCAGCAATAAAAGAATGGTAGGGGTGGAAACCTTACCCGCCAGGCCGTCCATGAGTAAGCTGCCGGGCTGGCCGCCGCTGCTTTTGAATATTTCATAGGAATTGAAGCCCGCCAGCGGCACCCCGATGAAGTTCACCAGGTCGTTGCCTGCAAAGGCCATGGCCAGGGCAAAAGTGCCGACCAGCACGATGAACTTCAGGATGTCGAATCTGGTGAACAGGCTCAGCAACTGCAGCAGTACGGTGGATACGATAAAAGTGATGGCCAGAATGGGCAGGGTATGGTCATTGAAGTAGTTCGTGACCTCTTCCGTCAGGAAGGAAGCGCCTTTGGCTCCTTTGATCACCATGAAATAGGTGATGCATGTAATGGCCAGGCCGCCCCAGGGCGCCCCGATGTATTTGAGCCTTTTCTCATAATCAAAGGAAAACAGGGCCCGGCTTATGTACTGTATGATCAGGCCTGCCGAGAATGCCAGGACGACCGAAACCAGGATGCCCGAAATGATGGCCAGCGCCTTGGCGGAATTGAGGTATTCATAAAATTGCAGCGCGTTGGGGTCGGTGTACACTTTGATCAGGGCAATAGCCGCGGCCGCCCCCAGCAATTCAAAAACGATGGACACCGTGGTGGAAGTAGGCAGCCCGAACGTGTTGAACGCGTCCAGCAGGATCACATCGGTGATCATCACCGCCAGGAAGAGGATCATGATCTCCGAAAAATAAAAATGCTGCGGGTTGAAAATCCCGTTTCTGGCCACCTCCATCATGCCGCTGGAAAAAGTGGCCCCGATCAGCACGCCCAGAGCGGCAACCGCCAGGACGGCTTTCAGCGTAGCGGCTTTGGCGCCAATGGCGGAATTCAGGAAATTCACCGCATCATTGCTGACGCCCACGACCAGGTCGGAAATGGCCAGCAAGAACAGAATGACGACAAACGCCAGGTATACAGTTTCCATACGGCTATATACATTGATGAATAAAATGTTCAGGTAAAACAGGCCCCTTAAAAGGCCACTTCAAACTGTAGCCGGTATCTCAGCCCGTTCAGTTCCTCGTTCTCCTTATCGGTTAGCGAGACATCGGATTGTATCTTCAGGTTGTGCCCTACGACGTATTTGGATAGGCCCAGAGTATATTCCCTCGCGCCGGTAAAACTCATCTCCCAATCCGGCGCCACGGCAGTATACCGCGCCGCTACTTCCCAGTTGCTCTTGAAAAGGTATCCTGCCTGCATCGTAAAACCTTTGCCCGTATAGTAGGATTTCCCTTTGGCGTCTATCATTTTTTCTTTTACCTCTTCATGCCGGGTATTCTGGGGCGGGATACATCTCTTGTCCGCATATTCAGCCGTCAAGGAAAGCCCCCGGTATTTTAATAGGCCATCCACAAAAACAGTCTGAAGGTTGTTGGCCAGGTAGTGCCCTTCAGCATCCATCAGGAACGAACCGGCCTGCTTTTGCCGGGAGGCGCCCTTGTTGTAGTTGTAGGTTACGCCCAGCATCAGCTTTGGCGCAGCCTCCCTTTTCAGGTCGGAGTCAAAGTAGTCCCCCTTTCCGGAAAAATCGCCGAAAGGCAGGTATTCCAGCCGCCCGGTATAGTCCAGGCCGCCGACATTATCCATGGCCATATTTCTTCCCTCGCCCATCGAAAGGGCAAAAATGGGCTTGATCACCGCCTTGCCCGAGTGGAATTTTCCATGCAGTTGTATCCCGATATCCCGGTCGAGGTTAAAAATATCATTCACCATGCTTCGGTCGACGAATTGTAGCGCCTGGGAAGAAACCACGCGTTCGCGGTTGCCCGGCAGTTTCGTCTGCCCCGCCCAAAGTTCGAAATTCTTATGGAATTTCCATTTTACAACGGCATCCAGGATTATTTTGGGCGCCCCTCCCGACTGGACAAAATCGGAAGTGGATTTCAGGTCCTGGTTGGCCAGGGCGAGTTCTACCTTGTAAACAAACTTCGGGTTTACTGCCCATCCGTCGAATTTCAGCCTTGACCGGCGTATGGCGGCGGAGGATTCCCATGGCTCGCCGGAATTCAAATCCCCCGAAGCCTCGAAAAGGGTTTGGAACCTAAAACTCGCCTTTAAATATATGGAAGAATCTGGCGCCAGGATGGATAATCCTTTGCCGAATTTTACGGAGGCGACAGGATTTTGATTCTGGGCATGAGCAATAAACGGAAGACATATCCAAAGCAGCAGCCCTGGAAATGGGGGGTAAAAACATTTCATGAGGACACGGATTTGTTACAGCAAAAAATGGACAGGGTAAAAGTAGAAAGGCAATATTAACTGCAGATTAGCCCTATGTTAACGGAAGGTTAATTTTTTTTGGCAAAAAAGAGGTGATCTTCCGATATCCTTATTATTTTCATCCAAAAAGGGAGGCAGACGGTGTCCATTTTTTACTTCCGTGTCCGGTTGTAAAGTGTCTGCCTCCACAAAAATTACATATATCCTTCAGGCCAGCCCCCGGCTGGCCTGTTTTTTTCCGGAAAGCCTCTCAGGAGTATATCTGTTTGAAATCGGGTGGCCGGGATCAGGTGCAGCAAATAGTTTTCACAGAAGGCATGATCCTCAAAATCAACTGCACAACCAGGATTTTTGTTTGCGAAAATACGCCTGTAGTTTAAACTGAAAATTAGCTGAATATTAAGTCTGTGTAAATACGGGTTGCCTTGTGCCGAAGGGCTTGCACCTGTTTGGCTTTTTCTATTTTTAGCCGCTAAAAAAAATCTAACTGTCCAAAATCGAACACCCCACTGTACACCAGCGCACAGGATGGCCGGCCGGGGGGCCAGGCTTGGGTTGATTAAGTTTTTGGTTATTAGCTGATTAGGTGCGTTGGCATGCCTTTTGGGAGGAAAAGGGAGAGCCTCGGAAGGAGAAGGGCAGCAAAACGGGCGACAGCATTGATCAACCCGGAAGAGATCGTTCTAAATATAATCATTATGTTTATAACGATTATAAAAGTGTGGTTTGAAAATTAACCCGCGGCGCCGCCGCTAATCAACCAAATCAACCGACAACCACCTCCATGCACAAAACGATCACCTTCATATTGCTATCCCTCTTCCTAACCACTCCCTCCCTCGCCCAAAGAGAGCACACCCTAACCCCCGAAGAAAAGATCTACGGCCTGTCCCGTTTCTGGCAGGAAGTCAACTACAACTTCGCCTTCTTCGATCAGGTTCCGCACCTGGACTGGGACAGCGCTTACCAGGCCTGCATCCCAAAGGTGCTGGCCACGGAGAGCGATTACGACTACTACAAAACCCTGGAGCGTTTCTGCGCCCTGCTTCAGGACGGCCACACCAATGTCTACATGCCGCGGCGCATCGACACCCTGGTATACCGCACCAGCTTCGGCGATTACCGCCTGTTCCTGGAGAACATCGACGGCAGGGCCATCGTCGCCCATGTCAATAAACCCAAAAAGGAAGAGATACCGGTGGGCACTGAGATCATTGAGGTGAACGGAATGCCCGCAAAGGAATACATGGAAAAGGAGATCATCCCCTACATCTCTTCCTCCACCGATTACATCCTCCAGGACATTGGCGCCGGCAGCCTGCTGAAGGGCCTGGCCGGGGAAAGCATCGACATCCGCATCCGCACCCCGGAAGGGGAGGAGCGGGACTTCCACCTCACCCGGGCGTTGAACAAGGAGGACATCTTCCCGCCTTTCCCGGACCGGGAGTTGCTGGAATTCAAATGGCTTGAAGAGGGCATCGCATACATAGCCCTCAACTCCTTCGGCGACCCTAAGATTGACACTCTCTTTATAGAAAAAGTACCCGAACTGCTCCGGTCCAAGGCCCTGGTGATCGACCTGCGCAGGAACGGCGGCGGCAGCACCGACATCGGCCTGGCGATCGCCAAATACCTTACAAAAGACAAACTGCTTTACGGCTCCAGAAGCATGACCCGCGAACACCGCGCCGCCTACAAGGCCTGGGGCAACTGGGTGGCTGACGACAATATAGACACCGTAGGCAACGAATGGGCGAAGAAGTCGCTGGACTACTTCAACGGCGCCGTCTGGCATGAATTTGAATATGAACCCGACACCAACGACGTGGAAGGGCCCAGGATCGTCGTGCCCACCGTCATCCTCACCGGCCACAATACCGCCTCCGCCGCCGAGGACTTCCTGGTGTACCTCGACAAACAACCCCACATCACCCGCATGGGCCGCAAGACCTTCGGCAGCACCGGCCAGCCCTTGTTCTTCGAACTGCCTGGCGGCGGCTCGGCCCGCGTCTGCACCAAAAAGGACGTCTTCCCCGACGGGCGGGAGTTCGTGGGCTACGGCATCATCCCGCAAATCGAAGTCAACCCCACCGTGGAAGATTTCATCCAGGACCGGGACCGGGCGCTGGAGAAGGCGGTGGAGGTGCTGAAGGGGAAGTTTTAGTGTATGGGTGTATTCGTGCATTGTTACATTCGTCCTGGCCGGGAACGCATTTGGGCGTAAGGGCCTATACACGAATACACAAATGCACAAATGCACAAATGCACAACCAAAGACCATGCTACAGAATTACCTCAAGATCGCATTTCGGAACTTGTTCAAGAACAAGCTCTTTTCCTCCGTCAACATCTTTGGCCTGGCCATTGGCATGACGGCCTGCCTGCTCATCCTGCAGTACGTGGCCTGGGAGCAGAGCTATGACCGGTTTCACGAGAACAAAGGGCGCATCTACCGGATCGCGATGGAAAAATACGAGCCGGGAGAGGCCAGACAGGACTTTGCCTTTACCTTCCCGGCGGTTGGGCCGCATTTGCTGCGTGAATTTCCTGAAGTGGAAAAGGTGGCGCGGATCAGGAGGACTGGGGGAATGGTAGCTTATAAAGGCCAGCGTTACGGAGAACAGGGCATCATTTACGCCGATTCTTCTCTTTTCGATATTTTTTCCTTTGAGGTGAGCCGGGGAGATATCCGGGCCGCGCTTAGCGAACCTCTTAAGGGCGCCCTGTCGGAGTCGATGGCGAAGAAATACTTCGGCGCCGAAAATCCCATCGGGGAAACCATTGAGGTGGGAACCGGCGGCACTCCCATTGAAATAGCCGCCGTATTTGAGGACATTCCCGAAAATTCTCACCTGGATTTTGACTTTGCCTTTTCTTACGTTACTTATATCGGCCTGGCCGCCGCCCGGGGAGGAGATGCCGAGAACAACTGGGGCTGGTCGGATTTTTACACCTACCTGATGCTTCGCCCGGGCGCTGATATTGCATCTCTGGAAAAGCAACTGCCCGCCTTTGCCGAACGGCATATCGGCGAGCAAATGAAGGGGGGCAATTTTAAAATCCGTTTTTTCCCTCAGCCGCTGGAAGATATTTACCTGCATTCCAAACTGGCATACGAGTATAAGCCCACGGGCAACGCCCGCTATGTATACGCCCTGATGGCCATTGCCCTGTTCATCATCGTCATCGCCTGGTTCAATTACATCAACCTGTCTACCGCCCGTTCGCTGGACCGGGCGCGGGAGGTGGGCGTCCGCAAGGTGGCCGGCGCGCGGCGGGGGCAGTTGGTGCGGCAGTTTTTGCTGGAATCGGCGCTGGTCAATTTCGTGGCGCTCGGCCTGGCCCTGCTGGCTGCGAATGGCATGATGCCCGTCTTTGGACGGCTAGTGGGTAAGGACATTTCATTTTTCCTGCTGAGAGAACCCTGGTTCTGGGGCTTCGTGGCGGCGCTCTTTGCCGGCGGCGCCCTGCTGGCGGGCCTTTATCCCGCCTTTATCCTTTCCGCCCACCGCCCGGTGAGGGTGCTGAAAAGCAATAAATCGGCGGCCACAGGTTCTGGTGGAAACCTGCGCAAAGGGCTGGTGGCCCTGCAGTTCGTCGCCACCATTGCCCTCATCGCCGGCTCCCTGGCCATTTACCGGCAGATCAACTACATGCGCCAGAAGGATTTGGGTATTGATATTGAACAGACGCTGGTGTTGCAGGATATGACGTATAAAGACAGCTCTTTCACGGAGCGCATACGCACTTTCAAAGAGGAACTGCAACGCCATCCGGGCGTGCTCAGCGTGGCGGCTTCCGGCGACATTCCCGGCAAGGAGGTTGGAAACTCCTGGGACCTGCGCTGGGCTAAATCCCCGAACAGCGGTTTCAAACGGTTTCGTACCTTCCTGATCGATCGGCAGTTCTTCCGTCAGTACGGGGCGGAACTGATCACCGGCCGGGAGTTCGATGAGCCCTTTGAAACAGACCGCCAGGCCACGGTGCTCAATGAAACGGCGGTGCAGGTATTCGGATTCGAAAGCCCGGAGGCCGCTCTGGGGGAAGAGATCGTGGCGGCTAATGGCGAAAGCCTGGGCAGGGTAGTGGGCGTCATCAAAGATTACCATCAGGAGTCTCTTCAGTTCGACTTCAAACCGATCTGCTACTGGTATCAGCCTTTTGGGTTTTTCTATTACTCTGTCAAGGCGGAGGTGTCGGATCCGCAGGAGTTCGTGCGCTTCGCCGAGAGCCGGTGGAAGGCTCATTTCCCGGAATCGCCGATGAGCACTTTTTTCCTGGACGATTTCTACGAGGCGCAGTACCTGGCCGACCTGCGTTTCGGCTATGCATTTGGCCTGTTTACACTGCTGGCCATCCTGGTGGCCTGCCTGG
>CAZAXA010000069.1:9294-18019 GCA_964488965.1 uncultured Phaeodactylibacter sp. | reverse complement strand
CGAGGTAGCTTTCCTCGTACCCCACGCCAATCTCAGCCCCATCAGTTGTTTTCAGGCCAATGATGGGGTCATTGCCATCGATTCGGTTAACGGCGGTACGCCTCCTTACCGCTACAGCCTCAACGGCGGGCCGTTTGCCGGGCGGGCTTCTTTTGCCCCGCTTGGCCCCGGAATTTATGATGTCGTCGTAGAAGATGCCGCCGGCTGCCGGGCAGAACTGCAGTTTCAGCTCGAAGAGCGGGACGAGTTGCAGGTGGTGCTCGTGGCCGGCTTTCAGAACGAAGATAACAGCATTCAGGTTGGCGACAGCATCCGCCTGCAGGCCCTGGTCAGCATTCCCGAAGAAGAAATAGGCAAAGTGTTCTGGCAACCCGGCAGCCTGGGTTGCGACACCTGCCTGACGGCCATCTTCGCCCCACAGCAGAGCATGGTATTTTCGGTCCGGGTGACGGATATCAACGGCTGTGCTGCGCAGGATACGGAGCGGGTGATCGTGCGCAAGGACTACAACGTTTTCATCCCCAATGTTTTCTCTCCCAATGGAGATGGCGCCAATGATGTTTTCATGATCTTTGCCGGCAAGGAGGTTAAAGAGGTAAAGGCCTTCCGGGTCTTCAACCGCTGGGGGGAGCCCGTTTTTGAAGATTATGGCTTTTTGCCCAACAACCCCGCCCACGGCTGGGACGGGCGTTTCCGCGGGCAGCCCATGAACGGCGCCGTCTTTGCTTACTTTGCCGAGATTGAAATGGTGGATGGGCAGGCGGTGCTTTTTGAGGGGGATGTAACGCTGTTGAAGTAGAGGGGTGAGAAAAATCATTAACAGGACTTCAGCTTTAGTCAGTCATTTTGGATATATTCGGAGATCATAAAAAGCAAAAAGCTAATATGAAAATCGATATACGCTCTGCGGCCGGCCTTCTCCTGATCAGTTTCTTCTGGCTGAGCAACAGTACCGGCACCCTGCCGGAACATACCGGGGCGCCTGGCGAGATGACCTGTGGCCGGGCTTCCTGTCACAACGCGCCTGTCAATGCCGGCTCGGCGCTGGCTGGCATCGACGTCGGGGGGGGAAGTAATACTTACCGTGCCGGCGACACCCTCGCCCTTACGGTATCCATCTCCGGAGCACAGTCGCCCCGGAACGGCTTCCAGATCACGGCGCTGGATGCAGCCAACAACTTTGCCGGCGCCTGGATACTCACCTCGCCGGATGAGATGCAAACCGTCAACGGCCTGAGCCTGCCCCGTAAGTACGTCACCCATCAGGCGGCCGGCAACCTGCAGAGTTCCTGGGCTATGGGCTGGGTTGCTCCGGATGCGGATGCCGGCGATATCACCTTCTACGCGGCCATCCTGGATGGTAATGATGACGGGACTGTAAACCGGGATTCGGTATACGCCGTTGCCACAACACTGGTTTTTGACCCTGCCAACGCTGCTCAGGACATATGGGCGGGCCAGGACTTACAGGTATATCCCAACCCGGCAGTGGAAGAGATTTTCGTAAACAGCCCCGGCGGGCCGCTTCGCTCCATCCGGCTGGTCAATATGCAGGGAGAAGCCCTCCGCCAATGGCAACCCGTAACCGGCGCCAACCGGCTGAATATCGCCGGCCTGGCAGATGGCGCCTATTTCCTCCTGGTGGAATCAGGGAGAGGAAAGGAAGTGAAAAAGGTAGTATTGAAGAGATAGTTGCCCGTTAAGTTTGCCGCGGCCTGCTCTGAAAAAGGCAAACAAATTTCACTCCGCATCCTGAAATAAGGCGCCTGCCAGGCGTTCAATTACAAATTCTGCCGCTCTTCGCCAAGCCCTATACAAGTAAACGCGCTATATTTGAGGTTAGCAATGGCTGCGTTTGGGCGGAATGCCCCGCCGCTGATCCCAGAAATGAACCAAACCCTTACTAATGAGAGAATTGCCGATGCGCATTATAGCGCTGCTCCCATTCTTTTGCCTGTTCCCCTCGCTCTTCAGCCTTGCTCAGGGTGTGGTGGTCAATAACCCTTCTGAATGCACTATTGGGCTGAACATTCCGGATGCCGGCTGCGACCCGACTATCAATGTCGTGCCCGACCCGGAAGAGGTGGTTGTTGATGTCCGGAATGCGCCGGGCGCCCGGCTCGGCGTCGATGTGTTCCTGCGGGAGGTACAGTTCATCATCCGGCATCCGTGGGCCAACGACCTGGATATTACCCTCACCTCTCCGGGCGGGGTTACAGTGGCGCTGGCCCTTGACAATGGCGGCGGCGACGACAACTACGGCGACCCTGGCCTGCCAGGTTGCGCGGCGCCGGTGCGGCTCACCATGGAAAGCTGCGTTTCCGTCGATGATGCCGAAGCCCCCTTCATCGCGGAGCCGCTGCGCCCCGAGGGCAGCTTCTTCCAGTTCAACGACGGGACGACGGATCCCAACGGCCTTTGGTCCTTACACATTTGCGACGATGCTCAGGTACATACCGGGCGCCTGGAATACATCAATCTCATCTTTGCGCCTATTTCCTGCCTGACGGTAGAGACGGTAAGTGTGATCGGCCAGGATACGAACGCCGTAACGGTCAACTGGTCGCCCTTTAACAGCTGCGGCGCCTCCATCATCGAATACGGGCCGGTGGGCTTTACGCCCGGCAACGGATTTGCTGCCGGGGAGGGAACAGTGGTGGCGGTGGATGGCTGCCCGCCGTTCACTCTGCAGGGCCTGCCGCCGGAAACCCGCTATGAATTATACGTGCGCAAGGGCTGCGGCAACGGTTCTTTTTCTCTCAATTCCTGCCCCATCATCTTTGAGACGGGCTGCCTGCCCTCTCCCCGAAGCCTGCGCACCGATTTTGACGGCCTGCCCAACTGTGGTTTTTTCTGTAATACGGTTTGCGACATCACCGGGGAGGCCTGGTATAACAGCCGAAATGACGGCTTCGACTGGCTGGTGGACGAGGGGGGGACCCCCACGGTCGGCACCGGGCCGGCCGATGACGTCAGCGGCGGCGGAAAATACATTTACATAGAAACCTCCGGCGAGGTCTGCCAACCCAATAAGACGGCCTACCTTTTGTCCAACTGCATACAGCTCGATAAACAGGGCAGCGACACCTGCCATTTGTCGTTTTACTATCACATGTTTGGAGTGGGCATAGGCGCCTTAAAGCTGGAAGCCTCTCAGGATGGCGGCTTTTCCTGGGCGACGCTCTGGCAGAAGAACGGCAACCAGGGTACGAGCTGGCACAAGGCCTACGTCAGCCTCAGCGGTTTCGACGACGGCGCCGTCCTGCAGTTCCGTTTTGCCGGCACGGAAACCGTAAGTTCGCGCGGAGATATTGCCCTGGACGAGATCACCTTTTTCGGTTCCCTGGACCTTGGCCCGCCTTCCTTCAGTTATTATCTGGACCGGGATAACGACGGCTACGGCATCAGCAGTCAGGCCATCAGCAGTTGCTCCGGCATTATTCCTGCCGGCCATGCTCCTGTGGCGGGCGACTGCAACGACAACAACCCCAACATTAATCCCGGCCGGCCGGAAACGCCCTGCAACGGCGCGGATGAGAATTGCAACGGCGGCGCGGATGACACTGTCCTGTCCCCTCCGGTTACGGCCAACGATACGATTTGCTCCGGGGAAGACGCTTTCCTGCGCGCTACGCCTGGTTTTGACAAATTTATTCTCTGGTACGACAGCCCGTCGGGTGGCGACCCGATCGGAGCGGGAGAGGTCTTTAACCCTACTCCTCCCCTGCAGAATAACGGGCCGGGGCCGGTAGCCTATACTTTTTATGCCGAAGAAACCGATGGTTTCTGCTATTCCGAAACCCGGTCGGAAGCGGTGGTTGTGGTCAATCCGCTACCGGATGTCAGCACCGGCGATATGCCGGAAATATGCCCGGGCGAAACCTTCGACCTGGCCAGCCTTTCTATTGAGGACGCCAATTTTACAGGAAGCGCCATAAGCTTTCACTCGGGCCTTCCGGCTACTGACGCCAACCTGTTATCTTCGGCCGTGGTCAGCCCTGTTCTGAACACTACCTATTACTTCAAGGCTACTACCGATGCGGGTTGCACCGATGCGGGGAACGTCCTCGTCCGGGTACGGCCGGGCCCCAGCCTGGTATTCTCTCCTTCCGATTCCTTTTCCCTGTGCCGGGAAAACCGTACGCAGCTAAGCGTACAGGCCAGCGGCGGGCAGGCTCCCTATTCTTTTCTCTGGAGTACCGGCGCTGCCGGCAACAGCATTACGGTGCAGGCTAACTTTACCGCGGGCACTACCGACTTTTACAGCGTTACGGTGACGGATGCCGAAGGGTGCTTTTCAGCGGATAGTACACAGGTCAATACTACGGTCAGCATAGATTCGCTGCGCCGCTTCGTTACGGACGTCAGTACCTGCGCCGGCTCCGACGGCAGTATCACGTTGATCCCGCTGGATGGCAACAGCCCGTTTGCCTATCAATGGCAGAGCAGCAACGGCATCAGCGGCGATACGGCCGGCATAGCCGATACCCTTCGCCTTTCGGGCCTGCCCCAGGGTTCTTACCGCATTACCGTTACCGATGCTTCGGAGGAGGCCTGCAGCCTGGTGCTGCGGTCGGTCATTATCAACGGGCCCGGGGCAGTCGTCCAGGGCGTCGATGTGGATCATGTAAGCTGCGCCGGCGCCGCCAACGGCAAGGCCTGCCTGGAGATCTTCGGCGGCGCCCCCCAGTACAACTGGAGCAACGGCGCTACAGCCTCCTGTGTTACCAACCTGCCCGGCGGCAGCTATTCCGTTACCGTGTCGGAAGGCGCCTGCCAGAGTGTGATTGAAGACATTATCATTCAGGAGCCGGACAGCCTGCGGGCAGTCGCCAGCCTTCGTCCGCCCTCCTGCGCCACTTTCAGCGACGGGGCCATACAACTCGACGTTTTCGGCGGCAGCCCCCCCTATACCTACAGATGGAACAACGGAGTTACTGCCAAAAGCCCCACAGGCCTTGCCGGAGGCAGCTATACGGTTACCATCACTGACGCCAAAAACTGCAAGCTCATACACACTTATTCCCTTCAGCCGCCCGTACCGGTAGTTATCCTGCTGGATACACTGGCTGCGGTGAGCTGCCACGGCCTGTCCGACGGCGCCATCAAA
This sequence comes from uncultured Phaeodactylibacter sp., assembly GCA_964488965.1. Taxonomy (GTDB): domain Bacteria; phylum Bacteroidota; class Bacteroidia; order Chitinophagales; family Saprospiraceae; genus JACJXW01. Next base: position 12,909 of record CAZAXA010000069.1, on the reverse strand, counting down.
GTACAGGCCCTGGGCGGGACGCCGCCCTATCAGTATCAGTGGAGCAACGGGAGCATCGCCCCTCTCATCTTCAACCTGCCCCGGGCAAGTTATACCGTTACCGCTACCGATTTCAACGGCTGCCAGCGCGTGCAGGCCTTTAGCGTCAGTGAACCCGATGCGGTGCGCCTGTCCCTGGCTGAAGTGCAGCAACCAAACTGTGTGGGCGATAAGAACGGGAGGATCGCCGTTGCAGCATCCGGCGGCACTGCTCCTTATCAGTATAGCTGGAGTGAGCAGGGGACGGACAGTATTTTGATTAACCTGCCCGTCGGCGTCTACTACGCTTATGCTACCGATGACAGGAACTGCCCGCCCGACACACTGGAAGTAGTATTATCCGCCGTCTCCGTCCTCGACCTCAATATCATCAGTACGCCGCCGGATTGTGTAGGGCAAAAGAGCGGAAGCATCACGCTGCAACCTAATGGTATTCCGCCCTTTTCTTACCGCTGGTGCACCGAAGATACTCTGGCCACAGTCAATGAGCTGGATACGGGCTATTATTGTGTGCGTATCGAAGATGGGGAAGGGTGCGTTTACGACACTTCAATCGTCCTCCAGGCGCCGCAGGTGTTCGAGATCAGCAGCATCGTCGTGCAGCCCACCTGCTTTGGCACCAATGATGGCCTGGTGGACATCAACCTCCTCCGGTCGGGTACGCCGCCCATAAGTTTCAACTGGGAGGATGGCGCCAGCGGCGACCTTCGTCTCGGCCTGCCGGATGGCGCCTACGTGGTCACCATCTCCGATTCGGAGGGATGCGCCTATGAGCCGCCGCCGATCGTCATTCAGAGCCCACCCTTACTGGAACTGGGCCTTGAAGGAGTTGGCAATATCAGTTGTTTTGGGGATTCCACGGGCTTTATCGAAGTTACGGTACGCGGGGGAAGCCCGCCCTACGCCTACAACTGGCTGGGCCAGAATTACAGTGGGGAGGACCTGTTCAACATCCCGGCGGGCAGCTACCGCCTGCTGGTACAGGACGCCAACTCCTGCCCTATTGATACCGTATTTACTCTTGCCCAACCGCCGCTGCTGACGGTTGGCATTGACATTGAAACCGACGATATCTGCCAGGGCGGCGCCGTCCGCCGGATGGCTGCTGAAGTGGCCGGCGGCCGGCCGCCGTACAATCTGCAGTGGAGCAATGGCGCCACCGACAGCGTCCTCATCGAACCGGAGGCCGGCGATTATGTGCTGTCGGTCACTGATGCGAGCGGCTGTAGTGCCGAATCCTTTTCCGTGAAGGTGGATGAAGACGTGGCGCCTTTCCGGCTGGATACTTTCTATCTGGATAATGTGAGCTGTAATGGCGCCAACGACGGCTGTGCCACCGCCGTAATATCTGGCGGCTATGCTCCTTACCGCTTCCATTTCAGCAACGGCGACATCCGGCAAAGCTCCGGGGATAGCTTAACGATCTGCAACCTCTCGCCCGGCAATTACCGGGTGACGGTGACGGACATGTTCACGGGCTGTACGGTAACTTCTGTTTTGTTGCCGCTCACGCAACCCGCCCCGCTTTTCTTCCGCCGGGACAGCATCGAAGAGGTCAATTGTTTCGAAAACAACGACGGCGGCATTTATACCACCACTACCGGCGGGACGCCTCCTTATTCCTATATCTGGCTGAATGCGGGCCAGGATACGGCCGGCATCGATGCAGACCTGCTGGGCGTGCCGGCCGGCCATTACCTGGGATATCTCACCGATGCCCGGGGTTGCACGGCTTCCATAATGGGGACGGTGCCTTCGGCCAACGCCCCCATCCGCGATACGCTGGCAGATGTCCGGCACGTAGCCTGTAAGGGGGAGAACTCCGGCTCGGTCAGCCTGGTGGTGCTGGGAGGGGCGCAGCCTCTTTCCTACCGCTGGAATAACGGCGCCGGCACGCTGAACATCGACAACCTGCCGCCCGGAACCTACAGCCTTACCGTTACGGACGCCGACGGCTGCCAGGCCGTTTTCGGGGGCTTTGAAGTGAGCGAACCCGAAAGCGTACTGGAATTATCAGCAGAAGCAGACTCCATTTCCTGTTTCGGAGCGGAAGACGGGGCCATAACAGCCATGATCAGCGGAGGTGATGCGCCTTATTCTCTCGAATGGTATTACGAAGGCATGCTCCTGGCCCTGCCCGACACCAACTTTATGGACGAGCTGGCGGCAGGATTCTACACCATCGTGCTGCGCGATTCCAACAATTGTGTCCGGGAATACGATCTCCTCCTTCCGGGGCCGGATAAAATCATGATCTCCATCGACCTCGTTCCGCCGGGCCCGCTGCAGGATGGCATGGCTACGGCTATCGTCAGCGGCGGTGTACCGGGCTACGGTTTCCTCTGGAGCAACGGCGACACCACCGCTTCGATCACAGTCACTCAGGGCTCTTACAGCCTGACTGTTACGGACCAGGGCGGCTGCCAGGCTACGGCCAGCGTCAGCGTCACCTCCGCCTACGAGGCCGGGCTGATCCGCAGCGCCAATCTGTTTCCAAATCCCAGCTCGGGCGAGCTGTGGCTGGACGTACGGCTGGCGGTCCCGGCCCCGCTGGAGATGTATGTCCTGGACGCTCTGGGGCGGGGCCGGATGCAGCGGCAACTGGGTAATATATTGGCCGAACGGATACCTGTAGATGCCCGGGAACTGCCCGAGGGCGTGTACTGGCTGGTGCTGCGGTCGGAAGGGCGGCTGGTGTATGCGGAGCGGTTCGTGGTTTTGTAGTGTTGGCTGCATCTATCATCAGAATTCCTTATCTTTGGAAGAAACCTACGAGACAGTATATGCAAAGTGTGCCAAAAGATAAACTGTATCTGATCTACCCTGAAACCGATGGAGAACCCATGGCTGAGAACACCCTCCAATTCGAATGGATCGTGCTGATCAAACTGGGCCTGGAGGCCTGCTTTACCGACAGGTATGATGTATTTGTGGCCGGCGACCTGTTCTGGTATCCGGTAGAAGGCCGGCCGGATATCCGGCAGGCGCCCGATGTGCTGGCAGTCATCGGCCGGCATAAAGGCCATCGCGGCTCGTATATGCAATGGCTGGAAGACAATATCCCGCCCCAGGTGGTATTCGAGATTCTTTCTCCGGGCAACCGCGCCGGAGAGATGACCAGAAAATTTGAATTCTATCAGCGGTACGGGGTTGAAGAATATTATATCTATGACCCGGATAAAAACAGGTTGGAGGGTTACCTCCGCGAAGGAGCGCAACTTGTCGCCATACCTGAAATCCGTCAGTGGATCAGCCCGCTGCTCGGCATTCGCTTTGAATGGACAGTGGAAAACCTGGCTTTATACCGGCCGGATGGCGAGCGCTTCCTTTCTTATCTGGAATTATTGGAGTTCAACCGGGAGGCCGTCCTGAAGCTGAATAAGCAACGTGAACTGCTTTATGAAGAGATGAAAAAAACACAGAAAGCTCATGCGGAAGCCCTGAAAGAGAGACAAAAGGCTGAAGAAGAGAAGCAGAGAGCCGAAGAAGAGAAGCAGAGAGCCGAAGAAGAGAAGCAGAGAGCTGAAGAAGAGAAGCAGAGAGCCGAAGAAGAGAAGCAGAGAGCCGAAGAAGAGA
>CAZAXA010000069.1:0-9194 GCA_964488965.1 uncultured Phaeodactylibacter sp. | reverse complement strand
AGCAGAGAGCCGAAGAAGAGAAGCAGAGAGCCGAAGAAGAGAAGCAGAGAGCCGATAACGCAGAACGCCGCGCCTGGCAACTGGCGGAGAAACTACGTCAAATGGGCATTGATCCCGACGATGTATAGCCATTAGTGTATAATGACAACCTACTCCTTCCCCAATAAAGCAGCTGTTATAACCGGCGCTGGTATGGGCATCGGCTTCGAGATCGCCCGGCAGTTGGCCCTGGCCGGCGCTGCTGTCCTCCTGAATGATATTGATGAGGAACTTGCGGGAAAAGCGGCCGAAAAAATCCGGCAGCAGGGCGGCGCCTGCCAGCCCCTGAGCGGCGATGCCAGCAGCCTCGATGTGATCGGCCGAATGGTCAAAACAGCAGTACGGGAATTTGGCCGCCTGGATTTTGCCATCGCCAATGCCGGTATCACTACCTTCGGCCGTTTTCTGGATTATAGGCCGGAATTTTTTCAGCAGTTGGTCACGGTCAACCTGCAAGGCTCTTTCTTTCTGGCGCAGGCTGCCGCCCGGCAGATGGTACATCAGGGGAGCGGCGGGCGTATCCTTTTCCTCTCCTCTGTTACCGGCCACCAGGCGCATCCCAACCTGGCTGCCTATGGCATGACCAAAGCTGCCCTGGAGATGCTGGCCAAAAGCCTGGGCGTGGAACTGGCGCCCCACGGCATCACCGTTAATGCCATCGCTCCCGGCGCCACCCTGACGGAGCGAACCCTTCGGTCAGAACCGGATTACAAGGCCGGATGGGATCGGGTCATTCCCACAGGGGTAACCTCAACACCCGTAGATATTGCCAATGCCGCCCTTTTCCTGTTATCCGAAAACTCCGGGCAGATCACCGGCCAGAGCCTGCTCGTGGATGGTGGCTGGACAGCGGTGAGCCCCACTCCGGACGGGGAGGGGTGAAAAAGTGATAGTACGCTAATCATTTATGATGGTTATGATCTTTTATGATTCATAGAAGCCCGGTACGGAAATCATAACAGGCCTTAATATAACGTGAGGTTTGAACCCAGGGGCTCAGTTTTTAGCCTGATATCCGGCTGCTTGGCTGGAAAGGGGTGCGGTGTGCGGTGTAAGGGGCGTGCCGGGTACAACGCCAGCCCATTCGTCCACCGTCCAGCGTACATCGTACACAACTCCGGCCAAAAATCCAGATAACAATCTATAATCCAACACTTTATGCTCAAACCTCACGTTAATATATCAACGTACTATACCCTCAAAGGCCTTTTTGTACAACCCGGCCAAGTGCGGGCGCAGGCCGTTCAGAATCCACCGTACACCACCTTGCCTCTGAACATAGTCATCAGCACCTTTGTCTGATACAGTTCGAATTTCGGGCAATGGAAAATGTCCCTGTCCAATATGATCAGGTCGGCCAGTTTGCCGATGGACAGTGTTCCGCATTCGTTTTCCCGGAATGTAAGGTGCGCTCCGCCTTTGGTGTAGCCTTCCACTACGGTTTGGACATCCACGAGGTGCTGTGGCGTCCAGGGTTCGCGCACGGCGCTATCGGGGCCCCGGCGGGTGACGGCCACCTGCATGGCGTCGAAGGGGTCCATCGTACTGACGTCCCAATCGCTGCCAAAGGCCAGGCGGCCTCCGCTACGGGCCACCGAACCGATAGGATACTGCCATTCCACCCGTTCTTCCCCTAAGAACGGATAGTTCAGCTCCGTCATATAGGAATCTTCCAGGGTGGCCCACAACGCCTGAAAATTGGCGATCACATCCAGCGCGCCGAAACGGGGGATATCATCGGGATGGATGACGTGGAGGTGGGCGATGTGGTGGCGGCTGTCCCGTGCGCCGTTCTGTTTCCGGGCCTGCCCGAAGGCGTCCAGCGTCATGCGGATGGCCCGGTCGCCGATGGCGTGCACATGGATTTGCAGGCCGGCTTTGTCAAGAGCGGCAATGACTGCGGCGGCAGTGTCCTGCCCGGCATTGGGGAAACCACGGTGGTTATCATCGTGATAGTTGTCGAGCATAGCGGCAGTCTTGCCTTCTACCACGCCGTCCATGAACAGTTTCACCTGGTTGAATGCCAGGCCTGGCATTTCGCCTGGAGTAGGGGGTATCCTCTCTCTGTACTTTTCGTTCAACGCCAGCACCTGTTTGACGCCTTCCGCCCCCTTCGAAATATCTCCGTAAATGGAAATATTGACGTGGGCAGTCAGCTCTTGTTTTTTTGCCAGCTCGATATAGGCCTCGATGTAATTTTCCCTTGCCGAGGCCTCTACGAAATTGGTGATGCCGTGCGAATTGGCCACCTCCAGTCCTTTGCGAAGGCCGGCGGCCAACTCTTCCGGACTATAGGCCGGGATCAGTTTTTCAACCAGCGCCATGGCTTCTTCCCGCAGGGCGCCGGTAGGTTCGTTCGTGTTTTCGTCCCGTTCGATCAGCCCATTGGGCGGGTCGGGTGTTGCTGCGGTGATTCCCGCCAGTTCAAGCGCTTTTGAGTTTACCCAGGCCGAGTGGGCGTCGCTGGAAGTGACATAAACGGGCCGGCCGGGGATAATACTGTCCAGCCATTCCTTTCTGGGATTGCCGTTGGGAAAGGAAGCCAGCCAGAAATTGTGGCCTTGTATCCATTCCTTTTCGGGATGTGCCTCTGCGTAGTTTTTCAAAAAGGCAAGCAGGCTGTCCGGCTCTTCAATGCCATCCAGGTTGCACCCCATAAGGGCAAGCCCGCCGGAGATGGGGTGGACATGCGAATCGGTGAAGCCAGGCAGTAATGCCCTGCCCTGCAGGTCAATTACCCGCGTATGGCCGCCAACAAGCAGTTGGGCTTCGTTCCAACTCCCGGTGAACATGATCCTTTCTCCTCTGACAGCCAGCGCTTCTACTTTTTCACCGGGCGTTTCGAGAGTATAGATTGGGCCGTTACGGAAAATCAGGCTGGCCTGGGCCGTCAAACTGGAACTCATCATGATCAGACATACTGTGGACAGGGCGATGCTCTTGTACATGGTATTTTTTTGGTAAAAAAATTCGAGGGCCGCTGGGGCTTTTGTTAAAGAGCAGGGGCTGCCGCTCTCAGTTTTCCACCTTCCAGATTACCGATTCCAAAGGCGCCAAATGAATACTTCTTCATCGGTATTGGTGTGGTTTCAGTTTCACACCTGAATATAGGGCAAATATCAAAAATTATTGCAAAGCATCCAGAAAGGCCAGAAGCATCCCGGCGTCAAGCGGATATTTTTTCGACAGTTTACCCTCTGATACAGCCCCTTCCAGTGCCGGAGCGGTACGTATGTTCGCGGCAAAATCCGGCATATAAGCTTCTACGGAGTAGATGGCGATGTCCAGGGCTGCCGATCTGTATTTTCCGGCAAGGGATTCCGGGAACAGGAGTACTCCGGAGCCTTCTTTCAACTGTTGTTGCGGCCCTCCTTCCTGAGGGGCGATGGCGTGCGTTTCCAGGGGGTCGGCAAAGCTGAAATAGTGGATGAGGGCGCCTTCATGGTAAACTGCCAGGAACAGCTCGCCGGCCGGGGCGACTATCAGCGGGGCCTCGCCTTTTTCCTTTACACCCGATACGAGCGCCAGGCTTTTTTCCGTAAAGGTGCACTGAATGACATAATGAAAGGGCTGGCCGTCCGGCTCCGCCAACCCCCTGCTTTTTTCTTCCTGCTTTTCTTCCGCCATAGCCTTACCCGTAGCGTGGCGATTATTCGCGGGAGAACACCCCCCCGATAGGATGCATATAAGTATATAAGGCAGGGATGTCAACAAAATTTTGGTGGTTTTCATATTCCCGGTTTGTGGATGAATGAAAGAGCATGAGCCCTCCCGGATTTTTCAGTTTGAATATTCTGAAAATCCGAAAGGGCCATGTTTACAGGCGGTAACAGCTTAATTTACAGATTCCTGCCATCAATACCATCCCTTATCGTGATGTTTGAAGTTATGGATGTAATCTTTGTAGACTGAATTGAGCTTCAGGCCACTGTTCACCGACCATATATAGCCGAACCAGTCGCTCCGGTGGATAAACAAATTGTCTCTGCCCGTTTTCCGGTTGTCCACGATCAGTTTATCCGACTCCTGAAAGTCCCAGACACCTATTTTATCTCTTTCCGGGCTGGTGAAATTAAGGCCCGGCCCACTGGAGATGACGCTGCCCAGCCATTCGGTTGCCCAGTCGGTAGGATTGTAAACGTAGAGGTCTTCCTTGCCGTCGCCATTGATGTCGGCCACGTAGTACTGGTCGTTGCTGTTCATATTCCAGGCCGGCATCAGTTCTTCGGCCCAGGAGCCGGAACTCAGTTTTATAAACCTGCCCAGATTCCTGCCGGAGGCATCGGCGTAGGTCACGGCATTGGTTACCCGGCCATTCATGCGGGCCGACGCGTTCAACACCGTATAGCGCAGCGCTTCCTCAGGGTCGTTGGGCCCTTTATGTGTGATCTTTTTGGTATGCAGGTCGATCCAGACATTTGTCCTCGTGGCGTCATCAAACAGGTAAATGGTCCAGTCGTCGCGGTTCCACTCCCGGTATTGGATGTGTGGCGCCCCGGCTTTCTCTTCACGCCAGGTGTTGGCGCTCATCTGCCGGAAGTGCCCTATTGCATTACCGTCCCGGCCAAACTGGACGATATTCGCATTTCTCCCGTTTGCCGGTATTTCTGTAAGGCCGGCAAAGGCGCCTTCGGCCGGGATGGGCCCGGACGGGCTGGACGGAAAGGCCTCGGTGATCGTAAACAAGGCCTCCCGGATGGCCTGGCCCGTAGCACGGTATTTCACTTCCCTGCGGGAAAGGTCCAGTGCCAGGTCGATCTTTCGTTCGGGGTCCTGAAGATAGACCGACCAGTCGTCGCGGTTTACTTCCCGGTATTCGCCCAGGCGCATGGAAGGAAGGGTTTTTTCATAACGCTGCACGAAATCGTAGCCGGACCCATTGGACTTCAGCATGGCCAGATACGGGGATTCCCAGTCGCTCCCGTTGAACACGTACAGGTCGTCTTTGCCGTCGCCGGTGAAGTCGGCGATGAAATACTGGTCGCCGGCTTTGCTTTCATAGCCCGGGAGGTTTCCAATGTACTGCCCGGAAAGGGTTAAGGAAGCGCCATTGGATTTAAACAGGAGCGTCGTCCGGCTGTCCGCCTGGAAGAGCACGATTTCTTCCTTGCGGTCTCCATCGATATCGGCGACAAAAATTTTGTCCTGCCGGCCCATCCGGTGCCCGGGGAGGTCCTGGTCGTATCTGTTCCTGACCGTCAGGGAATTGCCGTTGGATTCCAGCATGCCGAGGTAGCCGAACATCCAGCTGGCGGTATTGAAGACGATTACATCTTTTTTGCCGTCGCCGTTAAAGTCGGCCAGAAAATACTGGTCCTGGTCCCGCATCTGCCAGTAGGGTAAATTGTCGTTGTATATTCTGACGCACCTGAAGCTGTCCTGGACGGCTTCCAGCATCCCGAAGCGGGAGTTGGCGCCGTTGGGGAAGAAAGCGATCAGGTCGTCTTTGCCGTCGCCGCTGAAATCGCCAACCACAAAGCGGTCGAGCGCATTTACATTCCAGCTTCCTCCCGGCCCGTTGATCTGTTTGGAAGTAAAGTAAGAATCGGTCACCCGCGTTTCCGTACCGCTGCCGGTAAAACCATTAGGCGTGCCGACCAGATAGCCCGCCAGGTAATCGCCAAAGTGCACGACTACGTCGGAGTAGCCGTCGCCTCCGAAGTCGCCCACATAAACGGTATCGAAATCGTAACTGCTCCTGGCCCGGTTTCTGGCCCAGAACTCATCGTAGCTCGGCGGGTTGACCAGATTGGTGTTTCCCCGCATGGTACTGTTGATGGATGGGCGGAAAATACAGGTTTGGCTGTACTGGGCGCCCTGAAATTCTCCCTTTTCGCTGACATTGTACTCCTGCGGGTTGCCCGTGGTGGTATTCCCCCGTGCGAATAGATCCCATTTGGAGGGCTTTTGGTTGACGCTGACATTTCGCGTGGCCGGTTCGGAGCCGCCAAAGCAGCCCGGCTGGTCGTACTCGTCGGCAAGCCCGCCTACGGAATGGCCCAGTTCGTGGAAGAGCACCTGATTCGTAGTCGTCTTCGTGATGGACAGCACGCGCCCATAGGAGCAGCCGCCCCAGCCCGTTTCGTTCAGGATCATCACTACATAGTCGGCGCCCGCCAACCCTGCGGCAGCCAGGGCGTTGTTGATCCTGGTATCCGTATCGGATGATTTTTGCATCCAGCAGCAATTCCAGCATCCGGAGTATTGAAAATTGAACGCAGTGCTCCTGGAAACAGAGCTTTGGCGGCAGCCTCCGTCTGCGGTGCAGGTATATTGAGTGACGCCCGCATTGTCGGAGTTCATGTTCACCCGGTAGACATTAAAGGCCGGCTTCAACTCCGCCAGGACATTATCGAGATCGCCATTCTGGTAGGTAAACATGTTTTTAAAATAATTATCCACCAGCGTGTTGAATTCCCCCTGCTGGGCAGCGGTAAATCCATCGCCCATAAAGACGATGTCGAACTTCCCGGCCGCCGTGCCGTTTTCCAGCAGCGCCTTCCTTGTCTGGGCAAAGGATATGTTCAGAAAGAAAAGGCTCAGTATCAGGGTGCAATTGATCTTTAAGGTTTTCATTATTTTGATTTTTGTCGTGAATAAAGGGATGGCAGGTGTTTAACGGGCTTATTCCTGGTTGAGGATCGTGATGCCGGACAGGTCCAGGTTTTCTATTACACGGGGTGCTTCCATGGGCCGGCTGTTTGCCGTTGCGTTCTGCCTTCTTGCTTTGACCTTCTGGATCAGGGCCGCTCTATCCAAATCGCCTACGCGCTCCAGTTGGAGGCTAAGCTTCCGGGCGGAGGTTTTTTGGGCATACTTCTCCGGCATTTTGACGGCTATATAAGCCTCCTCCTGCCGGAATGCCCCGTGGTGGCTGCCCTTGGCCGGGTCGAAGATCGAGCGGGCTTCCAGGGGATCGGGCATGCCTTCTGCCAAAACCACCTCGTCCCCTTCCAGTCCGATGACAGCATAATCGCCAAGTATGGCTGCTTCGCCGGAGCTTTGCCAGGCGCCCGGCTCCAGGGAAGCGCTCACCGGTTCGATGGCGTTCTCCGTCACTCTGAAGAGGACAACCAGGTGCTTGTCTTTATTCCCTGGCGCCAGGTTTCTTACCGGGCGCGGGCTGGATGCCCGGGCTGTGCGTGTTTCTGCGGCCAACTCCTGCCGGTTCGTAGACATAAGGGGACCATTGCCGCGTTCCTCCGCCATCCGGGCTGCCTCCGGCTGGCCCTGCGGCGCCTCCGGCCGGCTGATTATAGCTTCCGGTTCCGCCATCCTTGGCCGGGCTGCCGCCCTTGCCGCAATCTGCCTGCTCTTTTGCACAGGCTGCGGACGCATTGCCGGGATCGAAACCGCTTGCTTTGCCATAGCGGCTTCTGCTTCCGGGCTCACCCGGTAGAAATAAGCGACATCTTCAGGAATGATCCGGCTGAGGGCTTCGTCTAACGGGGAATCGGTGAGATCGGCATCAAAGGTTAAACCCTGCGGAAGGCCATCGAAATAAAGTTGAACTCCGTGGGCGGATAAGGCTTCGGCCAGGCTCTCCAGCCTGGCATTTCGGGCTTTCAGGCTGAGGGTATGGCTCTGTGGGTCGTATTCGGCCAGGGCCGGGCCCTGAGCGGAAGCACACCAGCAGGACATGCAAAGCAGGGCGGCCAGAATGACATATTTTTTCATGATGTGAACAGTTTGAAAAGGGTTAAAGAATAGGGGCGTTTTAATGAATGGTTCAAAATTATGGCCTGTAGCGCTGTCATCCCATGAGGAAGCGGCAGGCGGCGCCTTTGAGCGGGTAGCGGGCAGGATATGGAAGATAAGTGGCTGTCAGGAAGGGTGAGGAAGGGACACGGTTTTCTCAGGCGCTGTTTAACCGGCGCCGAAAGTTTAGATCAATCGATCTTTTACCTTCTTCCACCGGCCGGGCGTTTTTCTCTGTAAAACAATTTTGGAAAAACCGGATAAAATTGAGAACTTGATAAAAGTTAACGACCCTTCCAAATCATGCAGGACATACTCAACCTCCTCTTCTGGGCGGGAACCATAGCCGGCGGGCTGCTGATCCTCCTGCTGCTGATCTCTATCTTTGCGGGTATGGATATGGGCGGCGACGTGGATGTCGATGCCGGCGGCGATATGGACGCTCACGCCGATGCCGATGCGAGCGGCGCTTCCCTGGGTATTTTAAAGACGCTGCTCACCTTTATCTCCGTCGGGGCTTTCACCGCCCGCGCCATTTTTCTGAACACTTCCTGGTCGTGGGCTTTAGTCATCACCTCCGCGCTGATTGCCGGCGTTGTGGCAGTGCTGCTGCTCACCTGGTTCTTCCGCTGGTTGCTGAAAAACCAGGAAGAGGGCAACTGGCGCCTCTGGCAGGCCGAGGGCAAAGTCGGCAGCGTTTATGTGCCCATCCCGCCAGGTGGCAAAGGGCGGGTCATCGTGCAGATCGATAACGTCAACCGGGAAATGGCCGCCAAATCAGAGAACGCCCGGACTTTGGGTACCCATGAAAAGGTGCTGGTCGTGGAAGCAAAAGAGGATTACGTGATAGTAGCGCCTATGGAGGAATGAGAGGTTCCCCTGGAGTAATTGCTTTTAGCACTCAACAAAAAACTATCCGATGATACTTCGCAAATTCATTTCGCCTGGGATCAGGCTGTTTCTCTCAGGGTTTATCCTGTTCCTGTCTGTGCCTTTGTTTGCCCAGTTCGATGACGGGGGCCTCATGGGCAGCGGCATGTCCATCGCCTTGCCGGTCGTCGTCGTCATCGCCCTTTTCCTGCTGCTGTTGTGGTTCTTCATTTCGCGCTATCGCCGTTGCCCTTCCGACAAGATTCTGGTGATCTACGGCCGGACGGGGCAGGGCAGCGCCAAGTGCATCCACGGGGGCGCGGCTTTCATCTGGCCGGTGATCCAGGATTACCAGTACCTCGACCTGCAGCCTATGTCCATCGACGTCAACCTGCAGGACGCCCTTTCCAAGCAGAACATCCGGGTGTCGGTGCCGGCGCAGTTCACCGTGGCCATCAGCAATGAACCTGCCCTGATGAAGGCCGCCGCCGAGCGCCTGCTGGGCATGCACAAGGATTCGATCCGCTCTCTGTCCCACGACATCATCATGGGCCAGATGCGCCTGGTGATCGCCAATATGGACATCG
>CAZAXA010000068.1:0-18019 GCA_964488965.1 uncultured Phaeodactylibacter sp. | reverse complement strand
ATCCGCATGCTCACCGAATTCAAGGAAGACGGCTACATCGAGATCGTCGAAGGCGCCATCCACATCATCGACCGGGACAGGCTGGAGAACATGCATGCGTAGGGGAGGGAGAAAGGTGTGAAGGTGTGAAGGTGTTGTCCTCCTGAGGAGGCCGGAACGTTTACACTTTTACCCCCCTTGCAGGCTATCCATCTAAGGTTGGACAGAGAAGCAGGAATATAGATTCCTGCACTTTTATAAAGGAGGTAAAGCACGGGAATTTATATTCCCGTTTCTCGTAAAAACAAAACACTGTTGTCCAACCTTAGAAGGGTAGCCCACTCGCACTTTTACACATCCGAAAAAAAAGCCCTCCGTCGAGAAGGGCTCATCTAAAAACCGATAACACTAAATTTTTCAGATATAAGGCATAGCCTTTTATAAGTAAAGCATGAAACTAAGTTCTTTTTCCTGCTCCGGCGCTTCTCTCTGTTGAGAATTTCTCCGGTGATGCGTTAAAATTAGGGCGGCCGGCTTAACCTGCAGATGACTTTTGTCACCCCTGCCGGTTGATTTTGGTCAAACCCGGCCAGCCTCCATTTCACATTTGTTACGAGTTACGGGCTTCCTTTAGGCGGCCCGTCACAAAAGGCTACGATGGCCGCCCTTTACGCCGGTTAATGTGTTCGGATGCGACTTCCTTAGCCATGACGCTTTTCAGGAAATCGGAGAAATCACGCGCTTTCCCCGCCTGTTTTTCCGGCTCCAGCAGAAATACGCTGACGGGGGCCTGCTGCTCGTCAGCCAAGAACCGGAAAGCGTCTACCCTCGCTCCACTGGATTCAAGATCAGCGACCAGGGGGGTGTCGGGCGATTGATTGACCAGGGCCATCGCCGTTTTATCCTTCAGCTCTTCACCTCGGAGATCTCCTTCCGGGATCATCCTGACTGCCAGGCGGCCGTTGTCTCCATAAAGGTTTTCGTATTCCTTCCATTCTTTTTTGGCCAGTACCTGAAGTTCCGGAGAAGTTACATAAACGATCACATCCGGCGGATCCATGATCAGCCCTCTGATGTCAAAAAATACCTGAAGGGTGGCCACCAGAGTGGCCAGAATGATCGAGGACAGATAAAACCAGGCGGCAAACTTGTTGGTGATACGCATAAAGCATCAATTTCTACAAATGACAGCGGCCAGCCCGGAGGGCCACTGCCTTTTTGAAGAATTATCTTTTCAGCCTGCGCCATAACGGAATAAGATCAGAATAACAAACCAAAAGCCTGGCCGGCCGCTAAAACTGCCTCAATAGTTCTTCGCGGCGGCTGCGCGATACGGGCAGGGTCATCTTGTTGTCCATGACCAGATAGCCGCCGTCGGCCCTGACGAATTCCCGCACGTGGTTAAGGTTGACCAGGTGGGAGTGGTGGGAGCGGAAAAAGCTGAATTCCCCCAGCAACTCCTCGAATTCTTTCAGCGTCTTGGATATCAGCTTCTTTCTGCCATCGCTCAGGTAGATCATCGTGTAGTTGCTGTCGGAAGAACAGGCAACAATATCATCCGGAAAAACGAACTCGATGCTCTCCTTGGTCGCCAGGGCTATTTTCCCGGGCCGCCCCCGCTGCTCTTCCTTGATATTGCTGAAGAGTACCTCCAGTTGCGAGCTCGACAGGTTGTGCGTCGATCTGCGGGAATGCCGCTCTATGGCAGCCTTCAGCTCTTCCACCTGCACCGGTTTGAGCAGATAGTCCAAAGCGCTGAACTTGATGGCGCGAATGCCGAACTCGTCATAAGCAGTGGTAAAGACTACGTCGAAAGACACCTTTCCCAGTTGCTCCAGCAACTCAAAGCCGTTGAGCCGCGGCATCTCAATGTCCAGGAACAACAAATCCGGCGGGTTTTCCCGCAAACGGGCCAGGCCTTCCAGGGGGTCTGTGAAGGAGGCGGCCACTTCCACATCCGGGCAATGCTTTTCCAGCTTGAGTTTCAGCGTTTCCACACTGTGCCGCTCGTCATCAATTATTATGGCTTTTATCATAGCGTTGGGTTTTTTCTTTTCTAAAGCATCGTTTACACATTCACACATTTACACATTAGAAAGGTATCCGCAACTCCACTCTGGTTCCTTTCGGCTGGCCGTCATCGCCCTTCAGGTCAGTGACTTCAACTGAAGCGTGGGCATTATAAAGTTTGTTGATCATGCCGATCCGGTCCTGGGTAATGGCCATGCCCATGGATTTCCGGCGGGTTGCGGTTTTCGATTTCAGCCGCCGGGACTCCTCCCTGCCGATGCCGTTATCTTCGATCACGCAATGCAGGCTTCCGTTCTCCCGGGTGATGGACAGGTCGAGGCGCCCCTTGCCCTGTTTGTGCACCAGGCCATGCCAGATGGCATTCTCCACATAAGGTTGCAGGAGCATGGGCGGTATTTCTATCTCTTCCATATTGAGGCCCCGTCCGATTTTGACGGCGTAGTCAAATTGCTGCTCAAACCGCAGGCTTTCCATCTCAATATATAACCTTAATGACTCCAGTTCATCTTTGAGGTTGACATATTCCGAGCGGGAATTTTGCAGGATAAGCCGGATGAGGCGGGAGAAACGGTTGAGGTAATCGGAGGCCTTTTCGGTATCGTTCTTCAGGATATAATAGTCGATAGAATTGAGGCAGTTGAAGATGAAGTGGGGGTTCATCTGGGCGCGCAGGGCATTGAGTTCCACATTGGCCAGTTTCCGGTCGAAATCGGCCTTCATGGCCTCTTTTTTGCGTACCTGAGCGATGCGCCAGCGCACGAAGAGGATGGAATCCAGCAGCAGGAACAGGCCGAGGGACAGCCAGAACCACCATGCTTTCCACCAGGGGGTGGTGATGATGATATCGAGGGTGAAGGGCTCTTCCATCCACACACCCTCATTATTGGAGGCTTTCAGGCGGAAGCGGTAGCTGCCGCCGGGAATATTCGTATAGGAAGCGAACCGGCGTTTGCCTGCATACACCCAGTCTTCATCCACTCCCTCCAACTGATAGGCAAAAGTATTTTGCTCAGGAAGGTTGTAACTGATGGCAGAGAACTCGAAGGAGAAAAAATTCTGCCGGTAGCTCAGGCGCAGCTCTCCCTCCGCGGGCAGGGGTATTTCTTCATCGAACACCCTGAAGGAGGTCAGGTAGGGAATGGGGCGCTCCGGGTTGGCGCGCAGGCTGTCGGGGTGGAAAAAATAAATTCCCTTTCTTGCGCCAATGGTGAGTTCGCCGCTGGCCAGCAGCGAAAAAGAATTGGTGTTCTTAACCGGTATCCCGTATCCCTCGCCAAACAGATCATTCTCCAGCGTGCCGGGATTGAACCGGATCAGGCCGCGCTCTCCCTTGATCCATAACATCCCGCTAAGGTCAGCTGTCACATTCCGGGCATTCTCGCATTTCAGCCCTTCCTCTGCCGTATATTTCCGGACGATTCCCTGCCCGGGAGCATCGATACTGGCCACGCCCAGGCCTTCCGCCCCTCCGGCGATCCAGACCCGCCCCTGCCGGTCTTCAGCAAAGCCCCATACCTCAAAAAAGCTTCGCGCCCGCTGTTCTTCCGTACCGGTGGCCGGGAAGTTGACGATGGTATCCCGGCCATTGATATGAACGCTGAAGCCGGAGGCCGTCCTGATCCAGACGTTACCCCGGCCATCCCTCAGGAGGTGTTCGATCCAGGTACTTCGGTTGGCGTCGCCTTCCTGCAGCTCCTGCTCATAATGACGGACCGCCATCCTGGCGAGATCGACCTGAAACAGGCCGCTGCGGCGGCTGCCCACCCATACTTCCCCATCCGCTCCTTCCGCCACGGAACGAAAGAAGGGCGCCTTTTCGGGAAAAGGAAGAGGAATGTATTCCAGGCGCCTCTCTTTTTCCAAAAAATAAAAAAGATTGCTGGCGCTCACCAGCAGTACTTTGCCATTCCTGAGACGGAGGATTTTCTGTGCAGGAAAACCGCCCAGGTTGTCATAAAATTGCCGGGGCGCCCGTACGATACTCCAGCTTCCGGTATGCCGGTCGAGTATGTACAGGCCTTCTCCCTGGATGACGGCCAGATAGAGGAACCTCCCGTCTTCGCTTGCCGCCACGCTGTTGGTGATGTAATAGAACTCGTCATCCGGGACGGGGAATTCCCGAAAGCTGGCCTGATTGCGCAGCGGGTTGAACAGGTAAAAGCCCGATTCGGTAACGCCCCACATGCGCCCCTGCTCATCGATATGGCTGACGCCATAAGCTATGCCTCCTTCACTCTGGTTGTAATAGGCCTTCTGCAACCGGAAGGTTTCCAGGTTGAATACTGCCAGCCCCCGGTTATAGGTAATCCACAACTCGGAAGGCCCCACCGGCAGCAGGGAGATCACTGCCCGCCGGGCGATGGTGCGATGGCCATCGGCGCCGGGAAAATCAAGGTGCCGGAACCGGCCGGTGGACGGGTCGAATTCGCCGGCGCCCCCCCACCCTCCGATGTAAATCTTCCCGTTGGGATGTACGCATACCTTCCTCATGGAGTTGAAACCGTGCTCCCATTCCCGGTTCGGGGTGGAAAAAACGTAGGCCTGCTGGCGCCTCGTCTGCGTATTGAAACGCACCAGCCCCCCCAGGGTGGCCAGCCACAGTACAGAATCTCCCTCCAACCCCGGCTCTATATCCAGCACGGCATTGAGGCGGGCGGTATCCGTTTTGAAATTGCCTCTGCTGCGGACAGGGAAGGCCTCAAACTGATCGATGCAATGGCTGTAGCGAACGATGCCGCCGACGCCGGATGCCAGCCAGATGTAGCCGTGGCTGTCCTCAAAAAAATCATTGACGCGGCCGGGAGGAAGGCCCCGGACAGAAAGGCCGTCGATGTTGCGAAAGCTCCCGCTCCGCCTGTCCATAAGGCTGATGCCGCCTTCCGTACCTACCCATAGCTGGCCTTCACTGTCCAGCATCAGGTTCGTTACCGCATTGTTGCCCAGAGAGCCGGGATCACCCGCCGCCTTCCGGAACACTTTTACTTCCGAGCCGTCAAACCGGGCCAGCCCGTTGTCAGTACCCACCCAGATGAAACCCTGCTCATCCCGTACCGCCGAGGAAACATAGCCGCTCGGCAGGCCATTGTTCTCGTTAAGCACAATAGGATTGCTGAAGTTGGGCTGCCCCATGGCCGGAACGCTAAGCAGCCACAGCAGTACGCTCCATAAGCAAAAGATAATATGCCTGGACAAGCCGGTTTTGATCATAAACTCTAAAATAAGTTTTTTTCGCTTCGCTTGCCTTATGCGCTAGTATTCCGGGCCTTCTTTTTATTGGTTGGGATGCCTGGTTGAGCGGTTGGACAGGAAAACCTGGCGGCGAGGCATTAAGGAAAAGCAACCGCCCCGGGTAAACGCCTCCCTGTTTTCCGTCAATAATTATAGGATTTGCCTCTTCCCACGGCAATTCATGGCAATTTGCCTTAAAAATTATTGAGCTATGAAAAACAGTACCCTATTTTCCCTTGCTCTCTTTTTCACCATAAGTGTGAACAGCCAGGCCCAGGAATTTACCAGGGTGACGGATTCGGCCAATGCCCTGGCGAGGCATGGCGTCAACACCGGCAATATCTACACCGGCGCCAGCTGGATCGACTACGATGGCGATGGCTGGCTGGATTGCTTTGTCAATTCCAACTATCTTTATCACAACAACCAGGATGGCTCCTTCACCAGAGTGGATTTCGGGCCCGCTGCCCAGGGCCTCGGCCAGGGTAACAGCTGGGGCGATATCGACAACGACGGCGACCCCGACGTCATCATCGCCGCCTCGCCCTCCCGGTATTTCCGCAACGACAACGGGGCCTTTACCGAGGCGCCCCTGCTGGAGAACGCTCCCGCCAACATGCGCTTCTGGAGCGCCTGCCTCGGCGATTACAACGAAGACGGCTGGCTGGATGTGTACCTCACTCATCCCCGCGGTTTTCTCGGCGCCTCCCGTACCAGCCTGCTACTGGCCAATAACGGTAATGGCGCCTTCTCGGAGGTGGCCGAAAATACCGAAACGGACGATGAGTTGGCCGCCTTCACCGTTGGAAGCTGGTGGGACTATGACCTGGACGGCGACCTCGACCTGTTCGTCGGCAGCGGAGAGGTGAGCTTTCTGTCCCGGGACCACATTTACATCAATCAATATACCGAAACCGGAACCCCCTCTCTGGAAAGGTTGACAACGGGCCCACTGGCCGAAGACCTGCGCGACGGCCAGAACTGGAACTGGATCGACTATGACAATGACGGCGACCTCGACGGCTACGTCACCAACTACCTGAGTTCCAGGCAGAACGACCTCTATCGCAACGACGGCGGCCAATATGTCCGGATGACGGCGGAAGACGCCGGCCCCATTGCCGGGCAGGCGGGGCTGGGGCTGACCAACCTGTGGGCCGATTTTGATAATGACGGCTTTCTGGATTGCTACGTTGCCTTCGACGGCGGCAAGGCCCGCTTTTACCACAACAACGGCGACGGCGCCTTCAGCGAGGAAGAAAAGGTTTTCACCCAAACCGGCGCCACGCGGGGCGCCACTGCCGGCGATTACGACAACGATGGCTTCGTCGACCTGTTCGTCTCCTCACAGTCTGCCACAACCGCAGGCCTTTTCCACAACGAAGGCAACGGCAACCAGTTCTTCAACCTGGAGCTGCGGGGCACGGCATCCAATACCAGCGCCATAGGGGCCCGGGTGCGCCTGAAGGCCACCATCAACGGCCGGGCAATGTGGCAACAGCGGGAGATCAATGCCCAGAACAGCTTCAACGGGCACAACAGCCTGCGGGCTCACTTTGGCCTGGGCGACGCTGCGGCCATCGATTCCCTGCTGATCGAATGGCCAATGGGCATGACGGAAACCTATACCCACCTGGCAGTCGGGCAATTTTGCCGGGCAACCGAAGGAGAAGGTACGAGCTGCAGCCTGATCAATGCCACCTGGGAAAACGGCCTGCCGTCAGGCAGCCTGGAACTTCTGCCCAATCTGAGCCAGGGTGGAACGGTACTCCTCCGGTACCAACTGCCGGGGGCCGGAATGGGCCAACTGGACATTTTCGGCCTCAATGGCCGCCGGCTCCCGGGGCTGACGTGGAAGGTGCAGGGGCAGGGTTCCCTGCCGGCCAGTGTCGAAGGCCTGGCTAATGGGGTATATGTGGTGCGCCTGCGGGGGGAAGGAGGCCTTATTGCGAAAAAGCTCGTCGTCCAAAGGTGAGATTTCGCAACGCGCTCTTAATACAACGCCATATCAAACCTCCAGCGATAATTCTTCGTCAGCGCGTCCTGTGGGCCCCATAGGCGGAACAGGGCAATGGCGGCGCGGCGCGGCAGGTCATCGGCGTAGCTCTTGTCAACGGTGGCCGCTTCGATGATATTTTTGATGGCAGTTTCATTGTCTTTCCGGCGCAGGGCCTGGCGGGCGCCGCCGATCAGCCGGCCGGCCGGCGAATCATCGGGTTCTACAGACATGAGTTCGGCCAGGATGCGCAGGTCTTCAGCGTACTCCGCCAGCTTATCGCCCAGCCTTATGGGCTGCACCAGGGCGGCGGCGCGTTCCGGGTCGTTGTAAACAATCAGGCGGGCCAGGGCAAGCCGGGCTTCGGCTATGTCGGGGTTTTGAGCGACAAAAGCCTCCAGCTCCGGCGCCCCGCCTTCGCCATTGAGGCGGCTCAGGATGAGGGCAAGGCCTTCCCTGCGGCTATCCGGCAGGTGCTCCTCCAGCCAGCGCTCGATGGCGGTACGGGGCAGGGCGCCCATAAATTCGGCAATGACTTCCCCCTTGTGGAACATTTTTACATTGGGGATGCTGCGGATATTGTATTGCTCGGACACATCGTAATCCTCTTCTGTATTCAGCTTCACCAGTTCCCATTTGCCGGACTGCTCTGCCGCCAGTTTTTCAATGACCGGGCCCAGGATGCGGCAGGGGGCGCACCAGGGCGCCCAGAAATCCACCACCACCGGTTTTTCGAAGCTTTTTTCGATAACTGCTGTCTTAAAATCCATATTGTTCAGGCTTTCGTTTGTTGCAAATATCGGACACACCCCGGGCTTTTTCTGTGACCGCCTGCACAAAGGCCAGGCGAAAGAACCTATCCGTAGGGGTATTGCCTTTTGTAATACATCTTCTCAATGGGGAAAGTTTACAGCATCCTGCTCCGGTGGGCAGGTAGTAGCTATTCCTCTGAAAAACCGAAAAAATACGATCCATGAAAAAGGTATTATTCTTCTTTGTATCCGGGTTGCTGGCCACTGCCCTGGCAGCCCAGCACGAGACCCTGTTCGACGACTTCACTTCTTTCGGCGGCTTCGGCGGGCCCATGGTTGAGATCAGCGCCATCAACGGCGAAGTTGGCGCCGATGTCGGCGGCGGCGGCGCCCTCATCCTCGACGACCTCTTCATCGGGGGTTACGGTATGGGGACGGACTATCCCGAGATCACCCTGACTGAAGATGTCGGCGGCGAGTTTCAGGATATCAACTACAATATCCGGTTCAAGCATGGCGGCCTGTGGTTCGGTTATACGCCCAGGCAATACAAGATGGGGCACTTTTACAGCAGCCTTAAGGTCGGCTGGGGCAAAGCTCAACTGCTCAATGACCGCTTTGACAAACCCCGGGACCGCATTTTCGTCCTCACTCCTGAAGTAGGGGTTGAACTCAACCTGATGGATTGGTTCAAGCTGGGTTTCTCCGCCGGCTACCGCTGGGTGAATGGCATCAGCAAACTTCCAACCCTCGACGACAGCGACTTCAGCAGCCCTACCGGCGTTATCACTTTCCGCTTCGGCAGCTTCGGCGACGCCTGGCAATGGGATTAAAAGGCTTTATGGCTAGTGGGAGGGTTTGGGGTTTGGGGTTTGGGATGCGCGGGGAAAGGGTGGCCAGTGCGGGGCAGCCTGGCATTAGCTGTACAGCGGTGGGCAAATCAAAAATCAAAAATTTACTTTTGACAGAACGGCTATTATAGTGTTTCCTCCCACTTTCTGAGTTATGGCAGCGCAGGAATCTATATTCCTGCTTCTCCGCCAGGATTCAGAACCTCAATTTGTGAGGAGATTCACTATAATTTGAACAGGGCCCTACCCCCATATTTCGTAGGATAGGTAAAAAACGTGAGGTTTGAGGTTAAGGCTGAGGTTGAGGTTAAGAGCGCCGCCATCCCTCAACCTCAACCCCAACCTCAGCCCGGCTTAAATTGCTGAAAAACAGGCTAATCAGGTCAAACCTCACGCTAAAAAATAAAAAAGCCCCCCTCCTGTCTGCTAGGAGAGAGGCCATCCCAAAAACCGATTTAAGTATAAACTTGAAAACGGTTCTTGTGAATCACATACAATCCAATCGCCTTATTCTTGGTTGTAAGCCAACTTATTGTTCATAGAGCTTCTTTCATCGGAAGCCTCGTTTTGTCACTTTTGCGGCCTGCGCAAAATCTATCAGTTATTACGATGCTTCCATAAGATTGTTACAGGAATTGAATAAAAGATGTTATAAAAAGTGGCGATGAAAAACGAGGCTCATAACAGAGCGCTCACCTGAAATTAAAACCTAGGCCCTCTCCCGGTTTCCTGCGGGAGAGGGCGCCTCCTATTGCCGGAGGCTTCTAGGCCAAAAAAGTAACTACATCAAATATCTGTTGTATAGTTTTGTTTTCTCTCTTTTGTCTTAGCCAAATACCGTGCCAAAGTGGGGAAGTATATCTTTGACAGAGCCGCAAAAAAAAGCCCCCCTCCGAAGCGGAGAGAGGCCATCCCAAAAACCAATTGTTAAAGGACATCTATTATTTCCGGGCCGGATTTCAATAGCGTTTGCCGGCAGGCCCTTGCTCTTTATTGCGGTTGAAGCTCAGCGCCACCGTCACCTCATGAGAGCCATCATTGTACTTCTGGAAGTTCTGGAAAAAAACATCATAGGAATAGTAGACCTCGAAAGTAGACAATTTGGTACCCAGCAGGATGCCCAGGGAGCCAAGAGACCGATAGGAAAGGCCCGCGCTGAGCGATTCGTCCAGAAAGCTGGCCCTCAGGTTGATATCCAGCTGGGAAGGCACATCGCGCACATTGCGGACAAGGATGGAAGGTTCCAGGAAAAAATCGAGGTCTTCTACTTTCAGCTTGTGGCTGGCGAAGAACATGTAATAGCTCAGCACCGACTCGTTGTTGCCCTGAGCGCCGACGTTGGAAATGTGAGAACGCACCAGGTTGGTGAAGGTAAGCCCAACTTTGGTATTTTCATTGAACGAGCTGAATACCCCAACGGCGGCGTCAAAGACACCGCGGCCGTCCATAAGATCCTGGATGACCTGGTCTCCTTCCTGGAAGAAAGTACCTGCCGCCACATTATTATCCAGCCGCACCTGTTGATAATCGGCGGAAAAGCCGGCCGAAAGTTTCACGGATTCGCTAACGCTGAAGCGGAAAGCATAATTCAGGTGGGCCCTCAGGCGGTTCATCTGGGCGGCCGATTCGCTCAGCACCCCTACTCCCAGGCCGAAATTATCGCCGAGGGGGCCGTTGTACTGCGCGGAATAGGTCTTCGGAGCATCCACAAAACCCGACCACTGGGCGCGGGCATTGAGCTGGAACTGGTACTGGTCGTTAAACCCTGTTGCGCTGGGGTTGACCAGCACCGGCGTAATGGTATAGTGGGAAAAGATCGCCTCATCCTGCGCGCCGGCCAACTGGATTATAGCAAAGGAGGATATGAGTAAAAGTATCTTTTTCATTGCAAATCGGTTAATGGTTTCCGAAAATTGAGTTATAACCCGGCCCCTGAAGGCCGGGCATGCTGATCGATCATTCTTCTCTCAGGATGGTCAACGACCCTTTCTGCTGGATCCGGTTGCCTTCCGGGTCGGTATATTCCAGGACGTAGTAGTACGGCCCTTCCGGCAGCGCCTGCCCGTCCTGAGTGGTTCCCTCCCAGGTATTGTCGTAGTTATCCGCTTCGAAAACCAGTTGGCCCCAGCGGTTGTAGATCTCCAGGTGGTTATCCGGATAATCGCCGACACAGAAGATGATAAATTCATCATTGGCGCCATTGCCATCGGGGGTGATCACTACGCGCTCGTCCAGGCAGGGAAAGCGGCGGTCATCCACCGTAACAGAAGTCAGTTCCGAGCTGCAGCCCTTATCATCCGTCACCTGCAGAAAGTATTCCCCGGGGCAGAGGTTGGTGGCCATATCGCCGTCAATGCCGATATCGACGTTGGCCCAGTTGTAGCGGAAAGGTTCCGTTCCGCCTTCAACGACGGCCTGTGCGGCGCCATTACACCCGTCAGTAGAGGGTTCCGTCTCGAAGGCGATCGTAATGGGAGCGGGGTCGGCAATGGTGAAGGTAACCTCCGTCTGGCAGTTGTTGGCGTCAAAGACGCTGACCTTGTAATCGCCGGCCTGCAGGAAGGCAATGCGGTTGGACGAGGCGCCATTATCCCACTGATAGAAGTAGTTGAAGCCCTGAACGCCGCCACTGGCAAATACCGTGATGCTGCCATCCTTGCCTCCGTGGCAGGAGATATCCTGAACATTGGAAGCGAGGGTCAGCGGTTCCGGCGCGCTCATTTCCACCGGCAGTGTGATGGAACAGCCGTCCGCATCGGTTACTCTGAGCTGATACTGGCCGGGAGCCGCATTGGAAAGCGCAGCCGCGGCGCTCACCAGCATATTGTTGAGCGTCCACTCATAGGCGTAGCCGCTACTGCCCGAAGCCGAAGCCGAAGCCATGCCGTCTGTTGCGTCGGCACAGCTCACGGCAAAACCATTGTAGTTGGACATCACCTGGAAGCCCAATGCCAATGCCGAAGTGGAGTTGATCGTAACCTGCTCCGAAAGCGTATTGCCGGAAGGTTCAGACACCATCACCGTATATACGCCTGCCGGCAGGCTGGCTACATCTTCCTGCTGAGCGACGACCGTGCCCTGATCATTCATCCAGATATAAGTATAACCAGGCTCCCCTCCGCTTACATCAATATCGATAGCCCCGACGGGATCATCCGGGCAATCGGTATCGACGACATTTGCCACGTCCAGGGTGAAAATGCTCAGCTCCAGGGAGTCCAGAACAACCTCACAGCCATTGGCATCTCTTACCGTAGGCTGATAAGCGGCATCGCCGCAAATGTTGTTCAAGGTGGCGCCCACATCGCCGGTATTCCAGTTAACGGCGTACGCGCCGGTACCTCCCGAAATATTGAGCTGGATCATACCCGAACAACCGGCCTCCTCGGTATCGTGCAGAAAATCCTGAACCGTTGCTTCCAGTACCGGCGGCCGGCCGATCGTAAAGTCCTGGCTTTGGGTTTCCCCTAAAGCATCGGTGATCTCCACCGTGCCGTTGCCGGGAGGAATATCGGTTTGCGTAAATGACTGACCGGAGGTCTCAAAGGCGATAACCTGGCCCGATTCCAGGGTGATCACCACTTCATAGGGGAAAAGGCCGCCCTGAATATTCACGCTCAGTGTTCCATCTTCGGTATCGGCACAACGGGTATTCTGCGCATCAACCAGGGGCGTCAGGAAATCCGCCCGGTAAATCATATTGAAGCAGGTATCTTTTGAGCAGCCGATGGCGTCGGTAACCGTCACACAGTATTCGCCTTCGCCCAGTCCTGTGAGCGAGGGGCCGGTGGCGCCCGTACTCCAGTTGTAGCCGAGGGCGCCCGTCCCTCCGGCCGCCGAGAGGCTGATAGCGCCATTGGTATTGCTCGTATTCTCTGTTACCGGCGTATAGCCGGGGTTGAGCGAAATCTCCGGAGATTGCTGTACATCGAACTCACCGGACACCTGCACCCCATTGATGTCCGTTACCGTCACGAAGTAAGTGCCCTCCCCAATATTGGACAGGATGGAATCGGATGTCGGATACCCTTCCCAATCGTAGGTATAAGGGCCGCTGCCGCCGGACATTTCAATCGAGATCGAGCCGTTATTCTGGCCGCCACAGGCATCGGCAATATCGACTTCTGCGAACTGTATGCGCACCACCAGGTCGTAACAGCCCGTAGTGGTACAGTCATTGGCATCGGTAACGGTGACGCAGTATTCCCCCGGATTATCCAGAGCGAACAGGTTGGGGCTGGCGGAGGTATAGTTGTCCGGCCCCTGCCAGCTGTAGACATAGGGCGATGTGCCGCCCACGACAGAAGTGTTTATGCTGCCGTCGTCTCCGGATTCTATAGGGCTGCCGGTGATCTGGGCCAGGGTCAGCGCCTGTGCCGGCTGCTGGACGGTGAAGCTCTGGCTTGAAAAACAACCCCGTTCATCATAGACCGTCACGGAGTAGTTGCCGCCGGCCAGATCGGTAGCTGAAGAACCATCGCCGGCATTCGTCGGCGTCCAGAAATAGCTCAGCCCGCCCTGCCCGCCAAAGACGGTCAGGAAAATGGAACCGTCTCCTACGCCGAAGCAGGAAACCTCATTCACCGAAGCGCTTATAGATATCGGGGAGCCGCTGCCATTAGGCACGTTGAAGGAACGGGTCGCTGTACATCCATTCGCATCGGCAACGGTCAGCATATAAGTGCCGGCCGAGAGGTTGCCGGGGTTGGCGATATTGCCGGGAATACCACTCCAGGTATAAGTATAAGACGGCATGCCGCCCGTCACCATAGTCGTGATGCTGCCGTCCTGGCCTCCCTGGCAACTCGGCGCAGTGGCGGCGCCACTGATGCTGACGCCGGTGGCCGGCTGAGTGATCATATAGCTTGCCGTTGAAGTCAGGGTAGAGTTCACGTCCGTAACGGTCACCGAGTAGGAGCCGGCCGACAGGCCGGTGATCGTCGGGCCGTTGAAGGGGCCGCCCGGCCCCGACCAGTTGATCCCGTACGGGCCGCCGGTGCCACCGCTGACGGCCAGGCTGATCGAGCCGTTGGAACCGCCGTTGCAACTCACATGGGTGATCGTCGGCGAATTGATCGTTGGCGGCAGGATAGAAGAAATCCGGATGGTGCCCTCTTCGCCATGGAACGGGATAATATCCTGGTTGCTGTCCGACACTTCGATCGGCGTAATATCGCTGGTAAAGGTAATATCCGATACGTCGCCATCTTCACCGATGGCCGTGAAACAGGCCTCGAACAGGGTTTCGCCGTTAACAAGGTCGACCGGGCTTAGCGACAGGTCAAACCAGTTCATGGTGATGAAACCCGGCGAAGGGTTGGCGAAGTTGTTGTTGACCGTGAAGTCGGCAAGGTTCGTATTCAGGTTCGTCACCTGATTGAACTGCAGCTGCGCCGTATTGTAATTCAGGGTGAAAGCCACGCCCACGACATCCGTGAAGTTCAGAACGGTAACGGGCACACAGAACTGCTCGTCCGGCGCCACTGTCCGGTCCTGCACCGTAAGCAGGAAGCCATCGAAGTCCGGGTTGATACAGGCAACGCCCTTTATCCCGCTGAACAGCAGTTGTTCATTGGCGCTGTTGCGGAAAGAAATCGCCGTGGGGACGCCGGAGAAGGACAGCTCCGAGCAGCGGCTCTCCGTGTCGGCCCTCGCCTGCCCGATAGCGCGGAAACACAGTTCAAACAGCACCGCATTATTAGGCAAACTAACCCCTGCCGAACCGTTCCAACTCACCGTAACCGTGCCGTTGCCTGGCGTACCGATAGAGTTGGCCGCCGTGAAGCCGGGCAGGCCGGTGTTCAGGTTGGCCGCGTTCATAAACTGAAACTCATTGGCATCATAGACTATAGTGAAGGACATGCTCCTGACATCGTTGAAGTTTCTGACGCGGACCGGAAGGCAGAAGTTCTGCCCGCCGTCGACCGCAGCGTTGCCGATCGTCAGAGATACCTGGCCGGGGACGCCGTCATCTACGCAAATGGTTCCGCGGCGGCTGTTAAAGGGCACGACCTCCTGATTGCTGTCGGAGATTTCAATCTGCGTAATAGCGCTGGAGAAAAAGAGGTCGGAGCAGGTATTGTTCAGCCCGTTAGCCCGGAAGCAAAGCTTAAACAGCACGGCATTATTCGGCAGGTTGATGCCGGTGAGGTCATTATTGAAATAGTTGACGGTAATCGAGCCCGGCTGCAGGCCGCTGATAGGCGTACCGAAGTGCGCGGCGACGCTGAAATCCGGAATATTCGGATTGAGGTTACTCACGGACATGAACTGCAGTTGGCTGGGGTCGTAGTTCATCGTAAAGGCCAGGCCGACGATATCTGTAAAGTTCTCGGCGGTGACTTCCACACAGAATTCTTCATTCGGCGCCACCGTCTTATCCTCGATGGTCAGGCGGAAACCCTGGAAGACGCCGGAAACGGACACTGTTCCTTCTTCACTGGTGAAGGGAATAACATCCTGGTTGCTGTCCGAAATCTCGATCTGCGTGATATCGCTGGTGAAGACGATGTCCGATTCGGCGCCCGGCCCGCCGGCCTCGGTAAAGCATAGTTCGAAGAGCACCGCGCCGTTGGGCAGGTCGATGCCGGTAAGGTCGTTGTTGAAGTAGTTGACCGTAATGAAGCCTGGCTGCAGGCCGCTGCCGGGCGTACCGAAGTGGGCGGCGATACTGAAGTCCGGGATGTTCGGGTTGAGGTTGGTTATGTTGTTGAACTGAAGGTTGTTCGGGTCGTAGTCGATGGTAAAAGCCATGCCCACCACATCGGTAAAATTGTCTGCCGTTACTTCAACACAGAACTGATCGCCGGGGTCGATGTCGGCGTCTGCAATTGTCAGGCGGAAATCATCGGTGGGCGGTGGCGGCGGGCCGCCGGTAATATTGATATTGCCGGGGTCGCTGGTGAAGGGGACGATCTCCTGGTTGCTGTCCGATATTTCGATCTGGGTAATATCACTGGTAAAGGTGATCTGTGAAGAACCGGAGCCGATAGCTTCAAAACAGAGTTCAAAAAGGACAGCTCCGTTGGGCAACGTTACGCCGGAGAGGTCCAGGTTGAAATAGTTGACCGTGATGAAGCCGGGGCTGAGGCCCGTATTGGGGGCGCCGAAGTGAGAAGCCAGGGCAAAGGCCGGGATATTAGGGTTGAGGTTGGTAACCTGGCTGAAGGACAACATGGTGGGATTGTACCTGATGGTATAGGCCATCCCTACAATGTCTGTGAAGTTATCGGCAGTGACCTTCACACAGAAATTATCTCCTGAATTGACGGTTTTATCTTCAACAGACACTTTGAAATCTGTAGAAGTGGGGATAGAAGTAACCGTGACCGTTCCGTTTTGCGTAGTAAAGCCAACATCATTGCCCATCCTGTCTTTCACATCAATAGGCAGCGGCGTATTGGAGAAGCTGACCGAGCTGCTGCCGGCCTGCAGGGTATTGAAGCACAACTGAAAAATATTGGTACCGTTGGCGAGGGTAACCCCTGTGGCGGACGACCAGTCCAGCGTTATCGTTCCGGGCGTGGCGGTGTTGAAGTTGCTCTGCTGCAGGCCGCTGAGGCTGAAGTTGCCGACCGAAGCGAACTGGAGCGCACTGGAGTTATAGCTGATGCTCAGTTCCACGCTGCCGATGTTGGCAAAATCCGCGACAGAGAAGTTAAGGCAGACCTGGTTGCCCTGCTGGGCGCTGCCATTGCCGATCGTAAAGCGCACATCCGGCACGGTAGGGCCGCAGTCCACACCAGTGACGGTGACCATCGAGGGAATAGAGTCCATGCCCACGTTCACGAAATTGCCGTCCAGCACTTCGATGGAAGGCACCGGCGGCCGGGCAAAACGGACGGCAGATTGCCCGCAATCCTTAGCCCGCAGGCGGAAGGAAAAGGCCACGGTGCCATCTGCCCTGGTCAGGCCCGTAAAACTGGGGTTAAACCAGGCCACCCCCAACTGGCCCGGAGGCACGTTGCCGCCCGGCTTGCTGAAGGTGCCATTGCCGTTCGGCGGGTCGGAAAGGCCCGGAAAACCGGTATTGGCATCCGTATTAATGGAAGAAATTTCAACGAATTCCAGCACTGCAGGATCCCAGTTGATCCCATACTGAAAGGTGACGATATTCGTAAAATTCCTCACCTCGACATCAAACTCGATGACATCGTTCAACTGGGCGTCAACAGTGGCTGGAGTAATGGAAAAGGTAGGCTGTTGAGCTGATAGCTGCCATACACAGCAGAGCAGCCCGATAATCAGGCTTGTAAATTTTTTATCCATCTGCTCGGAATTTGGGATGACGTTAACGAATGAAAAAAGCTACGCTATAATACAATCAGTTTATGTGTGGCCAGAAAATCTCTGGACTCGATCTTCAAAATGTACGTTCCTGAGTGGGGTAAGATGTCCTTTGATAATTCCAGTATACGTAAACCACTCGGGAAAGTTGCAGACTCCTGATAAATGGCCGCGCCAAGTGCATCATGGATAGTGATCCGGGCCGCCGTCGGGCGCAGGAAGTTGATGTAGGCCTGCGACCGTTCTCTGATGGGATTAGGTGCACAGCCAAGCTGCACCATTTCCGATGCGCGGCGGTTGAGCAGGCCCGTAATGCCATCGATCGTAATGATACCTTCGTGGAATTCTACTTCGAGGATGTTTTCGGCTGTATCTGCTATTTCTACGGCCGTGGGGTCGCCGCTGAAACCAAATGGCAACTCAGCCGTCTCTTCCTGTATGGCCTTGAGGCGAATTGAAAACAGGACGCCGTCATCCTCTATGGATACTCCTGCCAGTGAGAAGTCAAACCATGAAAACCCCAGCTTGCCACTGCTGATCTGGGCAAAGCCGAAGTGGTCGAGGGGATAGTCCTCAAATACTTCATTGAGGTTTTCAGCCCCCTTAAACTCGAAAGCTGATGAATCCCAGGATACACTGAACTGGCTGGCAATGATATTATGGAAGCCCCGGGCCGTCACATCAACGGCAAAGGTTTCTTCCGGTTCGACAGTAAGGCTGCTTGCATAAATGGAAACCTGCGCTTCAGAAAAGGAAGGAAAATATAGTAAAAGCGCAACTGCCAGGGATACCCTTACAGTGTAAGTGAAGTATATCATGGGATCATGGGATTATTAATGATTCTAAATCGGCTGGCAAGGTAGCAAAAAAAGTGTAGAAAGGGAAGCCAGCCCATC
>CAZAXA010000067.1:0-18029 GCA_964488965.1 uncultured Phaeodactylibacter sp. | reverse complement strand
TAAAGTATCGGGGCAGCAATTCACCCCAGATGACGTCCGGCAGCATAAGGTGAGCCTCCTGTATTTCGGCAATTTCCTCAAGATCAGCAAACAGGAATTTGTCGATTACCTCAGAGGCCTGAAGGAAGACCAGGCCGTCCTGTACGACGACCTTTCCCGCGACCTGTACAACCTGGGGCTGGTACTGCAGAAAAAGTACCAGCTGCTCACCTATGCCTACCGCGTTTTTGTCGGTGGGCTGGCATTGAGCTTTATAGCATTTCTGATCACTTTCCTGCTTCTTTGATGGAGAAAAATTCCAGGGCTGCCTGCCCCAACGTTTTGCCGTGCATTTTCGTCTTAACACATGAACACCGTAAAACGGAGGAGATGGCCCGTAATTTTGCAAGGTTGACCCCTATTTCCGTGGTGGTAGAACGCGAAAAAGAAAAAACGGAGCTCCCGGATATTATCGAGGCCTGTATAAAAGGGGAGCGGCAGGCCCAGCAGCAATTGTACCAGCAGTTCTACAATGCTCTGCTGGCTATTTGCCTGCGCTATGCCACCGACCACGACCAGGCCAGAAGCCTCGTCAACCAGGCCTTCCTCAAGGCTTTTCAATCGCTGCGCCAATGCCAGGATTATAAGGCCTTTCCGGCCTGGATCAACCGGATTGCCGTCAATACCTGTATCGACCACGTGCGCACGGCCAAAAAAAACCGCGCCCTGGCCCTCGATGATGCAGCAGAAGTGGCCATACCTTCTTCCGTTCTGGATAAGATCGCAGCCGAAGACCTGCTGGCCATGTTGCAAAAACTGCCGCCTATGACCAGGGCGGTGTTCTCCCTGTATGTAGTGGAAGGATTTAAACATGCAGAAATCGCCGAACAGCTGGGGATGAATGAGGGGACCTCCCGCTGGCACTTGTCGGCGGCAAAAAAGGAATTGAAGCGGTTACTGCAAAACTATTAACTGTAGCGCTATGAGCCATCACGATAAATTCTGGGAAAAGTTTGGCCAAAAAATCCGGCAACACCAGCCTGACGCTTACATGCCCGGCGACTGGAACGCTATGGAAGAACTCCTGGAAAGCTCAAAAGCCGCCGGCCCTTCCCACCGCCGGAGCAGGGCCCTCCGGGCAGGTGTCATTGTGCTGGCAATAACTGCCGGCTACCTGGCCGGCGCCTGGTACGGCCTTCCGGGAAGCTCCCCCCGGCTGGGCGCTTTTCCCATCCCCCTGCCAGGCATAGCCGCAAGGATAAATGAAAAAGGCCAGGCAGAGAAAATCCTTGATACCGCTTCCGCAGGCACAGGCTATAGCGTTCATGCCGGCCGGCGAAGCAGGGAAGGCGCACATCTTCCCATGGAGCATAGCCCTGCCTTGAGCCCGGATAAAAGCCGTAATGCAACCGATGGCATACCCTTCGAACCGGATGTGTTGCCGGCTAATGCTGCCAACACGCTGCTCCCGGAGACAGTGCAGGAAGCCCGGGCACAGGGGCATTCCCCTGTGGCGCCCCCTGCTTACCTCCCCTCTGCCCCGAAGCAGGTATTGCCCCTGGCAGAAGCGATCCTGGCCGGAGGGCCGGCCGGGAAGGCGAAAAAGCAAAACCCCATTTATGGCGGTTTTCTGCTTGGCGCCAACCATGCCGTGATCAGCCTTCAGGAAGCCAGTTATTCCACCCACCCCTTCGGCGGCCTGTTTGGCGGCGTGAAGCTGAGCAGCCGCTGGGCAGTACAGCTTGAAGCCCAGCTGAAGTACGTGGACAATATCAAGGCCGCCTACGAACAAATGGTAACCCTGGAATCCAACAACGGCTTTGCTTTTGACCAGTTTTCCTATGGAGTGGCTGAGAAAAACTACCTGGCCCTCGAATTTCCCGTCGTGGCCAAATACAGAATAAGGCCGGCCTGGAGCCTGCTGGGAGGGTTGAGGGGCGGGCTGGCCTTTGATGGCGTATCCTTTTTCTCCTCTTCCGGAAAAGAAAACCAACTGGATGCCCCAACCGCCAACAGCAATGGGCGGCCGTCCGAAAGCAATAGCTATTCTCAGCTCCCGCTCCGCCGCTTCAACCTGGGCCTGGCAGGAGGGGTGGAATGGGCCTTTCACCCCAGGTGGTCTTTGGATGCCCGCTTTACCCGGGGGCTGCAGGACCTGAGCCCGGGGAAAGTCTTCCAATCGGACGATAAGCATTTCAATACCGACTTCCAAATCTCCATCCGCCGCAAATTCTAGCCCCGTGCCTTTCCTGAGTTTTTTCCCCCATATGTTGCAACAATATCATTGGGCGGCCGTACAACGCATTAAAGCCTTTGAAGATGCCCCTGCGTTGTGTAAATGGGAAAAAACCAAAACGATGAATAGCGGTAATACTATAAACAATCATCAACTCCTCGACAAGAAAAAAAACTGGCTTGGAAAGCTCAATGCGATCATTTCCAAAAATATGCACGACCCCAACCTGACAATCCCCAGGATCGCCGAAGAACTGTTCATGAGCGAACGGCAGTTTTACCGCCGGGTCAAACTGGAAACCGGATATACGCCCAACCAATACCTTCAGGTGGCAAGGCTTGCCAAAGCCAAAGAAATCCTCCGGTCCGGCAAAGCAGCAACGATTAAAGAGGCTGCCCTCTCAGTAGGATACTCCCGCCCCGATTATTTTTCCAAACTTTTCGAATCCTACTTCGGGATGCGCCCGGGCAGGTTCATGGAAAGTTGCCACCAGTAATGGCAACAGAAAAAACGCTGCCGGCAGTGTTCTCTTTCATGCATTTATCAACCACTAAAAAATGTTAAACTGTTATTATGCCTAAATATTTCTCAATCATTGCCATGCTGGTATGCAGTAGCTGCGCCCTCGTTTTCGGCCAAAGCCAAAAAGGAAAACCGGAAGCAAAAGGGGAGATATTTTACGAGATAAAGGGCGACAAGTTAAATCTGGAAGCCCGCTGTGAGAACCGGTCGGGCCAGGCCCTGCCGCTGAGCTATACATTCGAAATCAGCCGGGCCGACACCCGTGGCAATACGGTGTCCAATAGCCAGGGAGGCAAAAAACAGCTGGCGCCCGGGGAGTCAAAAACACTCTCCTCAACTTCTGTTTCCTGGGGGGAAGGAAGCCGTGTCAGGGCAGTGCTGAAAACCTATTACCAAAAGAAGCTCCTCGATACTCAGGTGCTGGAGCTGCCGGCAGAGGATAAAGCTGATGAATAAAAAAAAGCGGTTTTTTGAATCCTTTCCATTGCGGGCCCGTATATCTACCAAATAAACCGATTGCCCTGAACATGAATAAGCTATTATCCTTCTTGCTGTTTTTCTGCTTTAGTGCACCCCTTGCCATCGGGCAGGGCCTGGATGAGGAAGCTCCTTTAGTGGGGCAGGTCGTCTATGAACTGGTAGGAGAGGAGATCGAGCTGAAAGCCCAGTGCGAGAACAGGACGGAGGACAGCCTTTCCCTTGTCTTTCAATTCTTCCTGAGCGGAGAAGACAAGAACAGTAATGAGATATCCGCCGAACGCGGCGGAGAAGCGGTAATTGCTCCTGAAGGATCGGATATCCTGGTTTCTACCAGGCTGCCGCTGGGCAATATTAACCGCTTTGAAGCGATCCTGGAAATTTATTACCAGGATGTACTGATGGATTCAGATACCCTGGCCTACTCCGCCAGTGTGGAGGAGGAGAAACCCGAGGAGGAATTCAAGGAGGATATCTCTG
This sequence comes from uncultured Phaeodactylibacter sp., assembly GCA_964488965.1. GTDB lineage: Bacteria > Bacteroidota > Bacteroidia > Chitinophagales > Saprospiraceae > JACJXW01. The sequence continues at coordinate 14,335 of CAZAXA010000067.1, read as the reverse complement.
AAGAAGTAGATTATGAAGGCCAGGAAGATTCAGGCCTGGAGTTCGGAGGGCTGGTCATTGACAACACCCGCACAAGGGTAGGAAGGGATTTCTATGATATCTTTTACTCCCTATGGGAAGCGCCCACCGGAGCGGGGGATTACATCATAAAGATGGAAGAGTTGCCCGGGCGCGGCCGTGCTACCCGCCTGGTGGTATGGCTGGATGATGAGGAGGTGGTGGAGGCCAACCTGCGCCCCAATTACGATTATCTGGAAGGCCTTGCCGGCTACGTGGAGTCCCGCCTTATGAATATATTGATCGAAAGGATCGAGACCGGAAAAAACCTCAGTGATGACCTGAAAGACATTTACTAACAATTATAATCCTGGAACGATGAACTTCAAATCCAAACTCTTAGCCCTGTTTTTACTTACTGCGCCCCTTTTTATGTATGGCCAGGACTTTACCTACTCGCCTACGAACCCGGCCTTTGGGGGCAATACGCTGAACTACAGCTGGCTGCTCAACTCCGCTAATGCACAGAACACCCTTTCCGACCCGGATGCTGCCGCAAGCAACCGGCGGAATTCACTGGACCGCTTCTCCGAGTCCCTGAACAACCAGTTATTGAGCCAGATATCCCGCAACCTGCTCCAGTCCAACGGCTTCTTTGGCGAAAGTGGCATACAGACGGGCACCTATGAGTTCGGAGACCTGCTGGTGGATATTGTTCCCGGCCTGGAAGGCCTGATCATTACTATCAACGACCTGGCTACGGGTAATCAAACCCAGCTTACCATTCCCTATTTCTAAACCCGGATATTCACCATATCAAATTATAGAGTTTGGATGGCTTGGCTACCTGGGCAGGGGTGGCAAGAATGCCGTTCTGTGTTTCGGGTAGTCGAGCTTTTTCCAAATTCTCCACTTCCAAACTCTTTGCCATGAGAAAGCACACATGGATCATTATCCTGGCTCTTTCGCTGGTGTTCACAGGCTGTGGCGCATACCTCAACCAGCCAATGAATACCGACAGGGCCCGCATAGGGGAAGAGACGCCGTTCAACTATCACCTGCGCAACCTTCCCCGGCCCGAAGAACCCGTCGTCGTTGCCGTTTATAAATTGCGGGATCAGACGGGGCAATACAAACCCTCTGAGGTTGGAACGAGCTGGTCGACAGCGGTGACCCAGGGCGCTACCAACATCCTGATCAAGTCATTGATGGATTCCGGCTGGTTTACGGTCATCGAAAGAGAAAACGTGGGCAACCTGCTCAACGAACGCAAGATCATCCGTTCTACCCGCCTGGAATTCAGCAAAGAAAACCCCAGCCAGGCCCTCATCTCCCCCTTGCTGTTTGCAGGCATGATCATCGAAGGGGGGATCGTTTCCTACGAATCCAATATCATGACCGGTGGGGTGGGGGTCCGCTACTTCGGAGCGGGCGGTTCCGGAAAATACCGCCAGGACCGGGTGACGGTTTACCTGCGGGCCATCGCCACCAAGTCGGGCCGCGTTATCAAAAACGTCTATACTTCCAAAACGCTCCTTTCCCAGGCCATGGACGGCGGGCTTTTCCGCTTCGTCAGGTTCAGCCGGCTGCTGGAAGTAGAAACCGGCTTCACTTATAATGAACCCGCTGATATGGCAGTGACAGAGGCCATAGAAAAGGCCGTGTACAGCCTCATCGTCGAAGGCGCCAAAGACGGCCTGTGGCGGGCAGATTCTACCGCGCAGGCCCGTATGAAGGGCGTCATCGCCGCCTATGACCAGGAAAAAGAGGAAATGGAACATGTCGACCTGATTGGCAGAAAACATACCGACTACGACCACTATTCCTCTTTCTCCCTTAGTGGCGCCAGCCTTCTCTACCAGGGAGATTACCCCAATCCGAAATTCCGGCCCGGCATTGAAGCGGGAATAAGCGCCATATTTACGCCCGGGTTCTCCTTTCACCTGGGGTTCGGAAAAAGCAGCCTGGCCACGGAGCAACGCTTCGACCAGCAGGTCACTTATTTTGATGGCGCGGCAAAATTGAGGTTCCTGCCTGCCGACCGCTTTTCTCCCTTCGTGGTTGCCGGTGGAGGCCTGATCATGCCAAGCGGGGAACTGTCCCAAAGCGATATTGCCTCCAGCGCCATTTTGAAACTGCATACCGGGATCGGACTGGAATATTTCATCACAGACTTCCTTGGGCTCGAATTGGTGTTCGACAATAACTACCTGATGAGCGATGCCCTGGATGGAGTAAGTAACGGCAAATATAATGATTATTTCTATAGGACTCGGTTCGGCCTTAAATACTACCTGAACCGCAGTAAAAAGAATTAGAACTATGAGAAAAACATTCATCTTCATACTCGGCCTGGCCTTCCTGAGCAGTTGCCAGGAAAATACCATAGAGTTGAAATTCTATGGACAACTGATGGGCGAAGTACTGGAATCGGGAACCCTTGCGCCTATCCCGGGCGTAACCCTGACCACTAACCCTGAAACCGATTTTATTGTCAGCGACGAATTCGGCGAGTTCGTCGTGGATTCCCTGCTCGAAGGAACCTACAGCGTGCGGGCCCGGAAAGACGGCTATACCGACGGGGTAATCAGCGTTCAGATCGATGGAGAACGCATCACTTCGGTAAAAATACTGATGTCGAAAAATACCGAGGCAAACAGCCCGCCGGCTTTGCCGGGCGTACCCCTGCCGGCAAACGGCGCGGGAGGGCAGGAACCGGAACTGACGCTCTCCTGGAGCGGGTCGGATCCCGATGGCGATACCTTATCCTATGATGTTTACCTTTTTTCTTCGGATACTTCCATGGCCATCCCCATCGCCCTGGCAACCACCGACACCTTCGTGACGGTCAGCAGCATGGGCTTCAGCAAGATGTATTACTGGCAGGTCGTTGCAAACGATAACATCAACCCTCCGGTTTACGGAGAAGTATGGAGTTTTTCCATCAGGGATTTTCCGTCCAATGACTACCGCTACACCTTCGTACGGCCTGTCAACAGTACCTTTACGCTGTTTGCCGGCAATGAGCCCCTCGAAGATGCAGAGCGCTCTTATCAGCTCACAGACGGGATGAGGGCCTACTGGCGCCCCAAACTCAGGCCGCAGCTCAGAGACGATATGGCAGCCTTATACCTCAGAGGGGCGGAGGTACATATCGCGCTCATGGGCCGCGATGGAGAAAACCCCAGGCAGGTCACCGCCGCTATACCACTGCGGTCAAAAAGCGAAATTGACGCCTCCTACTGCTGGTCGCCCAACGGGGATAAGCTGCTGTATATGAATTTCGGCAATTTATACCAGATCAACCCGGATGGCAGCGGCCTGGCGTATGTGGCATCGGCCGACCCCGGCTACCTGTTCACGGCAGTCGACTGGACCTTGTATGACAACAACACCATCGTCGCCGCCGCCGAACGCCCGGACAGCCGCCAAAGCAAGCTGTACCTGTTCAGGATGGGAGAGCCTGCCGTATCTATCCTCGACTCTACGCTGCTTGGGCAGATCAGGCACCCCACTTTCTCTCCCTCAGGAAAGATGATAGCCTTTTCTTTTAATTCAAACAGCAATTTCTCGGCAGACGGGCAACCCCTGAACAGCCAGATCCTGGCCTACAATACGGAAACCGGCGCCCTGATCAATTTATCCTTCAATAAGGAACCCGGCACTAATGATACGCAGCCCCGCTTTACTCAGGGCGGCGCCAAAATTCTGTTCGTAAACCGGGATACGGATAATATTGACCCGCCCCTGGTAATGGTTATGGATGTGCTGACTACTTCCAACCAAAGGCGTACCCTGCTGTTCAGCAATGCGGATATGCCTGACTGGAACTGATATACTCGCTTCTTATACAGATTGTTGCAATTAGAGTGACGCAAAAGATAAAATTTTGAAAATTAAAATTTTATCTTTTGCCCGGCATTTCAAAGTACGATATTCTTCGTACTTTGAAATGCGGTTAACCTGAGTGGGAGAGGAGCGGGCTGAAAACGAAGCCAAATAAAATTTGGCAAAACTCTGCTTGTTTTCTTCGCGGCGAGTAAAACAATTTGTTTTATTCATATTGGATTTGGGCTCTGGAATTTATTTCAAATAGCTTCTCACACTAACGAAAAATACTTCCTCTGTTTTTGGGAGCGCAGCCCTGTGGAATTTGCAGGCGATTATTGCACAGGGCTGCTTGCCGGGCTTGCAGGTTGCTCACGCTGCCGCCAATGGGTTTTTGACAGGATTAACAGGATCAGCACCTGGGCAATAACAATATTTGGCCCCGGTGGCGCTATATCTGGTATGTTTTTCCCATAATTTATATTATGTTAAATAGGGTTTTCCGCTCCCCCTTGCTGCATTTTCCATAACGCTTCAAAATGCCCGGCCGGAGTAAGTGCGTATCGACGATCGACGGATGCACGCCCCGCGCCAAAAGAAAGCCGGAAGAATGATAAGCGGAGGGCCTTCACCAACGGGCTCCTGTCCCCTACCCCGGATTAAAAAAAAAGTGGTTTGGATGATCCGGTTGCGAAAAATTTGTATCATTCCGATGAAAAAAATATCGATGAAAAAAGGGTTGTTGTTAACTTTCTTTCTGATCCTGGTATTTGTTGCAGCCTGCATTTTTTTACCTGAAAAGAACCAGAATCCGGAATCCCGGTTTCAGGCATACTGCGGCGGCTGCCATTTGGCGCCTTCCCCTGCCAGTATCCCGAAGAACATCTGGGATAACCATATCTTGCCTGAAATGGCGGCAAGGTTAGGATACAAGTATAAGGATTATGACCCCTATGCCCGGAATTCCATGGAAGAGAACTTATACATTAAGATGAGCAAAACCTATCCTGAGAAACCGGCAATTGACAGTATAGCCTGGCATGAGGTCCGCGATTATATCATGGCCCATGCGCCGGATACCATACCGGCCGATACCCTGAGAGCCAAACGGAACTCCGGCCCCGCCCTGTTTAAACCCGCGTTCCTTACCCTGAATGAAAATAAGCCGGCAGCCATAACCGATATACAATTCGAGCCTGCCGGCGGCAGGTTTATCATCGGCGATGTTTACGGGAATTTTCACCAATGGCCAGGGCCGGCGGATACCGTACTGAAGGTGAATACTCCTGCAATATCCTATCATCAAAAGGAAGAAGCCTTGTACGTAACGGAAATAGGCTATATGAATCCAAGTGAAGTGCCGCTCGGAGTGTTATACAGGATGCTGCCGGGGCGTACAGATACCCTGGCCCGAAAATTGCACAGGCCGGTATATACAGAGATAGCTGACCTCAACGATGACGGCCTGGACGAAATACTAATCTGCGAATTCGGCAACCTCACCGGCGAATTGTCAATGCTGGTGCAATCCGGCGCACATGTTGAGAAAAGGCCTTTATTGCCCGTGCCGGGAACCATAAAGGTGGAGGTCGAAGATATGGACCGGGATGGGCTTAAGGATATCGTCGTGCTGGCTGCTCAGGGCAATGAAGGGATATACATCCTTTACCAGAAAAGAGGCCTTAGGTTCAGGGTGAACCAGGTAACCCGCTGGGAGCCGGAATACGGGTCGAGCTGGTTCGAACTGGCTGACTATAATGGGGATGGTTATTCGGATATCGTGCTGGCCAATGGAGATAACGCCGATTTCTCCAATTTTCTGAAGCCCTATCATGGCATACGCCTTTTGCTCAACGACGGCAATAATGAATTCGAGGAAAAGTGGTTTTATCCCATATACGGGGCGACGCGTGTGCTGGCGGAAGATTTTGACCTGGATGGAGACCTGGATTTTGCGGTAATGGCCTTTTTCCCCGACTTTGGCAATTCCCCTGAGGAGAGTTTTGTTTTTCTGGAAAACAAAGAGGCCAGCCAATACCTTTTTGAACCGCATACTTTTCAGGAATCCCTGGCTGGCCGCTGGTTGGTCATGGGCAAAGGCGATATCGGCCAGGATGGCGACGCAGACCTCCTGCTCGGCTCTTTCATCCACCTGTCTCCGGGAAGGGAATATCAATCCATTGCAGAGCGGTGGAGGAATGAAAAAGTTGACCTGCTCTTCCTCGAGAATACAACGAAGAATTGAAATGCCCTGCCAGGTCAGGCAAATTCGGCGATTTCTTCTTTTACCTTTTCCCCTCCGCCCCGGAATACCTTCTGTACGATCCTTCCTTTCAGGAATTTATCAGGGTCGATCATGCTCTGAAGCACCACCCCGCTGTATTCGTTCCGCAGCAGTTGAAGCACAATCTCGGCGGGAGGCGCGGCCGTTGTAGTCTGAATGGCCCGTAGCAGCCGCCTTCCTACAAATTGCGGGCGGATCTCAAAGGCTTTCTCGTCGCGGCGCAGCACGCCGTCATTGCCTTTGCCTTGTATGGCGGCATATAAAAAGACGAGGTCGTCTTCTACAAAGGGTATGGCCGCCTCCATGCGTTTCTGAAGTTCAACGATCCGTTCCGGCCCGCTGCCCTTAATGCTGGCCAACTGCCTGTCGACCCAGTCATAATGGCCGGGGTACCGCAGGGTCTTGTAGTCCAGGTTCTTCACTTTCCCGGCCAGGGCATCCGGCAGGTCGGCAGCGCCGCCGGAAGTCAGGCCTTCCTCCAGTACGGCGCCATTGACGCGAAGCAGCCTCCGCTCCGATAAGGACGGCACTTTTTTCTTTTCATAGTCCCGGACAACTATGGCGGGTTCCAAATACTCAGTTGCCACTCCGGCGGGGCTCCAGGTAAAAGCATAGTGCGACGGCGCGGCGGCATGCCGGCTCAGCGCGCCAACCCGCATGGCTATTTCATCGACTTTGCCGGCCTGATAGCGGCGGCAGAATTCCCTGAACATGCTGTGCGCCAGTATGTCGATATATCCCGGCGCCAGCCCGGCCTGCAGGACGAAGGCCTTATCCGCCCCCCCTGCCAAAGCGCTGATCTCGTCAGTCTCCCGCACGTGCTCGGTAAGGTTAATGTAATGCATGCCGTACTTCAGAGCGAGGCGCGCCATTCGCGGAGCCTCCTTTCCCGGCAGGCAATCCACCAGTACGCCGCCTTCCCGGAATATAGCCTTGGCTTCTTCCGGATAGCTTTCGCCTTCCGGCAGATGGAATGCATGCGCTTCCACGCTCCGCGTACAGCCAGTTTTGATCCAGTTCGCTACTTTTTCCGCCTTATGCAGCGTCCGGTTACCGATCCACAATTGTGGAGCTTCCGGGCTCCATTCGGCAAGTATCAGCCCCAATGCCTCGGCAATGCCGCCTGCACCGGCGATAATGACGGATGAACGGTTTTTCATAGTCTTATTTGATTTAGGACAAAAAATGCTCCCTGCCACCAGGCCCTCCCCTTAACGAAACTGCTTCCCCACCCCCAGGGCGATCGACCAGGTATCGTAAGCGTGTTGGCGGGTATCATAGAAAAAGGTTGGGGAAAGGTCCCATCCGTGGCCAAGTTCGAATTCATACTCCAGGCCGGCACGGACCAGGAAGAAGTCTTCATTGCGTTCCAACTCCCACCCGGGGCCAGCCAGAAGAACCAATTGTTTCCATGGTTTGAATAAAACATCGAGGGTAAGTACTAAAGGATACTCCCTTGCCAGCACTTCCTCATGGCCCTCATGCTCTACCAGGAAGGTTTCTATTTCCAGGTCATTGTGCAGGCCGGCGCCCCATTTATGGCTGAACCAATATTCCAGGTCGAGCCCCCAGGAAGGTACCGCCAGGCGGTCCGGCGCCGGGCCCGTGGGAATGAAGGTATGCCCGATGAGGGCCGCCACACGGAAATACCCCTTGCTATGTTCAGGAGAAACGGTATGGTAAGCCTCCCCGCGCTGGGCAAGGCTTTGAAAAGGCAGGAAAAAAGCAAAAGAGGTTAAAAAGAGAAGTGTCACATAACGCATGGCTAGGATTTTGCGGCAAATTTATGCACTCGCCTCCCTGCGTTAAATGACGAAGGTCATACATGATGCTGTTTTATGTCATATTGCCCGGCCACTGTTCTTTTCTACCGGCACGGTTGCGCACTCAGGCTTGCACCTGCCGGCAAACAGCCGGCAATACACAACTGAATTCTGAAGGTACTCGCGCAGGTTCTTGCGCTTGCTCCACAGCACGGAAAGGATCAACAAGGTCAACATGGGATATTACTTATTCTGTTTTGGATATGTACTTTTCTTAAACGTACGCCACTGAAAAAATGTTTCTTCCGGGCGAAAAAAATATTATTTGCCAACTCGCTGTTTGTCAGCGATATACAAAGTTCCGGAGAAGAATGAAAGTTATTTTTAACAACTTTCACTCTCGTTAAGACAGGACAACCCCGCCCTGGGCCACAGCCTTTTAGAAATTTTTACTCTTATTCCAGCCGTAGCTCATAACTTTGACTATCAGGCTGAAAGTATAAGCTGCATCAGGTTTATGCCTTCATATACATCACCTCCTTCGCTGCCTTAATGATCTTTTCTGCATTCGGAAGGTAAGCCTCCACCAGCGTAGGGGCATAAGGCAGGGAGGTATCTGCGGCGTTCACCCGTGTCACCGGCGCATCGAGGTAGTCAAAAGCATATTTCTGGACGCCATAGGCGATCTCGGAAGAGACGCCGGCCAGGGGCCAGGACTCGTCGACCACTACCAGGCGGTTGGTCTTCCTGACGGAATCCACGACGGTTTTATAGTCGAGCGGGCGGATGGTGCGCAGGTCGATCACTTCGGCACTGATCCCTTCCTTTGCCAGTTCTTCGGCGGCTTCCAGCGTCGGGTACATCATTTTGTTGAAGGAAACCAGCGTCACATCGGTTCCTTCCCGGCGTACGGCCGCTACGCCGATGGGCACCAGGTATTCTCCTTCCGGCACATCATCTTCGAATCCATACAACAGCTCTGATTCCATCATACACACCGGGTCGTCATCCCGGATGGCAGATTTGAGCAGGCCCTTGGCGTCAGCGGGGTGAACGCAGGAAATCACTTTAAGGCCCGGCACATTGCCCAGCCAGCTTTCGAAAGTCTGGGAGTGCTGTTGGGCCAGTTGGCCGGCGCTGCCGGACGGGCCGCGGAAAACGATGGGGCACTTGAAGTTTCCGGCGGATTGGGAAAGGGTCTTGGCAGCATTGTTCACAATCTGGTCAAAGGCCAGCACGGCAAAATTCCAGGTCATGAATTCCACTATCGGCCGAAGGCCGTTCATGGCGGCGCCTACGCCGATACCGGCAAAGCCCAGCTCGGCAATGGGAGTATCGATGACCCGGCGGGGGCCGAACTCTTCCAGCATGCCTTTGCTGACCTTATAGGCGCCGTCGTATTCGGCGACCTCCTCTCCCATCAGGAATACGCTCTCATCGCGGCGCATTTCTTCTACCATAGCTTCCCGCAGGGCGTCTCTAAGCGCTACTTTTCTTGCCATTACTTTAGTTTAAGTTAGTTCTTAATTGCATTCGGGTGTGCAAATTTACTATTTTTGCATTATAAAATTAAAATAAGCCGGATCATAGGTTCGTTTCAAACGTTTGTAAAGACATATCCAAAAAAAATAAAAGTGATGAAAAACAAAAACCTCAGAAAGATTGCTGCGATCGCTGCATTTCTGGCTATGGCGTCTATTTTTTCTTCCTGCAACCGGGGCTACGGTTGCCCCAATAACTTTTCGATGAACGATCATCTGTCCGGGGTTGTTGCTACGGTAATCAACTATCTCTGGTAAATGGACAATATCAACTGGTTGTCTCTGAGTACAACCGATCAGCTGGATGAGGCCATAGAAAATTCCAGGCTCACTCCCTGCATCATATATAAGCACAGTACGCGCTGTTCGCTAAGTTCCCTGGTTCGGCGCCGCCTGGAAAAGGGCTGGCCCTTTGACGAGCGTACTGTGCTTCCCTATTTTCTGGACCTGGCCGCCTGCCAGGAGGCATCCAGGCTGGTAGCAGAACGCTTCAAGGTCGTTCACCAGTCGCCACAAATCCTGCTCATCAAGGATGGCCGCTGCCTGTACCATGCCTCCCATCTCGATATCAGCGCCCGGAGCCTGGAGCCCTTCTTAAGCCGTACAGAGCATTCCTGAAAAGCTAAAATGAGTAAAGACCATATCTTCGAGACCCAGGATGGTTCCCACTCCATCTACTCTGAGTCGTTTGGTGTGAGCTACCACTCGAAATACGGGGCTATTCGGGAATCAATTCATGTATTCATTGAGGCAGGCTTGTATTACAAGATGCCCGGCGCCAGCCGGCTGGCGGTGCTGGAGATCGGTTTCGGCACGGGCCTCAACGCTTTACTCACGCTGCTGGAAGCAGAAAAACGGCACATGCCGGTCCACTATGAAGCGGTAGAGGCTTATCCGATAACGGCCGGGCAAGCGCAGCAACTCAACTATCCGGAACTCCTGGGGCCAAAGGCCGCCGATACCTTCCTGAGCCTGCACCAGGTGGAATGGGAAAGAGAACATGAGATCACCCCCTTTTTTAGTTTCCGGAAAACGCGTATGCGGTTTGAACACGTCCGGTATGAGAATGCTTTTGACATCGTTTACTTCGACGCCTTCGCCCCGGGCGCACAACCGGAATTATGGGAAGAAGAAGTGCTGGGAAAAATGTACACGGCACTGAAAGACAAAGGGGTGTTGACGACCTATTGCGCCAAAGGGTCTGTAAAACGCTGTTTAAAAGGCCTGGGGTTCAAAGTGGAGTCCTTAAAAGGCCCCCCCGGCAAGCGGTAAATGACCAGGGCTGTGAAAGAAATGAGTGAATGAGGGCTGCCCTGGCACTCATTCCATCATTGCGTCATTATCCTTCCTCGGTTTGATGATATTTTGTTTGCCATCCTCTCCGTAAAGCTCTTTTGACTTTTTATTGTAGGCCAGGGCGGCCTCTTCGGCTGTATCGAACATTCCGATATGAACGGATTTGCGGTTTACGGAAATCACGGCGCGAAAGCGGTTGTTCTCCTTGTACACGCCGGTATAGCCCGCCTTGCTGCTGGTTTTGCGTTTACGGCTCGCCACGGAACGGGAGCGGTAAACGAGGTTTTCCAGGCGGCAATCCAGTTTGTTGCCATTTTTGGCGCCGACCAGGTTACGGCCCCTGCTCCTGGTGTTCAGGAGGAACTTCTCGGCGACCAGCTTGTGAAGGTAGATCGTTTCTGTTTTATAGCCTCCATCCGCTTTTTTCCACGTTTTCTGAAAAACGGCGCATCCGCTGGAGTGTTTGCGCAGGTTATTGATGAAACCTACCCGGACCAGGTAAGGGTCGGAAGTAAGGTATTCGTATACTTTGTCGTCCAGCAGGACGCTGTCGTTCGCATTCTTTAGTTTGACTTTGTATAGCACGCTCCTGAGGGTTTTGGTTATTGGTATTGTTTTGAGGTCTCATTGAAAGATAAAACTATCTTTTGCGGAGAGGCTAACATACCTTGTTTTTATAAGGCTTGGCTGGAATTCTTCGAAAAATAATAATTTTCAAAAAAAATAAAAAGCTTCATGTAATGTTTTTGTTGAGGCGGATTGGATGCCATAAGATATTGGGATTTCCCATCTTTTTGGCAAAGATTGCAAAGGAAATTTTATTCTCCCCCGCCGCTATCCTATTTTTACAGGCTAAACCAACCCGGAGATCGGCCAATGGATGATGAAGCGGAACATCTCTTTATGCGGCGTTGTTTCAACCTGGCAAGGCTGGGCGCAGGCAAAACCTCTCCCAACCCCATGGTGGGCGCAGTATTGGTTCACAACGGCCGGGTCATCGGAGAAGGATACCACCAGGCATACGGGCAGGCGCATGCCGAGGTCAACGCCGTAAACAGCGTCCGGCCGGAAGACCGGCGCCTGATCCCCGGCTCTACGCTTTATGTATCTCTGGAACCCTGCAACATACAAGGCCATACTCCTCCCTGTACCCGCCTGGTCATAGAGCAGAAGATACCCAAAGTGGTTATCTCCTCTATCGACCATACTCCCGGGGTGGACGGCAGCGGGGTAAGCTACCTGCGCAAGGCCGGTGTAGAAGTAGTCGTAGGGGTGCTCCGGGAGGAAGGAAAACGCCTCAGCCTGCCCCGCAATACCTTCGTCCGGCAGGGCCGCCCCTACGTCATCCTCAAATACGCCCAATCCAGGAACGGCATTTTTGCGCCGTCCGATAACCGCCGGTTGTGGCTTACCAATAATTATTCCAAACGCCTTACCCACCGCTGGCGCAGCGAAGTGGATGCCATACTGGTAGGCGCCAATACCGCTCTGGCCGACGACCCGCAGCTCACCAACCGCTACTACTTCGGCGGTTCTCCCCGCCGTATCGTCCTGGACCGTCAAGGCCGGCTGCCCCGGCGCCTGGCCCTCTTCGACGGGCAGGCGCCTACCCTGGTATATACGGAAAAACTTCCCCTCTCCCCTCCCGGGAACAACCTGAGCCACCATCTCCTCCCTTTCGGGGAGACGATGGTGGAAAGCCTGCTGAAGAGCCTGGCCGCCCAGAACATCAGCATCCTTATGGTAGAAGGAGGTATAAAGGTACTGCACGCTTTCCTGCAGGCCGGCTTATGGGATGAGGCGCGGGTATTTATAGCCTCCGGGTACCTGCCCGGGGGCAGGCCCGCCCCTGCCCTGCCCGTTGAGCCTGCCGCTTCTTTCCCATTGGCGGAAGATGAACTGTTGCTTTTTCATAACCCCTTGCAATCGTTAAACTTACTTTAAAATGCCGCCGCGGCAGCATAAGCAGCTTTTTTATTTTGTTTGATTGTTGTTAATTTGTTGTCCACAAAAGATAAATACATCAGAGAATGAAAAGGATAAGTGCCATACTCACAGCGCTCGTTACCTTGAGCGCCCTTTCATTCACACCGGCAAAGACACAAAAACTACCGCAGCAGGATAGCAAAGAAACCGTAAACTGGCTCAACTGGGAGGAAGCGATGATCTTATCCCGGAAAGAGAAGAAAAAACTCTTGCTGAACGTGTACACCGACTGGTGTGGATGGTGCAAACGCATGGAAAAAGGCACCTTCGAGGAGCCTAATATCGCCCGTTACATCAATGAAAATTTCTATCCCGTAAAATTCGATGCGGAACAGAAAGAGGATCTTGAATATAAAGGCAAAACCTATAAATACGTAAAGAACGGCCAGCGCGGCTACCATGAGCTGGCCGCCGAACTGCTGAAAGGGCGCCTGAGTTTCCCCACCGTAGTATTCCTAGATGAGGGCATGGAAGTCATACAGTCGATAGTCGGGTATAAAACGCCCGGGCAGTTTGAACGCATCGCCACTTATTTTGCCCAGGACCACTACAAAAAGACGCCCTGGTCTATATACCAATCCTCGTACAAACCCTTGCTGATCAGCGAGTAAATCTCTACCGGCGCCGGCTGCTGCTGCGCCTTTTCGTACTACTTATGCCTAAAACGCCGAGTAGCCCCCGGGTGAGTTCCTGCGCTACCGTACGCGCCACCTGCCGGGTAGTGGGGTTGGTTATGATCTTTTCGATAGTGCTCTTCTCGTTTCGGCGGGAAGCGCTCCGGGCTTTCGCCTGTTGTTGCTGCATTTCTTCCTGTATCGAAGCCTCGTGAGCTTCTTCCAGCTTCCTGGACAGGATTTCATGGGCGCTCTCCCGGTCGATCTTTTCGTTATACTTGGCAATGATCCCGGACTTGCGCAGTATGCCGCTGATCTCACTTTCGGTGAGGACATCCATACGCGATTCCGGCGCCCGCAAAAGGGTGTGCGCCAGAGGAGTCGGGATACCTTTCTCATCGAGGACGGTTACCAGCGCTTCGCCTATACCCAGTTCGGTGACCACTTTGGCCACATCGTAATATTCAGAATCCGGGTAGTTCTCCGCCGCCAGCTTGATGGCCTTGCGGTCTTTGGCAGTGAAGGCGCGCAGGGCGTGCTGTATTTTCAACCCCAGTTGCCCCAGTACATCATCCGGGATATCTGCCGGGTTTTGGGTGACAAAGAAAAGGCCAACTCCTTTGGAACGGATCAGCTTGACGATCACTTCGATCTGGTCCAGCAGGGCGGCGGAGGCTTCCTCAAAGACGAGGTGCGCCTCATCGATAAAGATGACGAGCTTGGGTTTCTCCAGGTCTCCCTCTTCCGGAAAATTGGAATAGATTTCGGCGAGAATCTGTAACATGAAGGTGGAGAACAACTTGGGGCGGCCCTGGATGTCCGTCAGGCGGATGATGGAAACTATGCCCCGGCCGTTGTTGTCTTTCCGGCAAAGGTCGTCCACGTCAAAAGAGCGTTCACCGAAAAAAACTTCGGCGCCTTGTTGTTCCAGCTCGATGATCTTGCGTATGATGGTGCCTACCGAGGCGCTGGAAATGGCGCCGCATATCTTTTCCACCTCTTCCTTGCCCTCATTGGTAATGTACT
>CAZAXA010000066.1:0-18080 GCA_964488965.1 uncultured Phaeodactylibacter sp. | reverse complement strand
ATACCCTACGCATAGCCAGCAGGTAGCTGTACTTCATCCAGTTCTGGATACGTTTGGCCAGCAGCACCTTCAGCAGGTCTGTGGCGATGATGACGCCAATGATACTGCCGAAAAAGAGGGTGGCGTCGAAGGGAGGGAGCGGCCCGCCGGCAGAAACGGTGGTCATCACGCCGATCCAGAAAAAGGCGGTAAAGGGGTTGAAAGTATTGACCAGAAAACCCTGCATCCAGTAGCCCGTCCAGTTGTGGCCGGCAGGGCGGCCGGCAGGGCGGCCGTTCATCGCCGGCCTGGCCAGAAGCGTCGTCGCCCCGATGATGATCAGGACAATACCTCCGGCAAGGCTGGCCCAGAGTTTGAATCCCTGCCACTGAGTGAGCTGCAGAAGGTAGGAAATGCCAAGGTAGGCGCATACTACATAGAGCGTATCGCTCGTCCATACGCCGAAACCGGCGGTAGCGCCGGCGCGGAATCCCTTTTCCATTCCCAGTTGCATCAGGATGAACAGCATAGGCCCTGCCAGTATGCTGAGAGAAAACCCCAGGAAGGCTCCCTGCCATAGTAAATTCATAACGGATTACTTTTTTCCATCACAAAATTTTCCCATTCGGCCAACTGTTCTCCTTTCATAACACGGGGAAACTTGCTTTGCCCGTTCATCTTACCGTTATGGCGCTGCCATTCGTAAAAGAGTTTTGGGCTGATGACGTTCACCTGGGGAGCGCGCAACATGGCCGAGCGTTCGGCAGCATAGTCGTCATTGACGGACTTGAGTTGCTCGTCCAGCACTTTTGCGAGGATGTCGTGGGCAATTCCCGGCTCACAGCCAATGTACCAGCGATGAGCAAAATGGGTATCTGCTTTAACACCTGAAACGGTGAATTCGTTGATCCTGGCGTTCAGAAGGCCCTCGGTACGCCGGATGGCCTGGTTCATATTGTCGACGGAAAGGTGTTCTCCACAGATGCTCAGAAAGTGCCTGGTACGCCCGGTGATGAGGATTTCGCAGCGGCCCTTGTCGGCAAAACGGATGGTATCGCCGATCAGATAGCGCCATGCGCCGGAGCAGGTGCTCAGCAGCAGGGCATAGTCCTGCCCTTCCTCTGCTTCTTCGATGGTAAGCGCCCGGGCATTGGGGCGAAGCTGCCCTTCCTCATCGAAATTTTCTTCATTAAAAGGCACGAACTCGAAGAACAGGCCATTGTTCAGCTGCAGGCGCATGGCGCTGGTGCCGGGGCGCGCCTGAAAGGCAATAAAGCCTTCACTGGCCAGGTAGGAATCCTGATAGATCAGAGGATGCCCCAGCAGTTCTTCAAAACTTTTGCGGTAAGGTTCAAAGGCGATGCCGCCGGATACAAAAATCCTGAGGTTGGGCCAGATTTCGTGGATGTGTTTCAGCCCATGGTATTCAATGACCCTTTCCAGCGTGAGCTGCACCCAGCTGGGCAGGCCGGTCAGCACGCCCACATCCCAGTGGGGAGCCATTCTGGCTATGGCTTCTGTGCGCTCATCCCAGTCGCTGATCCTGGCAATACGTGTTCCGGGGCGGTAATAACGGCGAATCCACATGGGAGGGGTGCTGGCATTGATGCCGCTGAGGTCGCCGGCATAACAGTGGCCGAGGTCCTGCAGGGAAGCGCTGCCGCCGATCATCAGCCACTCCCTGGTGTAGAAACTGGGTGGCAACCCATACTTCGGCAGGCAGGAAAACATCCGCAGTGCCGCCTGCCGCATGCTCCGGCGCATGTCGGCCGTAACCGGTATGTACTTGCTTGCGGCTTCGGAAGTGCCGGAACTCAGGGCAAAGTGCTTCACTTCGCCCCGCCAGCTGACGTCGGCCTCTCCGGCCAGGGCGCGGCGCCACCACTCTCCGAACATGCGGTTGTAATCATGCATGGGAACGCGTTCCCGGAATACCTCCTCCGGCCTGGCGGCATTCAAGGCCTGCTCAAAGCCATAATGCCGGCCAAAGGCCGTTTTCTCCGCACGCTTCAGGAGAAGCTGTAAAGCACGCCGCTGCAACTGTGCAGGAGACGGTTTACTTTGATCCAGTTGTTGTACCAGCGATATGCCCTTTTTTACCAGCTTGCCAGCGACAGTCATAATTTGATGGTATTAAAAGAATGAATGGTTAATTTTAAAACAATGCCTGGCCATTTAATTTATGGCCCCGCAAAAATATTCCCCCCGAAACGGTTTTTCAATGCCCCGTCCTCCTTTTCGGCCAATAAGCCTGAAACCCGCTCTTTTCTTCAGGAAAACTTCAGAATCTTGCCTGTAGCTTTGCCGTGATATGATGTTTTGTCAGATATTAGAAGAGCAAGATATTGAAGTTGGTACTTAAAATAAAAAGGAAACTCTTCTTCTTTGAAGACTTCGATTCCTTTCAGGGCGCAGAAATGCAACCCTTCGTCGCTGTACCTCATGAGGAAGAAACCGGAAGCGAAGTGGAAAGAACGGCGGAAAACGCCAGGGAAAGAAAAGAGGATATCGCGCCTCCGGGATGGAAAAGAGTATGGTCTCGCCTGAGATTTTATCTCCGCTATAAACCGGCCAAGCCGGGCTCCGCCGAATAAGATCCTTTCTCCTCGCTTGTTTTTAACCAGGTGGTTTATTACCTTAGATTGTATTTTTTTACAAATCTTCAGTTTTTTTTCAGATTTGATTTTTTAAATTGCCGCATCTTTTTTAAAACCATCAAACCATTTATAATGTCAAACACCGTTGTGAGGTATTCTGATGGAGAATTGGCTGAATTCAAAGCACTGATCGAGAAGAAACTCGCCAATGCACAGGAGCAGCTCGATTCACTCCAGGAACAGATTCTGGAGATCACCGAGAATACAAGTGACGAGCATGGGGGAGACTGGATGGATGATAGCAGCATCAACAACGATGTGGAAATGCTGAACAATATGGCCATCCGCCAGCGCAGGTATATCAAGGACCTTGAAAACGCGCTGGTTCGTATCCGCAACAAGACCTACGGCATCTGTTCCATTACCGGTGAGCTGATCGATAAGAAACGCCTGCTGGCCGTACCGACCACCACCAAAAGCCTGCTGGCCAAAACCCAGGAGCAAAACCCTGCCCCGGAAAAGAGAGTCAGCACTGTAGAACGGCCGTTGCCTAAACCTGCAGCAGAAAAAAAGGTGATCACCAAGATCATCCGGAAGTCCCCTGCCAAACCGGCGCCTCCCAGGCCTGCCGACTTTGATGATGACGAGGAGGATTTCAACCTCGGCGAATTCTACGATGATACGGACGAGGAACTGGATAAGTCCATCGTAAACCTCGATGATTTTGCCGATGATTCTACGGATGAGGACGATATGGACATGGATGTAGGCGCCCCCAGTGAAGATGAGGACGACGATGATATCGGCCTGTAACTCCTGATCCATCAAAAAAAAACGCCGGAATGAGCACTCAGCCATTCCGGCGTTTTTGCTTTGTTGCTATATTTACCGAATAATCAGGCCATATCATCTTCATGCATGAATTACGCAGAAATACTGATCAACATCCGCAAAATTTCCAGGTCGGTTAACCTGGAAAGCAAGCGCCTCGAAAAAGAATACGGGATCAGCATACCCCAGCTTCTTGCTCTGAACTACCTGCGCGAACAGAATAACTTTCTCGCATCCCATAAATCTATTAAAGACTTCCTCAAGCTTAACGCCAGCACCGTCACCGGCATCATCACCCGGCTGGAAAAAAAAGGCCTGGTAGCCAAACTGCCCCGCCTGCAGGATAAGCGCGTCAGCCTGATCACCCTCACGGCCAAGGGCGCCGAATTATTGAATGCAATGCCCCAGCCTCTCCATCAGCAAATCTCCAAAAAGTTGCAATCTCTTTCTGCAGAACAACTCCAAAGGCTGAATGATGCCTTCCAATCTATCAACGATATCCTTAAAATTGATGCCGAGGCGGATTTCCTGAACTCCGACTGGGAGGAATAAGGAGGCCCTTCTTATTTTTATTTGTATAGAAAATATTTTTCTTATATTCACCTTCCTGAACTTTCGACAGCCCCCTGCCAACGGTAGGCCTTTGGTATCAAGATACCTGCGTTTATGATCTCGGCGTAGAAAATACAGGCCCTCCAGGCAAAGCAACAAAGCGATCTCGCATGGTGTTTTTATTTCGGGCGCCACATATAGTTTTTGTAGAAAATATTCAGCGGCCCTTTTGTTCAAGCCGATCCGGAAACTCTGCTGAAAAAATAAGGGCCAGAAGAATGGAATGCCGGGATGGCCGGTTGTGCCCTTGGCCGCAGCCGGCGCGGCTGTGGCGGGGGAGAGCGCAGGCGGGGCAGGGGTACAAGCTCTGCCGTACCGGCCCCCGAAGGCATAAAATTTACGTGGCCAAGCATTCAAACCTTAAAGAATTATGAAAGCATATCAATCTTATACGCTCCGGAACTTTCGCGAAATCCCGCAGGTGAAAAGCCGCCTTAGTGAAGAAGATTTGTTCGATATCGAAGTAGTCGGCAATGTGCTTCCTTTCAAAGTTAACAATTACGTTACGGATCAACTGATCGACTGGGGCAACTTCCGGGAGGACCCGATGTTCATTCTTACTTTTCCCCGGAAAGATATGTTACAGCCCCGCCACTTTGAAGAAATGGCCAGTGCGGTCAGAAGCGGCGCCAGAAGGCCGGAACTCAAACTGATTGCCAATAAAATAAGGATGGAGCTCAACCCCCACCCGGCCGGGCAGTTGGCAGATAATGTCCCCGTCATTGGAGAAGTAAAGCTCACCGGGGTGCAACACAAGTACCGGGAGACGATGCTCTTCTTCCCAAGCCAGGGCCAAACCTGCCACGCTTACTGCACCTTCTGCTTTCGCTGGCCGCAGTTCGTGGGCATGAACGAGCTGAAATTCGCCATGCGGGATACGGAGCTGATCGTCAGATACCTTCAAAACATGCCCAGGATTACCGATATCCTTTTCACTGGCGGCGACCCGCTTATCATGAGAACAAAGGTGCTGCGAAAATATGTGGAAGCCCTTATCGATGCCAGGCTGCCCAGCCTTAAAACGCTGCGCTTCGGCACCAAGGCACTGAGCTACTGGCCCAACCGCTTCGTCACCGATGAAGATGCCGATGAATTGTTGTTGTTGTTCGAAAAGGCGCGAAAGGCCGGCATCCACGTCGCTTTTATGGCACATTTCAACCATCCTGATGAACTGCAGACGGAAATAGTTGCCCGGGCCATTCAACGCATCCGGAACACAGGGGCCGTCATCCGGACGCAATCGCCGGTAATGCGCAACATCAATGATGATGCTGAAATATGGGCGGGCATGTGGCAGAAACAAGTGGAACTGGGCTGTATTCCTTATTATATGTTCATCGCCCGCGATACAGGCGCTCAACATTATTTTGCCGTCGGGCTCGAGCGGGCATGGAAAATTTTCAGGAAGGCCTATCAGCAAGTGAGTGGGATTGCCCGCACTGTCCGCGGGCCTTCCATGTCGGCCGGGCCGGGTAAGGTGCAGGTGCTGGGCGTCAGCGAGATAGCCGGCGAAAAGGTTTTCACCCTCCAGTTTCTGCAGGGCCGAAACCCCGACTGGGTGTCGAAGCCTTTCTTTGCAAAATATGATCCACAGGCAATCTGGCTGGATGAGCTGTATCCCGCTTTTGGCAGAAAACAGTTCTTTTTCGAGGAAGAATACCCCTTGCACCGAAAGACGGCTCCCTTGCGCCAAAGGGATAAGGAACCGGGCGCTATCGGATATGCAGTCTGATAATGGGCCGGCAGTCATTGCTTCATTGTCCGGTTTTTAATAAATTGCGCTCCCATTAACAACAAGTTTTTTATGCTGATCATTGAAATCAAAGACGGCGAAAGCATCGACCGGGCCCTTAAGCGCTATAAACGCAAATTTCTGAATGCCGGAGTGATCAAGGAACTTCGCAAGCGCAAAGAGTTTGTCAAACCATCCGTTCAGCGCCGCAATCAGGTCATGAAAGCTGTTTACAGAGAGAAGGCCAAGAGCGGTGAAGGAGAGTAGCGAGGCGCCTGCCCCGCAACAGGGGCGGGGGTATTTTCTAACACAAACCCGCTACTTCATGGCCAGGCAGCAGAATATCCGCATAGGCCTCAACCTCAACATCCGGGGGCTGAAAAAGCCAGCTACCCTGGCAATCAACGAAAAATCACGGGAGCTTCAACAACAAGGCAGGAAAGTGTACCGCCTGGGGTTCGGGCAGTCTCCCTTCTCCGTACCTGAACCAGTGGCGGAGAACCTGCGGCAGCATGCCGGAAGCGATACAACTGATCGGAAAATGGCTGCAGGATGGTTCAAAGTGAGCGGCGGGGCCCGGCTACTTTTGCTTCCGCAATTAAACCGACAGTGGCCGGGGCTATGGTGTCAGCCTAATGTTTTATCTTTGAAGTTGCAGTGGTGAAATATACGTTTATAACCATGAGGATAACAGTGAGTTTTTTTGCATTCCTGGCGATCGGTTTCCTGCTATCCTGCAGCCAGAAAGAAATGGCATTCCATGTAGAAGACGAGCCGGTAGAAGAACAGTATGAACCTGCTGAAGATTACCTGCAGTTGCGGGCCGGCAATTACTGGGTTTATGAAAGCTACAGTATCAACATGGTGACCGGGGAAGAGAAGCCCCTGCATAAACGAGACAGTATTTACGTCCTGAAGGATACGCTTATCGGCCGCACGGAGTTCTTCATCCTGGAAGGTTCCCGCCTAGGCCAGGCCTACCGCGCTGTCCTGCGTTGTTCCGGCCCGGAAGTGATGGATGCCGGTGGGCGCCTGCTGTTCAGCACCGCTGCTATTGGGGACACGGTAAACCTCCCTGCCGATCAGATGGCCCATGGCGCCGAAGCCGCTTATGCTACGCTGGCCTTTACCGGGAATGTAGCGGCGCCCTACGGAACCTTCGATGCCCTCGAATACCGGCGTACGTTTTACTTTTCCTCCTCTGAAGGGATAAGGGCCGGCGGAAATGTGCGCCGCCAGTCAGATTTTTTTGCTAAAGGCGTGGGCCTTATCCAATACACCAGTTTTTTTCCCGGCCAGCCCCTCGATATTGAAATGCGCCTGGCCCGCAGCAACGTGCAGTAACAGGGTTTTCGGGAAATTATTGCCATTCCTCTGCTATCTTTACTCGCCAAATGTGAAGAAGCGCTAAACAAAAGCTGAAGCCTATGCAGTTGGAGTGGTACCATTACCTCATTGCGGTCCTTGGGAGCGTCCTTGCCGGCAGCATCAATACCCTTGCCGGAAACGGCTCGGCCATAACCCTGACGATACTGACGGAACTGATCGGCCTGCCGGGCAACCTGGCCAACGGGACCAACCGCATCGGCATCTTCACCCAAAGCGCGGCGGGCACCGTCGCCTTCTGGCGCAACGGCAGGCTCAACCTCAACCGGAGCTGGTTGCCTATAGCCCTCAATATTGCCGGCGCCGTCATCGGTGTGATCGTCGCCGTTAATGTGAGCAATGAGGAGTTCAGGAACGTCTTCCGCTTTCTCATGGTGCTGATGCTGCTCGTCATTCTGGTGGAACCCAGGCGATGGCTGCGCAGCACCGATACCAGCCGGAAAACCAGCCCCTGGATCGCCGTCCCGCTTTATCTGGCGCTGGGCTTTTACGGCGGGTTCATACAGATGGGCATGGGCGTTTTTTTCCTGGCCGTCATGGTCTTGTATGCACACTACAGCCTCATCGACGCCAATGCGGTGAAGATATTCGTAGTCGGGGCCTATACCTTCCTCGTTATTCTGGTCTTCCAGAGCCAGGGCCTGATCAACTGGAAGATCGGCCTTCTCATGGCCATCGGGCAAACGACGGGCGGATATTTTACCGCACACTATGCTTCGCGTTATGCCCAGGCCAACGTCTGGGCGCACCGCCTGCTCATCGCAGTAGTCGTCCTGGCCATCCTCAAATTATTTAACCTGCACCTCCTTTTTCTGTAACCCAATATTTTTGCGATGCATGACTTTCTCAACAAGATCAATACCTATTGTGAAGCCCATACTACTTCGCCCCCGTCACTCCTCCGCCAGCTGGAGCGGGAAACACATCTCAAAACCCTGACGCCGCAGATGCTTTCCGGCCCGCTACAGGGGCAGTTCCTGAGTTTGCTCAGCAAGATACAGCGCCCAAAGGCCATTCTGGAGATCGGCGCCTTCACCGGCTACTCCGCCATCTGCCTGGCGCAGGGCCTGCAGGAAGGCGGCCTGTTGCATACCATAGAGGCCAATGCCGAGCTGGAGTATATCATCCGAAAGTATATCTCCCTGGCCGGGCTCGATGACAAAATCCGGTTGCACATAGGCGATGCCCTGAAGGCCATTCCGAATCTGCCCGGGCCGTTCGACATTATTTTTATCGACGCCGGCAAACAGGATTATGCCCTGTATTACGATCTTGTGATCGAAAAAACCAGGCCTGGCGGCCTGATCATTGCCGATAATGTGCTTTGGAGCGGCAAGGCCGCCTCCGAAGAGCGCGAGCGCGACCCGGATGCCCTGGCCATACACCGCTTCAACGAGAAAGTCAATCGGGACGAAAGAGTAGAAAATACAATGCTGCCCCTGCGCGACGGCCTGCTCATCGCCCGCAAACTGTAATGGCGATTTCAATCGCTTTTAGAAAAAAACCTTGGGGTTATGCAAGAAGGTATGGCGCACTGCTGCCCTAGGTAGCAGTGTACTATCACCGCAGGGGCTTTTTTCACAACCCCAATCAAAAAAAATATGCATCACCAGGCCCCATACCGCCAATTCTGCCGACAAGTCCCTGATCTGCCTGTCTTTGCACAAGCCTGGTATCTCGACTCCCTCTGCGACGAAGGAGAATGGGGAGCGGCGGTAGTACATCAGGGGGGGCGAGCGGTAGCCGCCATGCCCTACTTCCTCAGGCGCAAAGGGCCCTTTCGCTACCTCACCATGCCCCACTTTTGTAAACACCTGGGGCCCTATCTGCATCCGGAATACCGCGGGCTGAAATTCGAACATAAGTTCTACCCCGCACTGATCGAACAGTTGCCTGCCGTGCATGCGGTTAAGCAGGAATTCCATCCTTCCGCTACCAACTGGCTGCCCTTTTACTGGAAGGGTTACCGCCAAACCACTCGTTATACCTACCAACTGGGCCTAAGCCCGGGGCTGGAAACCGTCTATGAAGGTTTCAACCGCAACGTACGCCGCAATATCAGAAAGGCGGAAAAGGAACTCATCATCCGCCAGGACATGAGCCCGCAGGATTTTTTTCGCATCAATCAGCTCAGTTTCGCCCGCCAGGGCCTGTCAACGCCGTACTCAAGGGAGCTGTTCCTCCGCCACGACGCCGCCCTGGCCGAACACCAGGCGCGCCGGATTTTTCGGGCCGAAGACGCCCGGGGGCGCATACATTCCGCCGCTTATCTCATCTGGGACGGGCAGGCCAGTTACTATCACCTCTCGGGCGATGATCCCGAACTGCGCAGCAGTGGCGCCGGCATGCTGCTGGTTTGGGAGGCCATTCGCTACACCCATGACGTACTCCGGCTTCCCACCTTCGACTTCGAAGGCAGCATGATGCCCAATGTGGAGGCCATCCGGAGGCAGTTCGGGGGGCGGCAGGCGCCGTATTTCAGGGTGTGGAAGTATTATTCCGGAGCATATCGGGTTTTAGATGGGCTTCGGAATGGCTGGAGGTGAGGTCAGTTAAACAAACTTACGTACCCGAAATGCACTTTCGGCGCGCTGAAGTCGATGGGGTTATCCAGCCGGCGGCCGTAGGCCAGGCTGACGCCGAACAGCCCGACGGCCGTCTCGAAAGTGATACCCGCGCCGAAGCCATAGGGTTGGCCGGTAGTTTCCTTCACCCGGGTTTTATCTTCTACATAAGCATAATCGCCGAAGGCATAAAGATAGGAGTTCTGCCCGATGAGCAGCCGGTACTCCAGGGTTGCTACTCCGTAGTTGGTAGCAAAGATGGATTCCTCGTCAAAACCACGCAGCAGGCGGTTGCCGCCGATGCGGAACTGCTCGTTAAAGAAGATAGGCTCTTCGGCAATGATGGCCCCGCCCTGCAGGCTGCCCTTGATGGCGCTGCGGGTGAATACCGGCAGGTATCCTTCCAGCCGGGCGTTTAGCTTGTACTGAAAGCTGCGAAGGGTGAGGGTGTCATACAACTCCCCGTAGCCCAGTTCGACGATCCGGTTGTTGCGTTCGATACGCTTAACGCCCGCTCCTCCGCGCAGGAAGGCGGCCCAGCCCTTGCGGGGGTTGAAGCGGTAGTCGAGCCGCTGCAGGGCATATTCGAGGCCGAAGTAGGCGTTGCGTACATCCAGCACAGGGGGTAATCGCTCCAGGCGCTCCAGTTGCTCCTCATCGACAGTGAGCAGGGTGGAGGAGCGGTTATTCCAGAATGCCTTGATGTAATTGCCCCCTTCGAACAGGTATTGAATCCCCAGGTCGGATTCCAGATCCAGAAAGGAGGTATCGCGTTTGTAGAGGTTAAAGCGGAAATCGGCGCCAAAGGGCAGCCCCAGAACGTAGGGGTAGTTGAACTCCAGTTCCAGTTCCTGGGTCTCCGGGCGCAGTTGCTCGAAAGCGGCGTAGATGCGTTCTCCTAAGCCGAACTGGTTCTGCAGTTCTCCGTTGAAAGTGCCTGTGACGAGCAGGCTGCGGCCGTTTTCCTGCCGGCCGCTGGCGTTCTGAGGCAACACTCCGATGACAAAGTCGAAGCGGCTGGCCCTTTTCTTGCTGAGCAGCAGGTTGAGCATAGCCCGCCCGCCTGCGAAAGTTACGACAGGGTTCTGATCCAGTTTGATAAAGGGCAATTCCCGGATGCGGTTACGGAGCCGCAGTACCCGTCCGTTATCATAGGGCGCCCCCTCCCTGATGCCGAGGTAATTGCCGAGGTAGGCCGGGCTGATCTTTATATCGCCTTCCACATCCATTTTGCCGAACAGGATCAGCGGCCCTCGGTCCAGGCGCAACCTGGCGCTGGCCTGCCCGGCGCCTATGCGGATATTATCCAGCCACACGCGGGCAAAAGGATAACCGTGGCTTTCTGCATGATTCAGCAGCCGCTCCTGCAGCTTGCGCAACTGGCCGAAGTGGAAAGGCCGGCCCCGGTACAGGCGTTCGCGAAAGCCCGCCGCATCGAGAAAAGGCTCCGGCACACTGTCCGGGCTGAGTTGTACCCACTCATAATGCGGCCCGAGGTGCAGGTAAGCGGTGAAGCTGCTGTCGCGCTGCCTGAGGCTGTCAATCGACGCTTCCAGAAAAGCGGACAGGTGTAGCTCCCGTATCTTTTCATCTAAAAAAGCGCCCATCAGGGCCAGGTTTTCGAAAGATGGCGGCGCCTTCAGGCGGCGTTCCACAAATTCCGCCGTGGTGTCCACAGGTTCGATGGCCAGGCGCGCCTGCCCTGCCAAAAGCCCGCAGTACAGCAAAAGTAAAGCCATGCTGAAAAGTACCACACCTGGCCGGGCCCCGCTACAACATTTGGGCGGGCCGGGCGTTATTTCTTTATCTGCAGGGAAGGCAGGTTTAAACATTCGTTAAAGTTTTACACAGGCAGCTCAAAACCACTATATTGAACGATCTTAACTTCAGGTCATTGTATGCTTTTCTACCCCCTTCTTTTTTCGGGCTTCCGGTATGAGAACCTGCGGAATGAATTTCAGCCCGGCCATTGGGCGAAAGGGTGTTAAAATTGCTTTTCGCCGAAAAAAGAGCCCATAAAAACAGTAACCAAAACCCAAAACGCGGTTAATATAAAAAATGATTTAAGCTCATGAAGCGGATACTGAAAATTACCGGGATCATCGGCCTTCTCCTTGTCGGGATGGCGGCTTCCTTCCAACCCAGTAACAGGTACTTTGAAATCCTCAAGAACATTGAGATTTTCACCAACCTCTATAAAGAGATCAACACCTATTACGTCGATGATGTCGACCCGGGCCATCTGATGCGCACCGGCATTGACGCCATGATGGGATCCCTCGACCCCTTCACCAATTATATCTCCGAATCAGAGATCGAAGGATACCGCTTTATGACGGAAGGAAAATACAACGGCATTGGCGCGATCAGCCAGAAGATGGGCGACTATGTTACCATTACGGAACTCTACGAAGGGCAGGCTGCCGACAAGGCTGGCCTGCGCCCCGGCGACCAGATCATCGCCGTTGACGGGCGGGACGCCACCGGTAAAGACCCGGAGGACATCAACAACATCCTGCGCGGCTTCCCGAACACTTCCGTAGAACTGACCATCCGCCGGCCGGGCCGCAGCGATGACTTCAACATCCAGCTGATAAGGGGCGAAGTGCAGGTTCCCAATGTACCTTACCACGGAATGTTGTCCGATGGCATCGGTTATGTGGCGTTGACCACCTTTACCCGCGATGCCGGAAGCAATGTTGCCAATGCGGTACGGGAACTAAAGGAACAGAACCCCGGCCTGAAAGGCATCGTCTTCGACCTGCGCGACAATGGCGGCGGCCTGCTCAATGAGGCGGTCAACGTCTGCAATGTGTTCATTCCCAGAGGGGAATTGGTTGTGACCACCAAGGGGAAGGTCAAAGACTGGGACCGCAGCTTCAACACAATGGGCCAGCCGGTCGACCTGGAAATCCCCCTTGCCGTACTCATCAATAAGAGTTCGGCCTCGGCCTCCGAGATCGTCAGCGGCGTCATCCAGGATTACGACCGCGGCGTGCTCATAGGCCAGCGTTCCTATGGAAAGGGGTTGGTACAGAACACCAGAGATATTGGCTACAATGCCAAACTGAAACTGACTACCGCTAAATATTATATCCCAAGCGGCCGCTGTATCCAGAGCGTCAAATATGAAGACGGCGAACCCGTCCACATCCCGGATGACCAGCGCACGCCTTTCAAAACCCGCAACGGCCGTACCGTCCTCGACGGGGGAGGCGTTAAGCCAGATATAATGATCGACAAATTTGAAGACGAGCCCATTATCCGGGGCTTGCTGGAACAACACCTCATCTTCGATTACGTTACCCGGTTCTGCCTGGAGCACGACAGCATCCCGCCGGTCGAAGACTTTCGCTTCGACGACTTCGACGGCTTCGTTCGCTTCCTGGAAGCCCGGAAGTTTGACTACGATACGGAAAGTGAAAAGTTGTTGAGGAAGTTACTGGAAAAGAGCACAGAGGAGGGTTATGAACTTACCGCTCAGGCCAATGTCCTTGAGGCAGAGATCGATGCTTCCAAGAAAGATGCCCTGATCAAGAACAAGGCCCTGATCACTGACCTGATCGAAAAGGAGATAGCCAGCCGCTACTTTTACCAGGAAGGAAAGATCAGGATGGGCCTGCGCAATGATATGGAAATTGAGGAAGCCATACAATTGCTGAAAGAAACGGGAAAATATCAGTCGATCCTGAATGGCTAACCGGAACCGGCCCCTATCCTTTATTGGCCAGTTGGCCGCAGGCTGCGTCGATATCCTTGCCCCGGCTGCGGCGCACCGTTACCATCACTCCCTGTTCGCGAAGGAACCTGGCAAAGTCGTCGATGCGGTGTTCTGATGCTTTCAGGAAGGGCGCCCCGTCGATAGGGTTATACTCGATGATGTTGACCCTGACGGGAAAGTGTTTGCACAGCTCCGCCAGGCGGGCGGCATCCTCCATTCCTTCGTTGAAATCCTGGAATGCTATGTATTCGTAGCTGATGCGGTTTCTGGTTTTGCGGTAGAAATAGCTCAGAGCTTCCATCAGCGAGCCGAGGTTATTCTGCTCATTGATGGGCATGATCTGGTTGCGCTTTTCGTCATCGGCAGCGTGCAGGGAAAGGGCAAGATTGAATTTCACCTCATCGTCAGCCAGGCGTTTGATCATCCTGGCGATGCCTGCCGTACTGATGGTAATGCGGCGGGGCGACATGTTAAGCCCGTCGGGAGAGGTAAGGCGGCCGACGCTTTCCAGTACGTTCTTATAGGCCAGCAGCGGCTCCCCCATGCCCATATATACGATGTTCGTCAGCGGATGGCCGAAGGTTTCTTCCGACTGCCGGTTGACCAGCACGACCTGGTCATAAATCTCTCCGGCATCGAGGTTGCGAATCCGTTTCATGCGGCCCGTTGCGCAAAACCTGCAGGAAAGGCTGCAGCCCACCTGAGAGGAGACGCAGGCTGTGAAACGCTTTTCGGAAGGTACGGGAATGAGCACCGATTCTATCAGGCGCCCGTCGTACAGGCGAAATCGCGACTTGATGGCGCCGTCCAGGCTATGCTGCACCTTGTCGGGGGCAATAGCATTGATGGCGAAGTTTTCATTCAGGAATTCCCGAAGCTTTCTGGACAGGTTGGTCATGGCGTCAAAGGAGTGCGCACCCTTTTTCCACAACCATTCATGCACCTGGCTGGCGCGAAACTTTGGTTCGCCGATGCCTTTGAATACCTCTTCCAGTTCCTGCCGGCTGAGTTGCCGTATGTCTTTTTTTGTCGTTGATGCGATCATTCCTTCAATCATTCATTCAATCCTTCGGCACCGCTCCTGCAACCATTTCTCCTCTTCTTCATTAAGCAGTGGCGTCAATTCTTGTAACACCTTATGATGATAATCGTTGAGCCAGTTTATTTCTTCCTGATCGAGCAGGCCGATTTCTGCCAGCCTGAGGTCGATGGGGAAGAGCGTCAGCGGCTCGAAGGTGAAGAACCTGCCTTCATTCGTCGTCCGGTGTTCGATACACAATTCCAGGTTCTCGATCCTGATGCCATACTCCCCGGCCTTGTAAAATCCCGGTTCGTTGGAGGTGAGCATTCCGGGCTGAAAGGCCGTTTCCCCACGTTCTCCCCTTGGATTGGGCGTAAAACCCTGCGGAGCTTCGTGTACATTGAGGAAAAAACCTACGCCGTGGCCGGTACCGTGGCCATAGTTGAGGCCTTCCCGCCAAAGGGGCAAACGGGCGAGGATATCGAGCTGTACCCCTGTGGTTCCTTCCGGAAAAATGGCCCTCGACAAGGCAATATTCCCTTTTAGCACCAGGGTATAATGCCGGCGTTGGCCGGCAGTGGGTTCTCCCAGGGCAGTGGTGCGGGTTATGTCGGTAGTGCCCTCCAGGTACTGTCCGCCGGAATCGAGCAGAAGGATGCCTTCCGGGCGTATGTCCGCGCAGGTTTCCGGCTCAGGTTTGTAATGTACGATAGCGCCATTGGCTGCATAGCCTACGATAGCGGCAAAGCTCTCTCCAAAGTAGTTGCCTTGTGCTTTGCGGAAGGCCGCCAGTTGTACGGCAAGTTCGTATTCGCTCACGGTGCGGCGCCGGAGTTCCGCTTCCAGCCAGCGGTACAACTTCAGCAAGGCCACGCCGTCCTTGCGCATCGCCTGCCGGATGTGTTGCACCTCCGTAGGGTTTTTGAGCGCTTTCAGCGAGCGAATGATGTTCCGGCTGCTCTTCCACTGTTGCTCGTCCAGAGCCTCATAGAGGCGTATGCTGGTAGAACCCGGATCATAAAGCACCCGGCAGTCTTTATCCAGGCTTTCCAGGAACCCCTCCAGCGCGCCGTAGGGATGCAGCTGCAGGCCATCCTGCTGCAGCTGCTGCCGGAGAGGCTCTGCGACTTTCCCGGGCCGCACGAACCAATGCGCTTCCTGATGCCCGATAAGCAGATAGCTGATACAAACCGGATTGTATTCCACATCGGCGCCACGGATATTGAGCGCCCAGGCAAGGTCGTCCAGAGTGGCCACCAGATAGTAATCAACGCCTTTCAATTGCCGGCGGATCAGGCTGAGCTTTTCCGCCCGGCTCTGGCCGGCGTAGGCCGTTTCCAGCTCGAAAGCCGCGTCTGCCGGAAGGGGTGGGCGGCCTTCCCAGATACGCCCGATGAGGCCCTCCTGATGGGCCAGGCTTATCCTCTTCTCCTCCAGCTTTCGGCTCAGATGATCGATCTGAGATACGGAAAAAATGCTGCCGTCGCAACCCACGGCGCTCCCTTCCGGCAGGTTTTCCAGCAGCCAGTCGATATGCTCCGGCATGTGGGGGACCTTGAGGCGGTGCAGTTCAAACGGCCCGCCCTTCAGTTGCTGTTCGGCCTGTATGAAATAGCGCGAATCGGCCCACAATCCGGCATGGCCGGCAGTGACAACCGCGACGCCGGCAGAACCGGTAAAACCAGTGAGCCAGGCCCGTGCCTTCCAGTGATCCGCTACATATTCGCTCTGATGAGGGTCCTGGCTGGGGACGATATACGCATCGAGCCTCGACTCTGCCATTTCCCGGCGGAGAGCCGCCAGTCGCTCCGAAATGGCTGCTATATTAAAATTCTTTGACATATTCTGGAACATTATATATTATGTGCCGTATTTCTTTCCATCCTTTGCTATTGGCCACTTACCCCCTTTCAGAAGCCCATTGGCTTGCAAAAGATAGAAATTTTGAGTAAATAGCCAGAGTATAATAATTTTCTTTTCTCTGTTTTTTTCTTCCGCATCAAACAAAGGAACGGCTTAAAAATTCTCAGAAAAAGAAAACGTTTTTACTTGGAAAAACCATACCAGGCCTGTAATTGATATATCTGCCGGGCCTGCGTTAAGAAAGAACAAGAAATAAAATGCCAATGTTAAAGCAGAGCCTAAGCCAGAAGATGCTCCAGAAGCTTTCGCCCCAGCAGATACAGTTGATGAAACTGCTGCAGGTGCCTACCGCCATGCTGGAACAACGGATCAAGGAGGAACTGGAGGCTAATCCCGCCCTGGAAGAAGGGCCCGAAAGCGATGAACTGGCCGAACTCAGCAAAAATGGAGAAGAAGACTTCGCCGACGACAACTTCGCCGAAACCAATTCAGAAGAGTACAGCGAAGATAAGTACGAGCTGGATGACTACCTTAACGAGTACATCGAAGACGATCCCGCTTCCTATAAGCTCCAGGCCAATAATTACAGCGCTGACGAAGAAGATAAAAGCATACCCATTCCAGTGGAGAGCACCTTCCACGATTACCTGGAACAACAACTGGGGCTGCTGGACCTGGGCGATGAAAGGCAGGAGGCCATCGCCCGCCAGATCATAGGCAGTATCGATGATGACGGCTACCTCCGCCGGGAGCCTGTCGCTATCCTCGACGACCTCATGTTCTCCCGGAACATTATTGTCAGTGAAGAGGAGATACTGGATATGCTGAAAAAGATTCAACGCTTCGACCCTCCCGGCGTCGGCGCCCGCGACCTGCAGGAGTGCCTGCTGTTACAACTCTACGCCAAAAGGGATCAGGAAGAACTGGAGGATATGTCGCTGGAAGAATGGGACAGCCTGGAGCTGGCCATCGAAATCCTGGAGAACCACTTCGACGAATTCACCAAAAAACATTACGAGAAACTCCAAAACCGCCTGAACATCACAGAAGAGGACCTCAAAGGCGCCATTGATGAGATCATAAAGCTCAACCCCAAGCCAGCCAGCGGCCATGCGGGAGGGTCTCGTTCTGTCCAGTATATCGTGCCGGACTTTCTCATTTTCAACCGCGATGGCGAGCTGGAGCTGACCCTCAACTCCCGCAATGCTCCCGACCTGCGCGTCAATGAGCAATACCGGGATATGCTGCGCGCTTACAAGCGGAACACCCAGGGCCGCCGCGCCGACAAGAAAGAGCGCGAAGCAGTGTTGTTCATCAAACAAAAGATCGACTCCGCCAAGTGGTTCATCGACGCCATCCGGCAACGCCAGGATACCATGTACCGCACTATGTACGCCATCCTGCAGTACCAGTATGACTACTTCCTCACCGGCGACCCCAGGAAGCTGCGCCCCATGATCCTTAAAGACATTGCCGACATTACCGGCCTGGATATCTCCACTGTCTCCAGGGTGGCCAACAGCAAGTTCGTACAGACGGAGTTCGGTACCAAGCGCCTCAAGGAGTTCTTCTCCGAGTCGCTCTCCACCCAGGAAGGGGAGGAGGTTTCCACTCTTGAAGTCAAGAAGATACTGGAAGAGGTCATTTCCCAGGAAGACAAGCGCAAGCCCCTCTCCGACCAGAAACTGCAAAAAGTACTCGAAGACAAAGGCTATAACATTGCCCGCCGTACCGTGGCCAAGTACCGGGAGCAGTTGAACATTCCGGTGGCAAG
>CAZAXA010000065.1:0-18140 GCA_964488965.1 uncultured Phaeodactylibacter sp. | reverse complement strand
GCAACAACGCCATGGGGGTCTGGCATCTCAAACGCGGTGAGTTTGCGGTGGCGGATCGATATCCTTTCCAAGAGGCAGTTCAACAAAAACATTGATATAGATGGGGTCTGCCGAAGGGAAAAAGATCACCTTGGGAGCATTGACGGCCAGCAGGGCAATGGCGCCAAACAACAGCACGAAAGTGCTGCCGAAAACCACTCCCGGTATGGCCAGGGCCCCGCGGACGAAACGGTCATAGGCATTCTCCAGCAGCGGCAGGAAGCGGTTCTGAAAAAGGAAGGCCGAGGGGCGCAGCACGAACCAGTTCAGCACCAGGATGCCGGCGCCGATAGCCAGGAAATTGCGGCCGGGCGCCGCCCCCGCGAAATGGAGGATCACCGCCAGGACGGCCATCGCTGCGGCCGTGTACAAAACCGTCCGGCGGCGGCGGCGGCGCACGGCAAGCTCATCGGCCCGCTTGTCCACCTTCATGAAACGGGAGGTGAACACCGTATTGATGACCAGGGCTACGAACAGGGACGAAGTCAGCACGATGATCAGCGTGATGGGCATATACTTCATGAACTCTCCCATGATGCCGGGCCAGAAGGCCAGCGGCAGAAAGGCCGCCAGGGTCGTCGCCGTGGAGGCGATGATCGGAACGGCGATCTCGCCGGCGCCGTACTTTGCCGCCTCCCAGGCGCCGTAGCCTTCCTGCATATACCGGTAGATGTTCTCCACCAGCACGATGGCGTTGTCCACCAAAAGGCCCAGGGCCAGAATGAGGGAGAACAGCACCACGATATTCATCGTCACACCGGTGAGGGAAAGGAACAGGATACCCATCAGCATGGACAGGGGGATGGCCAGGCCGACGAACAGGGCGTTGCGCAGGCCCAGGAAAAAGAGCAACACCAGCACGACCAGGATCACCCCGGAGATGATGCTGTTCTCCAGGTTGCTCACCTCGTTGCGGGTATTGACCGACTGGTCATTGAAGAGGCTGATCTTGAGGTCCTGCGGCAGCACTTTACGGGCATCATCGACGATCACCTTGATCTTGTCGGCGGCGTCGAGCAGGTTCTCCCCCTGCCGCTTGATCACGTCGAGGGAGACCACCGGCAATCCGTCCGAACGGGCAATACTGGTGGGGTCTTTGTAGCCGTAGGTGACCTCGGCAATGTCCCTGAGGTAGATCGGCAACTGGTTTTCGCTTTTGACGATCATGTGCTCCAGTTCCTCCACATTCTCAAACTCGCCCTTCACGCGGATGGCGCGGCGGAACTCGTTGTTGAGCAATTCCCCGCCCGACATGGTGACGTTCTCCATGGAGATGGCGTTCTCGATGTCGCCAAAGCTCACCTGGCGCGCTTCCATCTTGAGCAGGTCTACATCGACCTTCACTTCCCGCTCGAGCGCCCCGCGAAGTTCTACGCTGGAAATCTCATCCAGCAACTCGATCTCGTCTTCCAGGTATTCGGCGAAATTGCGCAGCTCGTCATTGTTATAATCTCCCGATATGTTGATGGTGACGATCGGGATTTCCGACAGGTTGATATCCAGCACCTGAGGCTCCTGGTCGAGGTCGGTAGGCAGCTCGCTTTTGGCCTTATCCACGGCGTCCTTCACTTTGCGCACCGCCTCGTCGAGATCCATATCGGCATCGAATTCGGCGGTGATGACCGAGAAGTCCTGGATAGATGTCGACCGGATGTTCTTGATGCCGGTGATCGACTGCAGCTCCTTCTCGATGGGCCTGGTCACCAGGTTCTCGATATCGGCGGCGGAGTTGCCGAAATAGGGGGTATTGATGTAAACGGTCGGCCAGTCTACTTCCGGGAATTGTTCCTTCGGCATGCTTTGGTAAGCCTGGATACCGAAGATAAATATCATCAGCGTAAGGATGAATACGCTGGTCCCGTTATCGACAGCCAGGGAGGACAGGCCGAACTCCCTGAGCCCTTTTTTCTTTTTCTGGTCTTCAGCCATGGGTGTGGTTGGTTGGTTACCCGTCTTCACTGAAGTTCAGCCGGGTAAAATGGTTTGGTTTGGTTGCCCGCCTTCACTAAAGTTCAGCCGGGTAAAATGGTTGGTTGACAGGTTGATTAAGAAACCCCATCAGCCGGTTACCTGTTCTGCCCCAGCCGCTCGTCCTCGCTCTGGATTTTTATAGGTTCGTTCTCTGCCAGGCCGCGGGCGCCTTCTATGATCAGTTCTTCGCCGCCCTGCAGGCCCGATTCGATCACGATGTTGCCGTTGTAGCTTTTGCCGGTGCTGACGTAGGCCTTTCTGGCGACGGGGCCGTCCTCTCCCTCTCCTTTGATGAAGACGAAATCCTTGCCGCTGACTTCCTGTTGCACCATTTCAAGGGGGATAGAAACGACATTTTTCTGTTCATCATCTTTAATGAACATGACGGCCAGGAGGTTGGGCTTGAGCAGGCCGTTCTGGCTGTTGACCTCCGCCTCTACCTCGAAAGTGCGGTTGGAGGCGTCGATCGTACTGCCGATGAGCGTAATCCGGGCTTCCTGCTCTGAATTGAGCGCGGGGAATTTCACCTTTACTTTTTCGCCGCGCTTCACGGCGCGCAGGTAGTTTTCGGGAACTGCCGCCGCCACTTTGAGCTTGCCGGGGTTCAGGATCTGAATGATGGGCGCGCCCGGGGAGGCCAGCTCGCCGCTTTGCAGCCCGACGCGCTCCACCACGCCCGAAACGGGAGAATACACCTTGGATTTGGAAAGCTGGTAACGCAGGGTTTCCAGGCTTTTCTCCAGCCGCTCCTTGCTGTTCTTAGCCTCGAGGAACTGTATTTCGGAGCCGATGTTCTGGTTCCAGAGGCGTTTTTGCCGCTCATAGACCGTATTGGCCAGTTCCAGTGATTTTTCCACCTCGTCGATCTGCTTGTTGAGCTGTTCCAGGTCGAGTTCGGCGACGAGCTGGCCGGCGCGCACATAGTCCCCTTCTTTGAAGCCCATGCGCAGGATGCGGCCCGCTGCTTCACTGGTGACATCCACATAATCATCGGCCTGTACCGAACCCTGAATCTCCACGAAGTGCTGAAAATCCATGCGGCCCACCGTGGCGGTGGTCACCAGCCGGCGTGCATTTTCCCTGGCGGAAGGGTCCATCTCAGCGATCTCTTGTTCCAGTTGGGCGACCATAGCGGCCAGATTTTTCAGTTCTACCTGCTTTTCCTTGAGCAGGGCGCGCTTCCCCTCCAGGCTCTCCGGGTGTTCTGTTTCGGAGACAGGGGCCTGGCCGCATGCCGCCAGGAATACTGCAAGGGTGATTAAGGGAATGAAGTATTTCATATTTTTCTTGGTTTTAAAGATTCGGAATCCGGCCGGGGGCCGTTATCAAGGCGCTGCCCCTTCGCGGCAAATCGCAAATCGCAAATCGCAAATCGCAAATCAAAAATCATAAATCATAAATCAAAAGCCATTTCCCAACGCCATATCCAGGCGGGCCTTGGCCAGCAGCAGGTCGTAAAGGGCCTGCATATAGTTGCTTTGCGAGGAGTACAGGCTTTGTTCGGCCTGGGTGACCTCCAGGCTGGAGCCAATGCCTTCGCGGTACTTCACCTGGGTGGTCTCGTAGATGCGTTCGGCCAGGCCCAGGTTCTTTTTCTGGCTATCCAGGCGTTTGCCGGCGTTGAGGTAATTGGTGCGTGCGTTTTTGACTTCCAGCGCTATGCCCCGTTCCAGGTCGCGCTGCTGGTTTCTGGCCAGTTCCAGGTCGAGCTGCGCCCTTTGCACTTTGGCCTTTTTATCCAGCCCGTCGAAAATGGGCACATTGAGGCTCAGCCCGACGAAGGCGGAAGGCGCCCAGAAGCCGTTCCTGAGATCATCGCCCTGGTACTGCTGCTGGTAAGTGCCGAAGGCGCGCAGCGAAGGCAGGTAGCCGGCCCGGTTGAGCTTGATGTTCAGTTCGTTCATGGTAATGGCCTGATCCAGCAGCTTGTACTCCGGGCGGCGGCTCAGGTCTACCTGGCCGGCGAGCATGTCGGAGCCGGCGTCCACCAGCATTTCGTTCAGGCTATCGGAAACGAGCAGGGGTTCGTCCAGGGGGTAGCCCATCACGAACTTTAGGTTTTCCATGGCAACCTCCTTCTGGCGCAGCAGGTTTTCCCGTTCCACGCCCAGGTTGGCCAGCGACAGTTCCTGGCGGTCGATGTCGAGCTGTTCGGCAAAGCCGGCCTTGTACAGCTCTTTGGTTTCGAACAGCAGCTTCCCGAGGTTGGAGATGTTCTTGTCCAGCAGGCCGATGTTCTCCTGGATGAGGAGCACCGGCAGGTAAGCCTCGACCACGGCGTTCTCCACCTCGCGCTTCTGCGTGGCGAATTCGATGGTAGTATAGGTGCGGAATTCCCGGGCGGCCTGCAGGGCCACGAAGTAAGAGCCGTCGAACACCATAGCGTCCAGGTTCAGGCCGGCGGTGAAGTTGTTCTTGAGGAAGAAGGCGATGCCTTCATCGTTGCCGCCGCCATTGGCGCCCTGAAAAGCCCTGTCGAGCGCCGCCTGGGTATCTTCCGACAAGAGGGGCCGGAGGTCTACCGCCAGGGCCTGGCCGAAGACGTTGAAGATGTCGAAGCCTTCCGGCAGCGGCTGGCGGGGCACTTTAAGGTAGTGGGTGTACTGAACGCTGCCGGAGAGCTGCGGTATACCGGCCGCCCGGCGCTCGACGATCTGCTGTTCCGCATCGGCGATGGAGATCCGGGCGTTCTTGATCTTGATGCTCTCTGTGAGGGCGTACTGCACGGCTTCGTCCAGGGACATCTGGCGGGCCTGCTGCTGGCCCAATACCGGCAGAGCAGACAGTAAAAAGGCGATCGGGCATAGGATTTTGTACATTGGATTCGGATTTTCTGTTTTCATTTAACTTGCTGCTTTTCAGCAGCCTTGTATTTTTCCAGCAAGCGCTGCCCTTCGGCAGAGGCGATGCCACGGATGTGGTAGTTGATGTACTCCCAGTACAGTTGCTGTATGTTGTACTCCCGAACCGGGAACATCTCCTCGTCAGCCACCAGAGAGGTCTTGCCGACGTAAAGCTTGGCAATGATATCCGGGTTCAGGTTCGAGCGATAAACGCCCTGCCGGATGCCCCGCTCCAGGTTTTCCTTGATGATGGTATACACATGGCGCTGGTGCAGGGCCTCCATCTGTCTCCAGGTATTGCAGTAGTACTTCTGAAGGTCATAGGCCACCGTCGGCGACAATTCCCGCAGTTTTCCAACCACGTATCGGGCAATGCCCAGAATCTCGTCGATCGCATCGGCAGCGTTCTGCCGGATGCACTCGATGACTTTCTTCTCTTCTTCAATATGCTGCTCGAAGATCTGCTCGATCAGGCCGGTTTTATTCTCGACATACTGATAAAGCGTCTTCTTGGATATGCCCATGTCCCGGGCTATATCGTCCATAGTAATGCTCTTAATGCCGTACCGCATAAAGAGTTCGTACGATTTATTTAAAATGTGCTGTTTTAATTCCATCCTGCTGCTTGGTTTGGGCTGGGAAGAACCGGGGGGATTTAGGATTCAGGGGTTAGGATTTAGGGGTTGGGGGTTGGGGCCCGCCTTACAGGCCTTACGATCCTAAAAAATCATAATTTATCATAATGGATCAGTGTACCATACCTTCCCAGCGATTCTCGCTTTAGGGCTTAATGTAGAAAGCGTGCCGTTAGGTACGCGATTTCGGTAGAAAATTTGGGCGCCGATGAATTGCCCGTGCCGTAGGTACGGAATGTTTTCAGCGTTTTTGGGTTCCTATTCCGTACCTACGGCACGGAAGCCCCTTCCTAATCCATTTCTTCCAACATTTTGTGCCTAACGGCACATCAACCAAGGCCAAAAATTATTCTAAACCGAGAATCGCTGATACCTTCCTGCACAACCCTTAAAAATTTTGATCAGGGGTTTCCCCCTTCCGTCCGGTTCCGCGCAAAAGTACAGGCAAAAAACACAGGAAACAATATCAAGTTTAAAAGTTTCCACGGTTTTTGATTTTTCATCGACGAAAGGGTAAAAAAGCAGGATTTAAGGATAATCAGCAAAAAAACAGGAAGGCGGGAAGAGGGAAAAGGCAGGCCTTGTCATAGTTCAAAATTAAATTTTGTATTTATTCTCTAAATCTTAACTATCTTTTGCACCAGCCATTTTCCGGAAGCAGGGCTGCCTGCCCGCAACAGGTAAACCCCTGGCGGCCAGAGGGCGGCGGGCAGGCGGCAGCGCCCCGGCGCCACCCAATCCTGAGCGACGAGCCTGCCGGCGAGGCTGAACAACTGCAGTTGCAGGCGTTCTCCGGTTTCATTTTCCAGCGCCAGGGCAT
The DNA here is from genome assembly GCA_964488965.1 of uncultured Phaeodactylibacter sp. Classification (GTDB taxonomy): domain Bacteria; phylum Bacteroidota; class Bacteroidia; order Chitinophagales; family Saprospiraceae; genus JACJXW01. The sequence continues at coordinate 11,832 of CAZAXA010000065.1, read as the reverse complement.
CGCCTACCGGGTTGGCGAGCACCCGAAGCCCGGCAAGGGCCTTTGCTGCCTCCGGGGCGTAAGACAACGGAGCATCATAGATCAGGCAGTCCGATGGAAAGGGATTAAGCTCCAGGGGGCCCTGAGGCGCCAGTATCTTTCCCTCAAAGGCCGGAAAACCCGGCGCATAGCGGTAGGCCCGAAAGACGGTATTGTTGTTGATGTTAGCGCCCTGCATCACCGGGCCGCCTGCGCGCACCGGGTTGATGTACTCCCAGTGGACGCGCCCTTCGACGTCCACCTCGAACAGGCGGCCGCCATCCCCTTCACAGATCAGGGTATTGCCGTTGGGCAGGCGCTGGGCGCCGGAAATGTTGGGTGAAAAGAAAGACGAAGGCGGCTGCGCCCGGTAAGTCCAGAAGGGAGCGGCCGGGCCGTAGGGCTGGCTCTCCTCCAGGATATAACTTCCGTTTTCATCCAGGGGCGGCTCGATGACATCGACGGTGGAGTGATTGCCGCCCGGCCGGCCCAGGCCGTTGTTGAAGACCATAATCTGGCCGGCGCCCGGCAGCCCCTCTTCGATCCAGTGCGCGTCATGCTGGTAGAAGAGCTTCTGATCGCCGGCGGCGCCCCTCCGGTAAGCACGCGGGTTGCCCCAGCGGTAGAGGATATCCCCTCCCCTGCCGGCATTGCCGCCCGTATGGCCGGCCGCCTCTCCGGTGGTAGCGCTGTGGTCGATCACCCAGAACTCGCTCAGGGAACGGGAGCAAAGCACGATCTGATCGAGGGCGGGGTTATAGTCCACCGCATTGAGATGGATCCAGTCGGCATTATTGGGCTGCCCGGTGGCGAAGTTGATGTCCACCAGTTCAGGATGATCGGCCACCGCTCCGTAGTTGTCCTTCGATGGGTCATAGTCCTGAATGAGGTGGTCCCACAGGCGCCACATCCAGACGACGTTGGCCTGGCTGGCGCCCGCCGGCTGCAGTTCCACCACCCGTTCGGACCACAGGCCGTTATTGCTCACAAAGGCGGGGTTGCGCCCTGCCTCGATGGCCTCTTCCCGGGAGTGCAGTTCCCAGGCGATGAGCAGGATGTTGCCGTTGGGCAGGTACTCCACGTCGTGGTGTTGCTGAAAGGCGGCGGAAGAGTAGTCGTAGCTCCACAGCAGGTTGCCGTCCCAGTCCTGGAGTTCGATATGCCCGCCGGAGCCGCCGGCGTTGAAACTGCTGTTGGGGATGCGGCCGGTGCGCAGGAGGTTGCCGTTCTCCAGCAGGTAGGCCACGTTGCCGGGCCGGTAGCCGCTGGCCCAGCCGTGCACTACCTCCCCGCAGTTGTCGAGCAGGTAGGTGTTGGTGTTGGAATTGGGGATCAGCAGGGTGTAGCCGTTGAAGGCCAGGGAGTCGTTGAGGAACAGGCCGACGGTCTGCTGGGCGGGGAGGGGGAGGGCATTAAAAAATGAAAATGACAATGAAAATGACAATGAAAATGACTGGAGCAGGGATCGGGCCATGTATTGCGGTTTTTTCCTGCAACTTATGAAGAAAATGGCAATATGGTTGGGGGAAGCGCAGAGAAGCGTATAAAAACCCATATTTTTGTGTATAAAACTACAAATGCGTACGAATATCGAAATAGATACCAGCCTGATGGAGCAGGCCTTTGGCCTGGCTGTCCTTCATGAAGGCCGGGGCTACTCTGTAATGGCAGGGGAAGGGATCATTCGGGTTGCCCGTTTTCCGCCATTGTAACGGCGGTTCCCCTTCCTGAAAAATCAAAACCCAACTTCCCCCAGACTTTCCTATCTTGCTGTCAAAGCCAATACGCTATGGACTACCCCAGCCTGAAATCCTACTGGCAGGCCAATGCCGGAGTCATCACCACTGCCTATGAAGCGGGGAGGGCTTCCTTTCTTCCTTTTCTGCTGCCGGAGCTGGCCCTGGAGTTTTCCACTTCAAAGGTTGTACAAATCCTGAGCGGCCGCTTCGGCAAGGGGCTCATACAGGATGCCCTCGACCCGCGGCAGACCGTGCCCAGCCCCCTGGCCGGCCTGCGCAACACCACCTGGATCAAACGCACCAACATGGTGGGCATCAATGTGCGGGCCATACAGAACTTCTGGAACGTCATCAAGTACATGCTCACCGTACCGGAAGCGCAGCAGTCTGTCCACCTCCTCCCCATCTGGGAGCCGGGGGCGGCGGCCAGCCTCTACGGCATGGCCAGTTGGAATATCAACCCGGAGTTCTTCAGCCAGGAGTTGTACGAGGCCTACCCGCAGCTCGATACTGTGGAAAAGCAGCTCAAGGCCGTTATCAACCTGCTGCACGCCAGCGGGCGGACGGCGGGCATGGACGTCATCCCCCATACCAGCCGCTATTCCGAGATCGTGCTGGGCAACCCCCGGCATTTCGAATGGCTGCAGCGGCGCGACGACAAGATCACCAACCACCGCGCCAACCTGCACGAGGCCGTGGAGCAGGCCGTCTTCCGCTTCCTCAAAGAACAGGGGCCTGCCAAGGACGGCATCGACCTGCCTGCCGGCGCCGCGGAATTCTTCTCCGACCCCTACCCCGAGTCCGCCCGCCTGGAACTGCTCTTCGGCAGCCGCGAAGATCATGGGCGGCGCGCCCAGCGGCGGGGCTGGCTGATGCAGTACCTCTACAAGGACGGCTACGAGCCGGCGCCAGCCACTATGGGGCCGCCCTACCGGGGGCTGGAGGTGGACACGGGCGAAAACGCAAAAACGGTGGACAACGAAGGGCGCATCTGGCGGGAGTACCGGATCACCCGCCCGCAGCAGATGTCCCGCGTCTTCGGCCCCCTGACGCGCTACAAGCTCTATGAACGGCTGAACGACAACAGGGACTGGGAGATCGACTTTACCCGCCCCCGGCCGGCCACATGGGATTACGTATGCCGGCATTTCTACCACATACAGCAGGAGTACAATTTCGACTTTATGCGCGGCTATATGTCGCACGTGCAGATGCGCCCGGAAGGCGTGCCGGCGGAAGCGGACAACTACTACGACCTGCACAAGGCCGTGCGCGCCCACATCCGGAAGGCAAAGCCCTATTTCGGTTATTTTGCCGAAACCTTCCTGGCCGGCCCCAACTTCATCGCCTACGGCAACGAGGTGGACCACCTGGAGCAGGCCGACGCCGATTCCACCCTGGGCGGCCTGCAGAGCATGGTGGTGGGCAGCCCGCAGTTCATGCGGCACTTCCGCTGGTACCTCGATATTCTGGCGGCCAGGGATTTTGCCCCAAATTTTACGGTCATGGCCGGCGATAAGGACGGCCCCCGCTTCGACGAGTTCTACGCGGGCGGCAACGAGGCGCGCCTTTTCACCGCCCTTTTCCTCACGGATATGCCCAGCTACATGGCCCTGGGTTTCGAATGCCGGGACCCTCACCCTGCCCCGGCGCCCAACGAGCACTACACCAAGCTCTACGCCTCTCGCATCAGCAATGGCGAAAAGGCGACGAAGGGGCCCTACGTTTTTGGGAAGAATGCCGGGCTCTACCACCGCCTGTCGCGCCTGCGCCTGGCCGCCGAGCAGATCCTGCCGCGGATCGTGCGCGCCGACACGCACTGGCTGCTGCCGCCCGACGCCACCGCCGCCACCCGGGTGATCGCCTGGACGCAGTCTCCGAAGCCGGAGTTCCTCTTCGTCGTCAACCTGGATGTGGAGGAAGCAGCCGTCAATATCAAAATCCCCAAACCCAAAGGCAGGGAAAAGCTGCCGCCGCCGCGCCTGCACTTTTCCACCCACCGGGAAAAATGGAAGCCCACTACGCTCTTCTTCAATGGGAAGCAGTATCAGCTGGATGGGTTGGAAGCGGGGGAAGGGAGGGTGTATTCGTTGATTGGTTGATTGATTGACACACTCATATACTATGAAAATCCCCATCTATCAGATCGACGCCTTTACCGGCGAGCTCTTCCGCGGCAATCCGGCGGCCGTCTGCCCGCTGGAAAAATGGCTGCCGGACGCCGCCATGCAGGCCATCGCCGCCGAGAACAACCTTTCGGAAACGGCATTTTTCATTCCCGGGGGCAGGGATTTTGAGCTCCGCTGGTTCACGCCTGCCATTGAGGTCGGCCTTTGCGGGCACGCCACGCTGGCCACCGCTCACGCCCTTTTTCAGCATCTCGGGTACCGGGAGCCCATCATCAATTTTCACAGCCGCAGCGGATTGCTGAGCGTTTCCCGGGAAGGCAGCCATTACATCCTGGATTTTCCTGCCGATTTTCCGGAACCCACGCTCGCCCCCAGGGCGCTGACGGAAGCGCTGCAGGTTAAACCCCGGGAAGTGTTCGCGGGCAGGGAGGACCTGATGGCAGTGCTGGGATCAGAGGCGGAGGTAGCGGCGCTTCGCCCCGATTTCCGCCTGCTGCAACAGATAAAGGGTAGGGGCGTCATCGCCACCGCCCCCGGGGATACCGTCGATTTTGTCTCCCGCTGCTTCTTTCCCAATGCCGGCATCGACGAAGACCCCGCCACAGGCTCCGCCCATACCACCCTGACGCCCTACTGGGCCAAACGCCTCGGCAAGCAGGAACTCCTGGCCCGGCAGATTTCGCGGCGGGGCGGCGAGATTCGTTGCACCATGCTGGGCGAGCGGGTGGCGCTGGCCGGGCAGGCGGTGACGTTTATGGAGGGAGTGATCTCGATTCAGGATTTTTACCCGCCTCTGTGAGCCGGGTAAAATTCAGGATTTTTGAGCCGCCTTTCTCCTACAAAAACCGGCCTATCTGCTACAAGAGCTTTCTTTGGAGCCGGGAAACCCTTAAGTTTCCATTGATCATCAAACACTATCATTATGAGATCCAAGGCTCGAAACGAAAACTGGAAAGACAAGCTGATCGCCGGCCTGGCCTCCTTTGCCGCCATGATCGCCGCCAGCCGCTGGTTTATGGGGCAGTTAGCCAGAAGGGCCGCCCGGATGTGGTTCTGGTAAAGGGCTATGCGCGGACGCAGGACGGCCGGTTATTGGTTATTATCAACCCCGGAACCCAGCCCTCCAAGTTCCGGAAAAACCAATAACGCCGGCAAGCCCGGGCTGGCGCCAATGACCCATTAATAACCTGCTCCAGAAACCTCCCCTTTGCTCCTCTTCCGGCATCGCAGGAATTTTTCCTAGATTTGGAGCAAAAAACAGATGCACCTCAGCGAGATCCTCACCCACCTGGGCGAAGAGCGGGAGAATTATTTCAACGCCATTTCCCCGCCCGTCATACAGTCCAGCAATTTTACCTTTCGCTCGCTGGACGAGTTTCGGCAAGCGTTCACCAACGAACTGGAACACAGCATTTACAGCCGGGGCAACAACCCCACCGTGGCCATCCTGCGCCAGAAACTGGCGGCGCTGGAAGAGGCTGAAGAAGCCCTGGTTTTCGCCAGCGGCATGGGCGCCATTTCCGCAGCCGTGCTGGCCAATGTGCAGGCGGGCGGGCATGTGGTTTGCGTCGACTCCCCCTATTCCTGGACAAAGGCTTTGCTGAGAGACTACCTGCCGCGTTTCGGCGTTTCCACCACCTTTGTCGACGGCCGCGACGTAACCCATATCGAACGGGCCATTCAGGACAACACCACCCTCCTCTACCTGGAAAGCCCCAATTCCCTGACCTTTGAGCTGCAGGACATCCGGGCATGCGCCGAACTGGCGCGCCGGCGGGGCCTGGTTACCGTTCTGGACAACAGCTATTGCTCCCCTATCTTCCAGCGGCCTATACCCATGGGCGTCGATATAGTAGTCCATTCCGGCACCAAATACCTCAACGGCCACAGCGACGTGGTCATGGGCGTGTTGTGCGCCAGCAAGGCCATGGCGCGGAAGGTCTTCGAAGGAGAGTACATGACCCTGGGCGGTATCCTGTCGCCCCACGATGCCGCGCTGGCCATCCGTGGCCTGCGTACCCTGGAGCTGCGCATGCAGCGTTGTTATCAGAGCGGCCTGCGGGTAGCACAGTTCCTGGAAGGGCATCCCAAGGTGGAGCGCGTCCTCCATCCGCTGCTGCCATCTTTCCCGCAGTATGAGCTGGCCAGGAAGCAGATGCAGGGGGCCGGCGGCCTTTTTTCCCTTTACCTCAGGGCCGGCGGCCCGGAAAAGGCCGAGGCTTTTTTCAACCACCTGGGCCGCTTTCTGCTGGCCGTCTCCTGGGGCGGGCACGAATCGCTGGTGTTGCCCTCGGTGGCTTTCTACCATATTCCCGGCCGGGAAAACCCGCCCATGCCCTGGAATCTGGTGCGGCTCTACATCGGTTTGGAAGACCCGGAATGGCTGGTCGAAGGGCTGGAAAAGGCCCTGGAGCATGTCTGATACATTTTGTAGTTTTGAAGCAAACCAAAGGCGAATGAAAAAGATAGTAGTATTAACCGGAGCGGGCGTCAGCGCCGAGAGCGGCATCAAGACCTTCCGCGATGCCGGAGGGCTGTGGGAAGGGCACGACGTGATGGAAGTCGCCTCCCCGCAGGGCTGGCGCCGCAACCAGGCGCTCGTCCTGGATTTTTACAACCAGCGGCGCCGCCAGTTGAAAGAGGTTTCCCCCAATGCCGCCCACCTGGCGCTGGTGGAACTGGAGCAGCGTTATGAGGTCAGCATTATCACCCAGAATGTCGACGACCTGCACGAAAGAGCGGGGAGCCGCCACATCATCCATCTTCACGGCGAGCTGCTCAAAGCGCGCAGCACCCGCGACGAGAGCCTCATCTACGAATGGGCGGAAGACATCAGGCCGGGCGACACCTGCGCGCTGGGCAGCCAGCTGCGCCCGCATATCGTCTGGTTCGGCGAGGCCGTCCCCATGATCGAGGTGGCGGCGCTGGAGATCATGGGAGCGGATGCCGTGGTCATCATCGGCACTTCTATGCAGGTGTATCCGGCGGCGGGCCTGGTGGGTTTTGCCGAACAGGCGCAACGCATTTACTATGTCGACCCCAGGCCATCCATCAACTACGAACTCGGCAGGGCCAACAGCCGGCTCTCGGTCTTTGCCGAACAGGCTACAACCGGCGTTCCCAAAGTGGTAAAGGAACTCCTGAGCCTGTAAAAAAGCCGTGTTGAGAAGCCCTGAACCGGGCCCTCAACACGGCAAATCAAACCTTAAACTATGAAAAAACTGCGAAGAGTAGAGTAGTTGCCAAATAAATAAAGGAAAAGCCGCATCAACATTGCCTCAGCTGGCGCCAAAGGCACTAGCGACACGGCTTCACTCCCTATACTATGAAAAAAACTACTTGATCCGATACATAAAAGAAGCGCCGGCAAACAAATACCAGTCCTTCTTGTTGGGGTTGCCTGCCGCGCTAAGGCCGTCCAGATAATCGGTGAAAGGATAGCGCATCCCTATCTCCAGGCCGGCCAGCCACATCTTGTTGAGGTTGGCTTTCAGGCCAATGCCAAAGGGCATCGCGGCCTTCACCGTAGCCGTTCCCTCCTGCAGGTCCGTATTTATTTTTTCGTTGCTTTCGCTGCCAAAATCCGTCCTGGGGTTGACATAAGCAAAGCCCAGCCCGGCAAAGAAATAGGGCGAAAGGCTTTCCGACCCTTTCACGCCCGACCGGAAGCGGTTGGTTCCGAAAGGTTCCCATTCCCCGACTACGGTAAGCTCCACCAGGGTGGTCCTGAAGGAATACCCACGATCGGTGCGTATTTCGTAGTTCACATCGTCGCCTGTGAACTTCCCGTAATAAAGGTTGGCGCGAATGGCCCTGGTATAATCAAAATAATGGCGGGCTGCAAACCCAAAAGCGGCATTGCTTTCCTTGAATTCCGGGCCGTTATTCAGCGTGAAATCTCCCTGGTAATTGGCCATCCCCAGAAAAAGGCCTCCCTCCAGTTTGGGTTGCGCCGCCAGGAAAAGCGGCAGCGAAGCAGCAAGTAACAGTGTATTAAGGAGCTTCCTCATCAGTGTTTCTTTTGAAATAATTATGGAAAAAAATGACTATTCCTAAAAGGGGGGGGTATCGGAATGCGCCTGCACCAGGGTGAATTGCTGCAGGGCAAATACCGGGGTTTGGTTCTATGCCTCTGAAAGCTGAATTGGAAATCGTCTGTGCGATTGAAATACCGGGGGGAAAAGCTGTAGTAAACAACGTCCGAAAAAGACTATATACCTTTACGGCCGGGAAAGCTCAGAGTTTCAATACAGATAGATTTTTTTAATTTTTTGCTCCTTCGCCAGATCCTGCGGGCTGGAAAAGAAGGTTTTTTTTTCAAAACCCGGGCGGGTATGGATAAATTGCCTATTTTTAAAGCATAGGCAAGATAACAAACACTACACCCTATGAGATACTACACATGTTCCCGTGCTTATCCGCATTGCCTCCTGCTGGCGGCGCTCTTTTTGTCTCTGCCCGTTCAGGCCGGCATCACCTTCCGCATCTACACCGGCGGGGCGCAGGCCGGAGAGGTGCACATCGACAGCCCGGAGGGCCATTACATCTACTTTCGCGAGAATTTCAATAAAGACGCGCCCCCCGGCGGCTTATGCGGCATACGCTGGTCGGCCGCCAAAGAGGAACTGGCCTGGTACTGGGGCAACCCCGCCCGGATGGACTACCTGCCCGGCAACGGAAAGGCCACCGAAGAGCTGTCCTATATGGCCAGGCACAGCAGTTGCCGGGCGGAACTGCCCAACGAGCGCTTCCATACGCCCTGCACGCCAAACGGCGCGCCCCCTCCCGGCGCTGAAGTGCTGGTGGTGGAAGTTCCCTACTGGAAAAATGTAACCTTCACCAACTACAGCCTGCAGCCCCTGCCTCCGCCGGCGCCCGAGGAGCCGGAGGGCGGTTTCGGCATCTGCCAGCGTTACCCGCCCTTCTGCGAGTACAGCCCCGCCCTGGAGCGCCCCTTCGATGACCCCTGCCGGCAGGAGGTTTACGGCGACCTGATCTGCCGGACGCTGCCCGGCGCCCAGTCCGCCCTCGTCCGCACCATCGACCTGGCCAGCGCCCTGGGCGCTTCGTACGCCCAAATCCAGGGCCACATGATCTACTTCTACAGCCCCGGAGAAGTGCGAAAGCTGAAAAAAAGCATTCAGGACAGCCAGGAACGGCTCGCCCTGGCACAGCTGCAGTTCCGGCAACTGCAGGAGGGCTACCACAGCCTCGAAGGGCCCCTGCAACGCCTCAACAGCATCCCCTTCAGCCATTACGCCTATACTACCGTCCTCACCCACCTGGAACTGACGCAGGTATGGATGGAGCGCAGCCAGGTGATGCTCAACGCCATCGATGCCGCCGCCAGGGGCAAAAGCGCCCGCCTCCCTAAAGCGGAAGCGGAACTGCTGGAACAATACCGCCAATGGGCGTTATTCCATCTGAACGAAGCAAAATTCTGGATGGAAAGGCAGCATGCATGGATCGTACCAATGGAACGGTAGGCTCGTTATTTTAGCGATCGGCACTTACCGAATATACGAACCACGGATCACGGGCCACTCTTCACGACCCGCTTGGCCACCTGCTTGTCGCCTTGCGTGGCGGAGACGATATACTGGCCGGGAGGAAAGCTTGCCGTTTCCCAGCTGATGGTGGCATTGGGCCGCAGGGAAGTTTCGTAGAGAGGCCTGCCTTTAATGTCCGTCAGGACGAGTTGCAGGACGTGCTTTTCGTTATTGGTGATCTTCAGGGAATCCTGAAAGGGGTTGGGCAGCACTTCGATCTCCAGGCCGAAGATTTCGGTGCCCATGGCGGCCAGGCCCGCCTCTTCCTGGAAGCCGGCCGGCGCCAGTTCGCGCTCCCTGCCGGGAACGGGCAGGCTGGAATGGAAGGCGGCCGGGGAATAGCTTGCCGGAGGAAGGGCGGCCGGCGGAACTTCTTCCGCTATCCTTTCTCCTGGCGCCGCAACCCCAAGCAGGGCCTCGTAAGCAGCAGCCAGCAGCGAGTACTCCCCGTAAGCGTCCTTACTCAGTTCCCAGAGCATAATGCCTCCCGCCTGTTCTTTGGCAAGCTGAGCTTTAGCAACAGCGGTAACGATGCCATTGTAGTAGATTTTTCCTATCTGGTCGACATGGGCATAGGCGGGGTTGCTGGCTACGATGACGCCGTAGGGCACCGAAGCGACCTGCCCGGGTTCCGAAAAATCCCAGCCGTAGAGGGGAATGCCCAGCACCAGCCGGCTGGCGGGCATACCCTGGTTTTTCCAGTAGACGAGCGAAGAGATGGCCATGGGGTAAGGCGAGTGCGGCCCGGGGCTGGCCGCAGTCCAGGGGCCGGTAAGGTCGTAGGCCATGAGGTTGACAAAGTCGAAGGACATCAGGGCCTCATCGCTGAGGTGCTTATAGCGGTGCGTACCGGGCAGGGCGGCGGTCAGCAGTTTACCCTGAGCGCTGAGGGAGTCCCGCAACTCCAGGATGAAACCGCTGTAATGCTGATTGATCTGCTTCCACTCCAGGTCGAGGTCTACTCCGTCCAGCCCGTTGGTACGCACAAAGAGCATGATCTTGTTGATAAAGGCGGTGCGCTTCCAGGGAGTCGTCAGGCGCTTCCATGCCTCGGCCCATTCGGGTTTCATAGCGCCGCCGGCCAGAGAGATCAACACCTGAACGCTATCCCGATGGGCGCGCTGCACGACAGGCCGCAGGTCGGCCCCGCCGGCGCTGAGGTAGCCCTGCTCATCCGGGTTGGCAAAAGCGATACAGAGATGCGTCAGCTTGTCCAGATGGATTTCATCGATGAGGTAGAAGCGGTAATACGGCAGATAACCCACCACCCGGCTCTGCTGGGCTGTGAGCATTGCGGCGGAAAGTACGAGGAAACAGCTAAGTAGAGTCGTTCGCAACGTCATTTACGGAAATTTGGGACTTGATCGCAGGCTCAAATATAGGTATTTTTTGAATACGCCCCATCTTACCGTTCTTCTTCCGCTGCATATACATCGATATCGATCAGGACGATATGGTGCTGTTCCTTTTGTTCCGTTACCAGTTTGTTGAAATCATTCCAGTCGTAGCGGTCTTCCAGCCGGCCGCTGTAGGCGCCTTCCTGATAGAGGCCGACGTAGAAGGCGGCGCCCCGCTTTTCAAAGCGTTCGTAATCGAAAAGGCGGTTTCCGCTCTTGTAGCGGAAGTTCTTATCGGCCAGGAAGCTGTCAAAATCTGGGGAGCGGAAGAGGTGGGTCCGGAAATCAGCGCCTTTCCATTGGTACAGGGCCAGGTAACAGGTGGCGCCGTCTTTGGCTTCGAAGCCTTCAATGTCCACCATTTGTAATTTACGGCGGGCCAGGGCTTCGTGATCATTGGCCAGGCCTTCCCAGGAGGTGAGTTTGCGCACTTTATGTTCATTGGCGCCCGGTATCCATACTACCAGGTAATATTCCCTGCCACCATAGGTATAGGCCTCGATATCGTCCATCATAAAGGTGTCGGCGGCCATCTCCCGCTTGGCTATCACAAGAGAATCCCAGCTTTCGACCTGTTTCAGGATGCTGTGTACACCGTCCTTTTTCCAGATGCCCCAATAGTAACGGCGCGCCCCTTCTTTAGCCGTTTCAATATCGATCAGCCGGAAGCCCTCAGCGTCCAGTGCTTCGTGTTTTTGCTGAAAATCTTCCCAGCTCAGCTGGTGGGCATACTCATAGGCGGTGTCAGCTTCGGCAAAAATGCCGGAGAAGGTGAACTGAGCGGAAAGGGTGGAAAAGGCGAACAGGAACAGGGCGATGAAGGGGGCGTTTCTCATAATGAATGAATGAATTTTACCCGGCCGAGCTGCAGCGAGGACGGGGAGTGAATGATGGTGTGCTACAGGTTTAGACGTTTATGAATACGTTGGCCACGGGGGGTTTATTGTGTATCAGTGTATCAGTGTATCAGTGTATCAGTGTATCAGTGTATCAGTGTATC
>CAZAXA010000064.1:0-18152 GCA_964488965.1 uncultured Phaeodactylibacter sp. | reverse complement strand
CACTACATCCGCCAGGCCGCCGGTCTTGGCGTAGGGTACACATTCGGAGGCGATCATGATTATTTTCATAGGCATAGGCCCTGAGGGGGCTTTTTTGGCTTATTCCGGCAAAATAAGCAATCCCCTGTTACGGCCCAAAACAATATTATCCCGATCCGTTATCAGATAGAGTAAGAGGAGAGTATTTCCGGATGTTGTTCTTCAGTTTGCTTCTTTGTCGTAATGCACGCTTTGCCTTAAATTGTGTATTTTGGGGAGGATTTATCGATCAAAAAAACGTTCGGGATCATGCCTGCCTGCTCATCTTTTCCTCTGGCCTTTGGCCTTTATTTGTTATATATCCTGCCGCTGAAAGCGCAAACGATTAGCATTCATTCCACTATGGCGCGGCCGGCCGGAGCGCCCGTTTTTGTCCGCTTGGCGGAAGCGGCGGAGAAAACAGGCTGGGCGCTGGAAAATGACAGCTCCGGGGCTCTCCTGCCGCTTCAGTTGTATGGCCCCGGGCGGCTCGTGGCATTGCTGGAAGCGCCGATGGAAGCCGGGGAGCGCCGTTCGTACCGCCTACGCCCCGGAAAGGCGGAGGATTGGCCCGCTGAAGTGCAGGCTGTTGAAACCGGCGGCATCTTAACAATGCTGGTTGGAAAAAAAGAGGCGCTCCGGTATGCCCTCTCCGAACGGCGGCCTGCCGACAACCTGCCGGCCTACTACCGCCGCAGCGGCTTCCTGCATCCGGTATTCAGCCCGGCAGGAGTGATAGTCACCGATGATTTTCCCGCCGGGCATATGCATCAGCACGGCATATTCATGGCATGGGTCAATACCTTGTTCAGGGGAGCAAAAACGGATTTCTGGAACCAGCAGAATGAAACCGGGACGGTAGAACACCTGGCGCTGGATACTCTGATAAGCGGGCCGGTATTCGCTGAGGCTGTCGTGCGCCTGAGCCACCGCGCGCTGGCCTTCGGGCCGGTTCTTGAGGAAAGGTGGTTCATCCGCCTGTTTCGTAGCGATAACCCCTTCCTTTGGGAGATCGATTCCAGGCAGATGAACATCACGGAAGATACCCTGCATGTCCTGGATTACCACTATGGCGGCATGGGCATCCGTGGAAGCCGGGCCTGGAACCCGGACGACAAGGCCCATTTTTACGATACGGCCCGGGTACTGACCGCCGCCGGCGATACCCGCCTGGCCGCCAACCATACCCATCCGGGCTGGGTAGCGCTGTATGGCAATACGCCCTCCGGTATGGCCGGCATAGCCGTTATGGGCCATCCGGAGAACTTCCGCCACCCGCAGGCAGTGCGCGTCCATCCGGAAATGCCTTATTTTTGCTTCGCCCCCATGGTGGATGGCAGCTTTGACCTGGCGCCGGAAGCGCCTTACCGCTCCCGTTACCGCTTCATCGTTTTCGACGGCCCGCCGGATGAAGAGGCCCTGCGCCTTTTTTACAGGGATTTTGGGGCGCCGCTGGCGGCAGGTTGGTGACCCCGGGCGGCGGGTTTAGGTACTTATACGTCAGATAAGCTGGCTATCCGTAAGCAAAGTATAAAAATGAAAACGGCAATTCAAGGCAAGGCCCATCCTCACTTCCCCACTATTATTATTGTCGGCTCCACCCTGAACCTGCCGAATTCCGCTCCGTAGATGGCCAACCCTCCCGGCAGCCCTTCCTCCACGGCCAGGCGGAGGGCCAGCTCGCCGGTTTTGGCGGCGGCCTGCAGCGCCTCTTCAGGGATGAGGGCGTGCAGGAGGTAGCCGTATGAGCCGGCCTCGCGCAGCTTGCGGTCCTGTAGTTGGTAATGCCATGAGAGTATGCCCCGGTGGTCGGCGGGGTCGTCGGGCAGCTCATAGCGGCCGGCGGGGAAACCGTTGGCAGTAATGAGTGCGGCGGAAGGAAATGCCGTTTCGTCGGTCATCGGGTAGGCGTTCGGGTTGCGGCCGGGGTCGAAAGTGCCCTCGCCGCGCATGTAGTCGCCGGATAGCGCCGCCTTATCATCCCGGTCCTTTCCGAAGAGCTGCTTGGCGGAGGCTTCTACGAGGAAGCCGGCGCTTTCTATGTCCTTCACTTCCAATCCTTCCGGCCAGGGAAAGCGGTATTCGAAAAAGCCGTGGCCGGCGCCGTTCACCTTTTTGCCTTCCAGCACTTCCCATTGCTTCCGGCTCCATTCCGCTTTCGCAAAATCGCCGGCCTTCACGCGGAGCAACCGCGCCTGCCTGCCGTTGGCGAGGATAGCCCGCTCCGGCATTTCTCCCTCCACGACGAAAGTGGTAAAATTGCGGTGATGCACTTTGCCCGTGGCATCCTCCAACGCCAGGGCGAGTATGCAGACGGCGGGTTTGTCGGGCATACTTACGGTAATTGTGCCGGCGGGGCCCTGCATCCAGGGCCTGAAGGGTATCCGCCGGGAACTTTTTTCATAGGTTTCCTCCCGCCCGAGGTAGTCCCAGCCGTAAAGGCAGATGTGCAGGTTCAGCGAGTCGCCAAAGCCGGAGGCATCTGTGAAGAAGGAAGCGAAAAGGGGAAGGCTTAGCTGTTCTCCTGCTTGCACACTGCGGCTGAGATCGCCGCCGGGGGCTATGTACAGCGGGCTGTGCAGGTCGCGGAGGGACATGCCGGGAACCAGGCTGCCGATTCCCGTCTCCTTACCGCTGCGGTCGTAGCGCCAGTATCCGTTCCATTCATTGACCACGTCGTGGTGTTCGGTGTACAGCCAGCCGGCGATGCGGGGGTGGCGCCGGAAGGCATTGATGGCGCGGTGGTAATCCCAGCTCCAGTCGACATCGCCGGCGCTGCCTTCGTAACCCCATACATTGCCGAATTCCGAGTTGATATTAGGCTGCCTGGCCTGCCGGTAGCCTTCCTCAAAATTCCATTCCGAGCCGGGATAGGTGGCGGTATCTATTTGCGTCAGCGCCTCTTCCCACGCCCAGCCAGGCAGGTAGGAATGCCAGGAATTGAGGTCCGTGACGGTATGGCCGACGCCACAACAGGGGGAATTGTCTTCCACCAGGCGCGTAGGGTCGAGCGATCTGGCCAGGGACACCATTTGTTCCACCCATTTTTGGGTTTCCGGCAAATATCTGCGCTCTTTATTTTCTTCGCCGGTAGTAGTAAACAGCCCCCAGGTTTCGTTAAAGGCCACCCAGGAAAAGATCGAAGGGTGGTTAAAGTCGCGTTGTATCATGCCGCGCAGGGCGTGTTCCGTTTCGCGGCGCATCTCCTCATCGGGTTCCCCCCAGGAGTTGGGCACATCGGCCATGATGAGCATGCCCAGCCGGTCGGCCCAGTACAACTTGCGGGGCTGCCCCACCTTGACATGGATGCGGAGCCCGTTGAGGCCTATCTGGCGGGCGCGCAGCACTTCATCGCGGATGAATTCATCGTTGGGGAAAGTGTAGAACCCTTCGGGGTGATAGGCCTGGTCGAGCGCCAGTTGCAGATAGACGGGCCGGCCGTTGAGGGCGACATAGGAATAGTCCGTGCCCGGCAAATTGGCGACGCTGACCTCCCTCATGCCGAAGTAGGTTTTTACCCGGTCGGCAGTATTTTCATCGCTCCCCAGAGAGGCTTCTACCTCATACAGGTGCGGATCCTCGGTTGACCACAGCCGCGCCCGGGGGATAGCAACCTCAAAGCGGCGCCGTTGCGCTCCGCGGGGAATGCTCTGCTGTACATATAAGGTATTTCCATCCTCTCCCCTGATGGCAAGCCGGAGCGGAAGGTCATCTTCTGCCGGAGCGGGCAGAACAGCTTCAAAAGAAGCCTTCCCCGCTTTGATATCCGGCGAGATGTGCAGGGCTTCCAGATAGCGGGCGCCCCGCGCTTCCAGATAAACCGTCTGCCAGATGCCGCGCGCCCGCCCGTAGCCCTGCTTGCCTTCGAGCTTGAAAGGGTGGGGGCTGTCGTCGACGCGGATCACGAGCGCCTGCGGCTGCCCGGTGCGCACGTACGGCGTCAGCTCCAGCGAAAAGGGCGTGTACCCTCCGCGGTGTTCGCCCACCTTTTTCCCATCGAGCCATACGGTGGTGTGCCAGTCGGCCGCGCCGATGGCCAGAAAAGTGCGGCGGCCGTTCCATTCGGCAGGAACGGTAATTTCCCGCCGGTACCAGCCGATGTCCATATCGGCCGAGCCGGACAGCCCGCTCAGCGGAGCCGCCCAGGAGAAAGGCGCCTGGATCGTAAGGGGAAATTCACTTTGGCCCTCTTGCCAACCCTGGGCCAGGCCAACCTTTTCCGGGTCAAAACGGAAAGCCCAGGGGCCGTTGAGGTTGGCCCATTCAGGGCGCTCCCAATCCGGGCGCGGATGTTCGGGCAAGGGCTGGGCAGAAAGAAAGGGAATAAAAAAGAGGAAGGCCAGGATCGTGTTCAGAGGCTTCGGCATAGTATAAGGCTTTGAAAGGCAAGGTACGGATCTTCCGGCAGCATGTGTGCGAAATGACAGGCTGAAAATCTGCCTGTGCGCCCGGGCCGGTAACGATAATTTTCCTATTTTTAGTCATCCTCTCCGGGTGTGAAGGTAAAAGGCCCGGGGATCAGTTTGAGAATTGTAACAAAAAAAGTAAAAATATGAAACGGAAATGCTTATTGGCCCTGATCGGTATTGGTTCCTTCCTCTCCGTTAACGGGCAGGGCTGGACGCCACTTTTTAACGGCAGGGATCTTCAGGGCTGGGAACAAGTTGGAGAGGGAAGCTTCACGGTGGAAGAAGGTTTGTTGAAAACACAGGGAGGCATGGGCTTACTCTGGTACACCGGAAAGAAGTTCAAAAACGCCAAACTTCGGGTAGTGTACAAGGGCGCCGCCGAAAACAATGCCGGCGTATTTATCCGCATTCCGAAAAGGCCGGCGGAACCATGGATGCCCGTTAACCGGGGTTATGAGGTTCAGATCGACGACCGGCAGGATGACTATCACAGGACGGGGGTTTTATATTCCCTGACCAAAGCCAAAGCCTCGCCCGGTAAAGCTGAAGGCTGGAACGAGATGGTGATCACTCTGCAGGGCGACAGGACCATGGTGGAAGTGAACGGCGTACTGGTCACTGATTTTAAGGAAGGAGACCCGGTTCCGGAGAAGGAAAAAGACTATGAGCCGGACAGAGGCCGCCGCCCCAAAGCGGGGTATATCGGATTGCAGAACCACGGAGCGGATGATGTGGTCTATTTTAAGGAGGTGAGCTATCAGAAACTTAAAAAGTGAAACAGCTTTCCCAGTTCTTCAGGAAAATTGTTTGAAGATGAGATGCCCATTCGGGCAGGAGAGTGAGGCCTTTACTCCGGTACAAAATCTGGCACAAAAAATTTGAGGCCTTTTTTGCGCCCTCAGGAACGACAGTAGAAGCAGCATTGGCTCAATTGGTAAAGTTAACCAGCCGGATTCAACAAGTGGCTTCGGAAAATGAGCAACTTCGAAATGAAAATACAACCCTTTTAAACCAATTGACAAAACAACTTGGGCAGCGGCCGGCATGAGTATTCCTAATGAGATTCGGGTATTGGTGCGGCAAAGGGCCAATTTTGCCTGCGAGTTCTGTGGAGTGACAGAAACGGACACAGGAGGTGAGTTGACGATTGACCATTTTCAACCCACTACCAAAGGCAACGGTGATAACCCTGATAATTTGTTTTACTGCTGCAGCCGCTGCAACTTGTATAAACTTGCAAGTTCATGAAAAGCCCGGAATAAAAAGATACACGGCCAGCAAATTATGTTGAGAAAGGCCAGAAGCTGCTAAAACTGTTGCGAAGAGGGGCGAGAAGGGCTCCATCTCGGTACAAAATCTGGTCCCAAAAAAAGAGTCCTAAGGGCTGTTTTTAGAGATGGGATTGAGATAAAATATTGATCATCTGGTAGTTAGGGAAATAAAGTCGATTGCGTAAAATACTGGTTATCAGTACATTGCAAATTTAGTGACCCCGCCAGGACTCGAACCTGGATCAAAAGTTTAGGAAACTTCTATTCTATCCCTTGAACTACGGGGTCAAATATTTCGGGCAGCAAAGCTACAAAAATTCCGCCAATTAAGTTCAAAACAGAGCTTGTGGTTTTCTGCTATGCAAATCCGCCTTATCTGTCAATGTTTTCCTATTTTTGAAGCATTCTCATTAGGCCAATGTGTTGATAGTTGTTGGCTGTCAGTTAACCCCCTGCAACTAAGCTCTATCAACCAGCAACCAACAACCGGCAACATGGATATCGAATCCTTCCGCGACTACTGCCTGGCCAAAAAAGGCGTCGGGGAAACCTTCCCATTCGGAGAAGAAACCCTGGTCTTTAAGGTTATGGGCAAAGTTTTTGCCATTACGGGGCTGGACAGCGCCGAATTTACCGTCAACCTCAAATGCTGCCCCGATCGGGCCATCGAGCTGCGGGAGGAGCACCCCGAAATCCGTCCCGGCTGGCATATGAACAAGCAACACTGGAATACCGTCGAATTCGAAACCGGCCTTGCCGATGAATTTCTCCGGGGGCTCATCGACCATTCCTACGAACTGGTCGTACAGGGGCTTCCGAAAAAGCTGAGGGAAGAATTGAAAGGGCTTTAGGTTAGGCAAAAAACCCTGGAAATGCTTTGAGCGTATGAAAACAGATTTTCTCATCGCCGGGCAAGGGCTGGCCGGTACGCTGCTGGCCCATTTCCTGGAGAAGGCCGGGCAGCATGTTTTCGTTGTGGGGCGCCAAAACGAACGTTCGTCGACCAGCGTTGCCGCCGGCATCATCAACCCCATCACCGGGCGGAGGTTTGTGAAGTCCTGGCTGATGGACAGCCTCATTCCCTTTGCCCGCCAAACTTATCGCGAACTGGAGCAACAACTCGGCATCACCATCTTTCATGAGCGCAACATCCTGCGCGCCCTGTTCAATGCCAGGGAGGCAAACGACTGGCTGGCGCGTAGCGGAGAGCCGGGCTACGAAGCTTATATCCTGGGCCGGGCGGAGATGGGGAGTTATAGCAGTAAAATTGAATTGGCCTACAGCTACGGAGAGGTACAACACAGCGCTCAGGTGGATATCGGCCGGCTGGCGGAAGCTTACCGCCGGTATCTTAGCGGCAAAGGCATATACCGGGAAGCTGCATTCGATTACGGGCAAATGGAAATAGGGGAGGAGCGTGTGAAATACCAGGATATCGAAGCCCGGTCTGTGGTGTTCTGCGAAGGGCGCTGGGCAAAGGAAAATCCTTTTTTCAACTACCTGCCATTTCTCGGCGACAAAGGGGAAGCCCTCATCGTCCGCATCGCGGATGCGCGATTTGTAAAGATACTGAAACAGCAGGTCTTTATCGTACCCCTTCAGGATGGATCCTGCTGGGTTGGGTCCAATTACGTCAAAGAGCCGGAAAACGACAGCCCTACGGAAGCCGGCCTGGATTACCTGCGAACCCACCTGGAGCGGGTGCTGAAAACCCCCTATGAGGTAGTGGAACACCGCGCTGCCATCCGCCCGACGGTGAGGGGCCGGCGGCCTTTCCTGGGGCGGCACCCGGAATTCCCTCAACTGGCTATCTTCAACGGGCTGGGCACCAAAGGGGCGTCCCTCGGCCCTTTTTGGGCTAAACACATGGCTGATTTCCTGACAAAAAATGTTACATTAGATGAAAGCGTGGATATCGGCAGGGTGAGATGAAAAAATCACTCATAAAAAAACACGCTGCCTTATGTAATTGACATCTTCGCGGCATCGTATTATTGTGGGAAGCGCAGCCGGCGCCGGTTGCCTGGATTCAATTGGCGGCGGCAGAAAGCCTTTTCCACCTGAAATAAAGAAGCTAACCAACTAACCATGATGTACCGTATCCTACCATTTTTCCTGCTGCTCACCCTGAGCTGCTCTACCGCCCTTCTGGGTTTTCAGCATTCAAGACAAAGCAAAACCATGACACAGCAAGACCCTTATGAGGCCGAATGGAAAATTATCGACTCTCTGGAAAATGAAGGGCTGCCCCGCTCTGCCCTGGAAAAGGTTGATATACTGTACGAACGGGCAAAAAAAGATAACGAGCCCGCGCAACTGGTAAAAACCATCATATACCGCAACAAATACCAGAGCCAGCTGGAAGAAGGCGGGCTGGCAAAGGCCATCCTGCGCATGGCGGAGGAAGCAGGCCTGGCAGGCTTCCCCGCCCGGCCGGTGCTTTATTCTCTTACCGGCGAATTGCTGCAGCGTTATACCGACCAGAACTACTGGCGGCTGGCGGGCCGTACCGCCACGGCGGGCTTCCGGCCCGATGACCTGGAAACCTGGAGCCTGGATCAATTGCTTCAGGAGGCTTCGCGTTATTACCTGCTCTCGGTTGAAGACGACAAGGCGTTCGGAATACCTGTCGGTGAGTTCAACGCCATCACCTTCTCCCAGACGGGGCCGGAGAATACCGATGAGCTAAGGCCTACGCTCTACGATTTCCTGGCCCATCGCGCTATCCACCATTTTTCCAATGAGCGTTCCTATCTCACTCAGCCGGCTTACCGCTTCCAGCTCAACCAGGAGGATGCCTTCGCGCCGGCCGCGGCCTTTGCCGGGATGAAATTTGAAACAAGGGATACCATATCCTATAAATTCAGGGCTTTGGAACTGTTCCAGAGCCTGCTCCGGCGCCGGCTGGCGGATGATAATGAAGCCGCCCTGCTCGATGCAGACCTCCAGCGGCTGGAGTTTGTCCGCAACAACTCTATCCTCAGCCAGAAGGATGCCCTGTACCTGGAAGCGCTCCGGCAACTGGAAAGCCGCCTTGCCGGCAAGCCGCTCCTGGCGGAAGTGTGGCATCGTATGGCCAGCCTCTATGCTGAACAGGGCAACACTTATGTCCCGGGCCAGGCAGAAGAACACAGGTGGAAGCTTAAAGAAGCCCTCGATCTTTGCGATAAGGCCATCGAGGCATTTCCAGAAAGTTACGGCGCCCGCCAGTGCGCAGTGCTGCGCAGCGAATTGTTGCGCAAAACACTGCAAATGGCAGCCGAAGAAGTCAACCTGCCCAACCGGCCAATGCTCGCCTCAGCCTCTTACCGCAATATCGGCGAAGCCTACATCCGGGTGGTGAAGTTAGAAAAAGAGGAATGGCCCTCCCTGGGGAACCAACGCCCGGAGGAGCTGTTTCAGAATCTGGCCGCCAGGAAGCCCGTAAAGGCCTGGAGCGTTAAACTGCCGGATGACGGCGACCTGCAGGAGCATACCACCGAAGTGGCCGTCGAAGGGCTGCCCCTGGGGTTCTACGCCATACTGATCGCCGATAATGATAAGTTCAGCTTTTCCGAACAGGCTGTGGGCTACCTTTTTATAACGGTTTCGGAACTGAGCTATTTCAACCGGAGGAACTCTGAATATGGCACGGAATTCCTCATGATGCACCGCGAAACCGGCGCTCCGCTGGAGGGCGTCCTTGCAGAGTTCTTCACCAACCGCTACAACCGCGAAACGCGCAGCCAGGAGCAGGCCAGGGCCGGCCAGGCCCGCAGCGATAAGGATGGCTTCATCCTGCCTAAATTGCCGGAGAACACCTATTATCAGGTGCGCTTCTCCATGGGCGATGACGTGTTGTATTTCCAGGATGGCTTCTCCAGCTATCGCAGCACCCGCCAGCCGTCCAGGAACCTGGCCACCCATTTTTTCCTGGACCGGGCCATTTACCGCCCCGGGCAAACCATCTATTTCAAGGCCATTGTGCTGGAGAGGGACGAGCAAAACCTCCCGGCCATCTATCCCAGGCATAAATTTACGGTGACTTTCTTCGACGTCAATGGGCAGGAAATTGCCAAACAGGAACTGACGACCAACGAATACGGAACGGCCAACGGCGCCTTCACCGCTCCTCAGGGCGGCCTGCTGGGCCAGATGCGCCTGTTTTCCGATGCGGGCAACAGCTTCGAATACTTCTCGGTCGAAGAATACAAACGGCCCAAATTCGAAGTCGTGATGGATCCCCTGAAGGGCAGCCCCGCCCTGGGCGATACCGTTACCTTCAGTGGAAAGGCCACCGCCTTCGCCGGCAGCAGCATCGATGGGGCGGAAGTGCAGTACCGGGTGGTGCGGGAAGTGCGCTATCCCTGGTGGCCGTGGTGGGGTTACGGCGGCCGCGGGTTTCCGCGTTTTGGCGAAAGCCAGGAGGTCGCTGTTGGCCAGCTTACTACTGCCGCTGACGGCAGCTTCGAATTTTCCTTTGCAGCACAACCCGACCTCAGTATCGATAAGGGCAACAACCCGGAATTCGTCTTCTCGGCTTATATCGACGTCACGGACATAACCGGAGAGACGCATTCCACCGGCAAATCGCTGAGCCTGGCCTACCTGGGCCTCAAGGCGGACGTTAGCATCCCCGAAAGCATCGGCCGGCAGGCCGGGCTGGCGCCCATAGCCATCACCACCCAAAACCTGGATGGGTCGCCGCAGGCGGCCAGCGGTATCCTGACGATAAACCGCCAGGAATCGCCAAAGCAGGTGTTCGTCAGCCGCTACTGGAATAAACCGGACCGGCCGTCTATCGAAGAGGGCGCCTTCCGGCGGGCTTTCCCGCACTTTGCCTATGGCAGTGAAGATGAGCAGCCCAACTGGCCGGTGAGGGAAGAAGTGCTCAGCCAGCCTTTTAATACAGGCGAACAGGATACCCTCTTTGTAAACGCCTCCGGCTGGCCGGTGGGGCACTATGTGCTACAGCTGAAAACAAAGGATAACAAGGGGAATGAGATCGAAGTGAAAAAGTACTTCCTCGTCTATGACTCCAGGTCCAAAACATTTCCGGGCGGGGTACTGGCCTGGAAACAACAGGAGGGGTCAGGCCCTTACCGGCCGGGCGATCAGGTTACGGCCTTCGTGGCCACCGCTGCCGGTGAACTGAACATACTCTACGAACTGGAACGCCGCCAGGAAGTGGCCAGCCGGTCCTGGCTGAAGGCCCGGCCCTGGCAGCAGGTCAGCCATACTGTAGCAGAAGAGGATAAGGGCGGCCTCTTCGCCAATTTCACCTTCGTGAAGTTCAACCGGCCTTTCAGCTGGGTGGAGAACATCCCCGTGCCCTGGAAAGACAAGGAGCTTAAGGTCGAATACAACACTTTCCGCAATAAGCTGCACCCCGGCGAAGACGAAGCATGGCAGATCAAGGTCAGCGGCCCGGGCAACGAAAAAGTGGCGGCGGAAATGGTAGCCACTTTGTATGACGCATCCCTGGACCAGTTCCGGCCCAATTCCTGGGCGTTCAGCCCTTACCCTCTGAATTATCATGCCCGGAGCTGGCAGAGCCGCCATTTCAACAGCGTCGGCAGCAACAGCTTCGGCTATTACCCGGTATTTCCCGAAGCGCCTCAGCGCCGGTACCGCTTCCTGAACTGGTTCAATTTCAATTATTACGGCTACGGCGGCAGGTTCGCCGAGGGGGCAATGGCCCGCTCTAATGTGGCCCCGGCCCCGGGAATGGAGGCGGAAGAGGCTGTTGCGAACTTTTCAGCAGGAATGGATGATGCCGGAATGGCCAAAATGGCGGACTCGGCCGAAATGGCGCCGCCTCCGGCCGCTCCCGAACCGGCACAGGGCCGGGGAGGTGAAACGCCTGCGGCCCCGCCGGTGCGGCGCAACCTCAGGGAGACCGTCTTTTTCTTCCCTGAGTTGCGGACAGACAAGGAGGGCAATGTCATCATCCGCTTTAAAATGAATGAAGCCCTGACGCGCTGGAAATTCCTGGCGATGGCCCACACCCGGAGCCTTCAGTATGCCGTCAGCGAAAACGAAGTGGTGACCCAGAAAGAGCTGATGGCGCTGCCCAACCCGCCGCGTTTTCTCAGGGAGGGCGATGAGATCGAATTTACCGCTAAGGTGAGCAACCTGACCGATGAGAAAATGTCGGGCACTGCTGAACTGATGCTGTTCGACGCCCTGAGCATGCAGCCCATCGACGGCCTGTTTGGCAACGATGCCGGCGCCGTGGCCTTCGAGGCGGAAGCCAGGCAGTCGGCACGCCTGGCCTGGAGGCTGAAGGTGCCTCAGGGGGAAGTCCTGGCCGTCACTCATCGTATAGTGGCCAGGTCAGGGGGCTTCTCCGACGGTGAAGAAAGCGCCCTGCCCGTACTGACCAACCGCACTCTGGTAACGGAAACCATGCCCATGCCGCTTAAGGGCGACGAGTCGCGGGAGTTTAATTTCGAGGCGATGGCCAGGGGCGGAGAGTCCGCCACATTGCAGCACCACAATTTCAGCCTTGAATTTACCTCCAACCCCGCCTGGTACGCCGTCAAGGCCCTGCCTTACCTGATGGAATTCCCCTATGAGTGCAGCGAGCAGATTTTCAGCCGCTATTATGCCAATACCCTGGCCGCCTCGGTAGCCAACTCCAACCCCGCTATACGCCAGGTGTTCGATCAGTGGAAAGACTCCGACGCCCTGATCAGCGAACTGGAAAAGAACGAAGAACTCAAAACCGCCCTCCTGGAAGAAACTCCCTGGGTGCGGCAGGCACAAAGCGAAGCCGAACAACGCAAGCGGATAGGCCTGCTGTTCGACCTCAACCGCATGGGGTATGAGCAGGACAAAGCCCTGGCGCAGCTTGCTGAGATGCAATCCGGCTCCGGCGGCTTCTCCTGGTTTCCGGGCGGACAGGAAAACTGGTACATCACTCAGTATATCCTGGAAGGCATGGGGCGCCTGCGCGCCCTCGGCCTTACCGATGTCCAGCCCGGTTCCCGTGCCTGGAATATAGTGCAGCGTGCCGCCGAATATATTGACCGCGAGCTTGCCGGCCACTATGATCGCCTCTTGTATGAGGTGAAACAGGGAAGGGCCAAGTTGGAGGACGACCACCTGGACGGCATAGCCATTCATTACCTGTATGCCCGCAGCCTGTTCCCGGAGATACCGGTGGAAGGCCTGGCGGCGGAAGGGCAGGCCTATTACCTCGGGCAGGTAGAAAAATACTGGCTCAATAAAGGCCTCTACCAGGAAGGGCTGATGGCCGTCGTGATGCAGCGCTCGCAAAAAGAAGAAGTGGCGGCGCGCATCGTCCGTTCTTTGCGTGAGCGCGCCCTCTACCATGAAGAACTGGGCATGTACTGGAACTACAATACCGGCTTCTTCTGGCACGAGATGCCCATTGAAACCCATGCCCTGATGGTGGAGGTTTTCTCCGAAGTGGCCGGTGATGCCAAAGCCGTAGAGCAACTGAAAATCTGGCTGCTGAAGAACAAACAGACGACCCACTGGAAGACGACCAAGGCGACCGCCAATGCCGTTTATGCCCTGCTTCGCTACGGCGGCAACTGGCTGGAAAATACCCGCCTGGCAGAAGTGAGCTTCCCCGGCCTGGATGAAGAGAGCTTCCAGCCGCAACTGCTCGAAGCACGCCGCTCGGCAGAGGCCGGCGCCGGTTACTTCAGGGCCAACTGGAGCGGAAAAGAGATCAGCCCTGACTTCAGCCGGGTTAAAGTTTCCAACCCCAACAGCAGCATCGCCTGGGGCGCCGCTTACTGGCAATACTTCGAAGACCTGGATAAGGTGAACATCTTTAAAGAAACGCCTCTGAAGCTGGATAAAGGGCTCTTTAAAGAAATTATCGGAGACAGGGGCCCCGAGCTGAAGCCGATAACGGCCGGCAACCCCCTCCAACCCGGCGACAAACTGGTGGTACGTATCGAACTGCGGGCAGACCGCGATATGGAGTACGTGCACCTGAAGGATATGCGCGCCAGCGGGCTGGAACCCATCAATGTCTTCAGCCAGTACAAATGGCAGGGCGGCCTGGGCTACTACGAAAGTACCCGGGACCTGGCCACTCATTTCTTCATCGGTTACCTGCCCAAAGGCACTTACGTGTTCGAGTACCCTCTTCGGGTTGCCCACCGGGGAGATTTCTCCAACGGCCTGGCAAGTATACAGTGTATGTACGCGCCGGAGTTTACGAGCCACTCGGAAGGGGTGAGAATAGTGATTGATTAATCAACCCAATCAACTAATTGGCCGAAGAAAGCTTGCGGGCCACCACAGATGTTGTTAATATTGGGTTTCCCTTCTCTGCTAAACAGCAGTAAGGTTAAAAACGTGAACTGTGGAACCAAAGAAAATCCTGGATTACGCCGCTAAGGCCATCAAAGACAAAATTATGAGTAACGACAGCGAACGCTCTAAGCACGCAGATACCATCATCCGCAACCATGTGGTCTGGTCGATGGGGGCCGGGCTGATCCCGGTGCTCGTTGCCGACATTTTTGCCGTAAGCGCCCTGCAACTGGATATGATCCGGCAAATGTGCAAGGTTTACGGCGTGGATTTTTCCGAAACCCAGGGAAAGGCGATCGTAACTGCACTGACCAGCACTACTGTGGCGCGGATCACTGCCGGCAGCCTGGTTAAAATGATCCCGGTGGTGGGCTCGGTGATCGGAGGCGTAACGGTTTCCGTTTTTGCCGGCGCTTCCACCTATGCCCTGGGCCAGGTCTTCAAGCGGCATTTCGAATCCGGCGGCACCATCCTCGACTTTGACCCCGCCCGCCTGAAGAAATTGTATAAAGAGCAGTTCGAAAAAGGCAAGAAAGTGGCCGAACAACTGCGCAGGGATGAAAAAACGCGCAAAGAAACGGAAGAAGCCGAACAGCGGGCACAGGCGCAGGCAGAGGAGACATTGAAAACTGCCGCTGAAGAGAAGGCAAAACAAGGGCAGGAAAAAGGCGGCGGCCTTATCGAACGCATCAGAGAACTAGCCCGGCTTCGCGATGAAGGTATCATCTCTGAGGAGGAATTCCAGGAAATGAAGAAAAAACTGATCAGCGATTTCTAAACCCCCGGCAACAAACAACAAACAACAAGCCTACACCCTCCACCGCGCCACGGGCTCCACCTCCTGGCCGGCGAATTCTCCTTTCAGGTATTTGTAGTAGCCCGTAACGGCGATCATGGCCGCATTATCGGTACAATACTCGAATTTCGGGATGTAGGTATTCCATCCCTTTTCCTTTCCGGTTTTTTCCAGGGCAGCCCTCAGGGCGGAATTGGCGGAAACGCCGCCGGCGATCGCTATTTCCCGAATGCCGGTTGCTTCCGCCGCCAGGCTTATCTTGTTGATCAGGATGCTGACGATGCGGCTTTGCACCGAAGCGCAGATGTCGGCCATCTTATCCTGAATAAAATCGGGGTTTTCTTTTTTCTGTTTTTGCAGGAAGTACAGGATAGAGGTTTTCAGGCCGCTGAAACTGAAGTCCAGCCCGGGGATCTGGGGTTCCGGAAAGTCGAAAACGGGCCGTCCCTGTTGCGCCAGCCGGTCAATTAGCGGGCCGGCGGGGTAGTCCAGCCCCAGCAGCTTGCCGGTTTTGTCGAAGGCCTCGCCGGCAGCATCGTCCATCGTTTGGCCGATCACTTCCATATCCAGATAATCCCGGACGAGGACGATCTGGGTATGCCCTCCGGAAACGGTGAGGCAGAGGAAAGGGAATTCCGGCTTTGGGTCCTCGGCGAAATGGGCCAGCACATGAGCCTGCATGTGGTTGGCCTCAATGAGAGGGATACCCAGGCTGAGCGCATAGGCTTTGGCAAAGGCCAGGCCGACGATCAGCGAACCGATAAGGCCAGGCCCCCGGGTGAAGGCGACGGCGTCGGCCTCCCGCTTGCTTATGCCGGCTTTTTTCAGGGCCAGGCTCACCACCGGGATAATATTGATTTGGTGCGCGCGTGATGCAACTTCGGGAACGACGCCTCCGTATATGCGATGGGCTTCCTGGTTGGCAACACAGTTGCTCAATACCTTTCCGTCGCGAAACACGGCTGCCGCAGTGTCGTCACAGGAAGATTCTATGCCGAGAATGGTAATGCTCATATTGAAAGAATGGCTTATTTCAGAGCCTCAGGTGGCAAAAGTTAGTTAAATAAAAAGTACAAAATACGGCAGTAACAGGTTCAATAGAAAAATAACCGGCCATAAAAATAGAATACTATGAGTGTATTGTCAATGCGGCCCAAAGCTAAACCCAGGGAAGAAAAACCCGAAGCCGCCCGGGCGGCTATGCCCAGGGGTAGTGAGGCCAACTGTGTGGTTTCCAAAGGCACGAGGATAGAGGGCGGCTTTTCGTCGTCAGAAAGCATCCGCCTCGATGGGATTATCGTGGGGCAACTCCGGTGCGACAAGCGGCTCGTCATTGGCGAGGCCGGCAAGGTGGAAGGAAAAGTCAACGCCGCCGATGCCGTAATCATGGGGCACATCCAGGGCGATGTGGTGGTTAGCGGCAGCCTTCAGCTAATGGGGACGGCGCGGATCGAGGGGGATATCCAGGCCAGGGTGCTGGCGGTGGAAGAGGGCGCCGTATATTATGGCAAATGCCAGGTAGGAGGGAAAGGGCATTGAACAACTGGCAAACAGGCCGGTAAAACCCTTTGAAAGATCGGGCGCCATAATTTTTGGCGCCGGTTTGTTTTTTCATCTCAGGTAATTGTGGTAAAATTGCTTTGGCCCTAGAGGCACTTTTTTCCTAAAAATCTTTATTATTGCGTCAAAACAAACCGAAAAATGAGAATATTGATCAACTTAGTTCTGGCCGCCATTATAATAGGTTTGATATGGGTGCTCATCAGCAGCATCCGGGAACCTATTGCCTTCAAAGCCGAAAAGGAAAGGCGCGAACGCGCAGTGATCGACAAGTTGATGAAGATCCGAACAACTCAGGAAGCTTTCCGTAACATCAAAGGGGGCTTCGCCAACTCCTTCGATTCCCTGTCTTATGTCCTGGAAACGGACAGTTTCAGCATAATAAGCGTGATCGGCGACCCTGACGATCCTGATTTCACGGGAGAGATCATCTATGATACGACTTATATGCCGGCGATCGACTCTATCAAGGCGATGGGCATTAACCTTGATTCCCTGCGCTTTGTCCCATTTGGCAATGGCGCTGAATTTGAAATACAGGCGGATACGATCACTTACCAGAGCACCAATGTTCCGGTTGTGGAGGTCGGCGTTCGCCGAAAATATTTCATGGGGCCCTACGCAGACCCCCGTTTCGCCCGTTATGACACTAGTTATGATCCCAACAGTTATATAAAGTTCGGGAATATGAATGCACCAAACCTGTCAGGAAATTGGGAAAGATAGTTAAAGATATCGTAGAGGATGCCTTTATCATAAAGAATACCAATATCTATGAACTGTCCATCCTGATAGGGGTGGACAGTTTTGATTATATGATCAAAGATAGCCGGCAGCACGTGCTGGCGCTAAGGACATACCAGGCCGGGCCACAACTGATGGCACAACCTTCGGCCCTGCAGTCGCTGGCCCAGGGAGATAAGCTGCTGGCCCAGAATTACCGGCTGGTGCGGGCGGGCTGGGCCGGGGCCAAATGTGCCCTTGTCCCCCAACGCTTGTATAATGAACACAAGAAGGCTTCTTACCTGGAACAGGCTACTGAAGTCGGTAAGGACCAGTCCATACTGGCCGACTCCCTGCCGGGACTGTCGATGAAAAATATCTATACTGTCCCGGAGAGTGTGGAATCATTTGTCCGCCGGTCTTTCCCGCAATGCCGCCTGTTTCACCTCGCCACCGCTCTGCTGGAAAGCTACAGAAATATGCCGGCGCAGAAAGAAGGCCACCGGGTTTATGCCCACCTTAAAGGAGAATTGGTCTTCATCTCCGTCTTTGATGGAGGCAACTTGCTGTTTTTCAACGCCTTCCCTTATCAGAACACCAAGGATTTCATCTACTTCCTGCTGCTCGCCTTTCAACAATTTGCCCTCAAACCGGAAAAATGCCCCGCTTATCTTTCCGGAGAACTTTTGGAAGATTCAGAAATTTACCGCGAAGCATTCCGATACATCAAGCATATACACTTTCCCGGCCCGCCGGCCGCCCTGCATCTCGGGCCTAAACTGAGCCTGGAACCCAAACATTTTTTTGCGGGGCTGTTGGCCCTGAGCCTTTGTGAGTGAGGGGCGATATAGTGTGTCAGCGTATCAGTGTGGCAGTGTATCTGGAGTAAGAGGTTGGTTAAGTATGATGAGGTTAATTTGGTGTTTCCATGCGAATAATAGGAGGGAAATTCAAGGGAAGGCGTTTCAACCCGCCGGCAAAGAACTGGCCGACCCGGCCGACTACGGACTTTGCCAGGGAAGGGCTGTTCAACATCCTGCAAAACCAGTTCGACTTTGAAAACCTGAAGGTGCTCGACCTTTTCGGGGGCACGGGCAG
>CAZAXA010000063.1:0-18330 GCA_964488965.1 uncultured Phaeodactylibacter sp. | reverse complement strand
CGGAAATCATGCGCCCGGCGCAGGACATCGCGCATGTGTTTGGAGTCGCGGTCGAGCGTGCGGGCCACGAAGGCAGCGCCGGCCCCCAGGGCCAGGGCAGCGGGGTTGAAAGGCTCCTCGATGGATCCGAAGGGCGTGGTTTTGGTCACTTTCTGCCGCTCGGAGGTAGGCGAATATTGCCCCTTGGTGAGGCTGTAGATTTGGTTGTTGAAGACCAGGTAGTTCAGGTCGAAGTTTTTGCGCAGCGTGTGGATGAAGTGGTTGCCGCCGATGGAAAAGGAATCGCCGTCACCGGAAACCACCCAGACGCTGAGCGCGGGCCTGGCCATTTTCACGCCCGCCGCAATAGCTGCCGCCCGGCCATGGATGCCGTGTATGCCGTAGGTGTCCATGTAATAAGTGAACCGGGAAGAACAGCCGATGCCGGAGATGAAGACGAAGTTTTCTTTTGGTATGCCCAGCTCGGGGAAAATGGCCTGCACCTGTTTGAGGATGGAGTAATCTCCGCATCCGGGGCACCATTTCACTTCCTGTGGAGCAGCGAAGTCTTTTGGGCTTAGGGGCGAGGGATCGGAATAGGCAATTTGCATGGCGTCAAGCGTTGAGTAGTTCGAGAATGCGTTTTTTCAGTTCTCCAACCGTAAAGGGGAGGCCCTGGATTTTGGAGAAGCCGACGGCGGGCGCCAGGTATTTCGCCCGGATGAGTTGAAGCAACTGGCCGTTGTTCATTTCCGGGACGAGGACTTTGTCGTAGGCCTTCAGCAAGTCGCCGAGATTGGCGGGGAAGGGGTTGAGATAGCGCAGGTGGACGTGCGCTACGTCGCAGCCTTCCGCGAGGAGGTCCTGCACTGCGGTCCTGATCGCGCCGTAAGTGGAGCCCCAGCCCAGGACGAGCAGGCGGCCCCTGCCTTTTCCGCTGCCGGGCGCCGCAGGCGGGATATGGGCGGCGATTTTTTCGATCTTTTCGGCACGGAGGCGCACCATAGTTTCATGGTTGAGCGGTTCGTAGGAGACGTCGCCCGTCCCATCCTGTTTTTCCAGCCCCCCGATGCGATGCTCCAGCCCTTTGGTTCCAGGTATGATCCAGGGACGCACGCCATTTGCATCGCGCTGGTAGGGCAGCAAGGCCCCATCGGGGCCGTTGGGCGATTGCAGGAATTCGAACCGGATGGGCTGAAGCTTGCTTTCCGAAGGGAAGCGCCAGAGTTCGGCGCCATTGGCCACGTAGCCGTCGGCCAGCAAAATGACGGGGGTCATGTGTTCGATGGCGATACGGCAGGCCTCATAGGCCGCAGCGAAACAATCGGAAGGGGATGCGGCGGCGAGCACCGGCAGCGGGGCTTCGCCGTGCCTGCCGTACATGGCCATGAGCAGGTCGGATTGTTCGGTCTTGGTCGGCAGGCCGGTGGAAGGCCCTCCGCGCTGCACATTGACGATCACCAGAGGGATTTCGAGCATGGCGCTCAACCCGGCCGCCTCGGTTTTTAGGGCCATGCCGGGGCCGGAAGTGGTAGTGGCAGCCAGGCAGCCTGCATAGGCCGCGCCTATGGCCGAGCAGATGCCTGCGATTTCGTCTTCGGCCTGATAGGTTTTCACCCCGTTGGCCTTGTAGCGAGCGAGTTCCTGGAGGATATCGGTGGCGGGGGTGATGGGATAGGAGCCGAGAAACAGTTGCAAGCCTGATCTTTCGGCAGCCGCCAGCAGCCCGATCGCCAGAGCCTGGTTGCCCGTGACGCTGCGGTAGGCGCCGGGCGGAAGCGGCGCAGGGCGGACGCAGTAGCGGGAGGGGATGATCTCCGTACTTTCTCCCAGGTTCCAGCCCGCCTTGAGGGCTTTGATGTTGTATTCCGCAACCTCCGGCTTGTGGGCAAATTTTTCCCGCAGAAACCGGATGCTGGGGTCCATGGACTTGTCGAACATCCAGAACAGCAGGCCCAGGACGAACATATTCCTGGGCCTTTCGATTTCCCTGGCGCCCCAGCCGGAACCATCAAGGGCTTCACGGGTGAGTTTCGACACATCGAGCCGGTAAAGCGTGTAGTTGTCGAGGTTCCCGTTTTCCAGGGGATTTACCCCCTGGGGATATTTCGCTAGTTCGAGGTTTTTGCGATCGAAGCCGGCAATATTGGCGATGATGGCGCCGCCGGGCTTAAGCCGGGGCAATTCCACCTTCAGGGCTGCGGCATTCATGGCGACCAGCACGTCGTAATCGTCGCCGGGGGTGTAGATTTTCCGGCTGCCGAAATTGACCTGAAAGCCCGACATGCCCGCGATGGTGCCGCCGGGCGCCCGGATTTCGGAGGGGTAGTCCGGGAAGGTACTCAGGCTATGGCCCAGGAGCGCAGCAGTCTCGGAAAACTGGATGCCGGAGAGCTGTATCCCGTCGCCGGAGTCGCCGGAAAAGCGCACCACGATGCTTTCTGCCTCAACGACGGCCTTCTGCGGATTGGTAAGGTTCTTTTCTGTCATGATTTATTGCATTGTCAGCAAAGTCTTTTGAAAGGATTGAGGATGTATCCATCACAACCTGAGTTACAAAGACAAATCCCGAAAACTTTTCTCGAGAAAAACCCGGATCATCTCTTTTCGGTAAAGCCGGGGGTAAATGTCGTTATCAACAATCCGCGCCTTTTTTGCCGCTTTTTTGATCAGCCCGTCCATATCGTCCGTAGCGCGGCCCTCTACCAACACCGGCTTGGGGTCAACGCCGCCGAGCACGATGCGGATGTCGCCCCCCCGGCCAACCGTCACGGCGGTAGTGAGGGAGCTGAAGTCGAGGGCCCGGCGCTGCCGCAGCTTCCTGAACGAGGAGCGGAAGCCCCGGCCGAGCGGAATGGAAACGGAGCGGATCAGGGAGGTGGGATCCGTAGCGTGCGGATGGACGCCATCGCCGGAATAGAGTTCCTCCACCTTCAGGGTGCGCGCGCCCTGCCGGTCGATCAGGCCGGCCTTTGCGTGCAGGCTGATCAGAGCGACGGCGGTGTCGGAGACAAATTTGGAAAAGCAGTTTTTCCTGCCTCCGGTGGCGATGCAGATGTCTCCCTTGCATTTGAGGCAGAACCCGGCGGCTTCGCGCCACCATTCCGACTGGTTGTAGAATACGCAGCGGTTTTCGCACATCAGGTTGCCGCCCAGCGTGGCGGTTTTCCGGATCACGGGCGAGGCGACAGCGAGGGCCGCTTCAGCCAGTACGGGGCATGCTTCCTGGATGGCCGGATGCCGGCAGATTTCTTCCAGGCATACCAGCGAGCCGATGGACAGGCAATCGGCTTCCATGCGGATTTGGTTCATATCCCCTATGCCGGCCAGATCAATGAGGCATGGGTTGGTATCGGCGCCCTGGAATTTGTTCACCCACACATCGGTCCCGCCCGCGAGGAAGCGGAATTCCGTTGCGCACCCGGAGGCCATTTGTACGGCCTGTTCGGCGGTGATGGGGCGGAGATAGGAATTGGCGTGCGTCATACCATGGTTTTTGTTTGCATTTCCAAAACAGCTTTCCTGGCTTTCAATTGTTCCAACACCTCTGCCGGGTTGATAGGCAGCTTGGTGATCCGCACCCCGCAGGCATTATAGACGGCGTTGGCGATGGCCGGAATGACGGGGTGAAGGGCGCCCTCTCCACATTCCTTCGCGCCATAAGGCCCTTCGGGGTCGGCGGATTCAATGATGTTGGTGTGCAGTTCGGGGGTGTCGAGCGTGGTGGGTATCTTGTAGTCGAGGAAATTGCTGTGGAGGAGTAGCCCCTCGTGGTAGCGCATCTGTTCGCTCATGGCCTGACCGATGCCCATGTGCCAGGAACCCTCCAATTGGCCCTCTACGGCGAGGGGGTTGATGGCTTTGCCGCAATCGTGCGCGCCCCATACGTGGAGCACTTTCACTTCCCCGGTATCGCTGTCCACCTCCACTTCGGCGATGCAGGCGCCGAAGCTGTAGGAAGGGCTCAGGCCAGCGCCGGCGCCTTTGAAGCTGCCGCCCAGTTTGGGCGAGATGTATTTACCGCTGACGCTGACGGCGCCCCGCCCTGCCGTGAGCATCTCGCAGGCTTCCAGCCAGGACAAGTCAACGGAGCGGTCGTTGGAAAACACCCGCGCTCCGGCAAGGTGTAGTTCCTCTTCCGGCGCGCCGGCCTTTTTCGCCACGGCGCCGAGGATTTCTTTTTTGAGGTTTTCGGCCGCTTCCCGGGCCGCATTGCCGGCCATAAAGGTGACCCGGCTGGAGTAGCTGCCGAGGTCAACCGGAGTGAGCAGGGTATCGGCCGCCAGTACGAAGATTTTTTCCACCGGAATGCCGAGGGTTTCAGCCGCGACAATGGCGAGCATGGTGTCGCTACCCTGGCCGATGTCGCTGGCGCCCGAGCTGAGCAGCACGCGACCGTCGAAGTCGAGCTTGAGGTGTACAACCGACTGGGGCAGCTCGTTCCAGATGATGGGCAGGGCGCTTCCGCTGATGAAAAACCCGCAGGCGACGCCCAATCCCCGGCCCGCAGGCAGCCTGCCGATGCGATCCTTCCAGCCCGATTGCTCCATGACAACCTGGAGCGATTCGCGGCTGCCGTTGGAGGTGATGCGGTACTCGCCAACGGTCGTGGTATAGGGGTCGAGGAAGTTCCTCATGCGCAGTTCGCAGGGATCCATGCCGATGCGGTGGGCCAGTTCGTCAATCAGGGACTCGACGGCGAAGCGGGGGTTAACGGCCCCGTGGCCGCGCATGGCGCCCGACTGTGGCTTGTTGGTATAGACCCGGAAAGTGCGGAACCCGAAGTTGTCGAGCTTGTAGGGCGCCTGCAGCAACACGCCGTTGTAGTAGGAGGTCACCACACCGAAGCTGCCGTACGCGCCGCCGTCGATGGCGATATCGGCGTCGAGGGCCTGGAAGATGCCGTCGCGGGATACGCCCATGGCCATGGCCATTTTCGTCGGATGGCGGCCGTGGTTGGTGAGGAAGACCTCCTCGCGCGACAGCCGCACCCGCACGGGGCGCCCCGTTTTCCGGGCTAGGTGCGCGACGATGATCTCGTGGGGAAAGGGATCGCTCTTGCCGCCGAAACCGCCCCCGACATAAGGTTTGATCACGCGCACCTTGCTCAGGGGCGTTTCCAGCACCTTGGCCAGCGCGCGGTGCAGGTAATGGGGCACCTGCGTCGCGGTGATCATGGCCAGCCCGTTTTCGTCCCAGTAAGCGGCGGCGGCATGCGGTTCGGTAAAGGCGTGGTTGACGCCCGCGAATTCAAACGACAGTTGCGCAGTTTCGTCCGATTCGCGCAGGCCCTGTTTCTGGTCGCCGAAGCGTAGTTCGGCCTTTTTGTGCACGTTGTTGTTGAAGCGCGCGTGGGCGTGTATCTTTTCCGCCTCGCCGACGTCCTGCAGGGATTCCTCGATTTCAAGGAAGGCCCGGATGGGCCGGTAAGCGACGCGGATGAGGCGGCAGGCTTCGGCGGCGATAGCTTCGGTATCGGCCGCCACGGCGGCCACGATCTCGCCGATGTAGCGGGTCTTTTCGATGGCCATAGCCGTTTCGTCCTGCGAAATGGGGAGCACCCCGAATTTGACGGGCAGCTCGGCGCCCGTCGCGATGTAGCGGACGCCGGGCAGGCGGAGTGCCCCGGCAGTGTCTATGCTTTTGATGTAAGCGTGGGGATGCAGGCTGCGCAGGAACTTGCAATGCAGCGCATTTCTAAGGGGTATGTCGTCGGCGTATTCGGCGGCGCCCGTCGCTTTTTTGCCCGCTTCCAGATAGGGCCTTGAGACGCCCATGGCGCCTGTGGGCGGGGCCTGGGCCGGCATGCCCGCTGCGTATTCCTCCACCGCTTCCACGATTTTTTTATAGCCGGTGCAGCGGCAGAGGTTGCCGGAGAGGGCCTCTTTGATCTGGCCGAGGGAGGGGTTGGGGTTGTGGCGCACGAAATCCAGGGCGGTGAGCGCCATGCCCGGCGTACAGAAGCCGCATTGGATGGCGCCTTTTTCTACGAATTTCTCTTGCAGCGCGTGGAGTTGGCCCTGTTGCGCCAGCCTTTCTATGGTGGTGATCTCGACGCCCTGATAGCGCATCGCCGGCGCGATGCAACTGAGCACGGGTTTGTCGCCGGCCAGCACGGTGCAGGCGCCGCAACTGCCTTGTTCGCAACCGATCTTGGTTCCGGTGAGGCCGATCCGGCCGCGGATGACGCTCGCCAGCGTTTCATGGCTTTCGATGAGCAGCTCGTGCGCGACGTCGTTTATCGTAATACTGAGCCTTTCCATGCGGTAATTTTTTCTGTGCTAAAAATTGGCGCCGATGCTTTTGCCGCCGTCCACGTAAAGGGTTTGCCCGGTGATGAACCGGGTTTGCCCGGAGGCGAAAAAGGCCACGGCCTGTGCTACGTCTTCGGCCTGCCCCATAGTTCGGGTGGGTTGCGCGGCAATCAGTTTTTCCAGGGTTTCAGGTTTGAGCTTCCAGGCCAGCGGCGTGTCGATAAGCCCCGGCGCCACGGCGTTGACGCTGACGCCGTAGCGGGCCAGTTCGAGAGCCAGGGCGCGGGTCAGGCCGACCAACCCGGCTTTGGAGGCCGAGTAGTTGGTCTGCCCGGGATTGCCCAGCCAGGCGCGCGAGGCGATATTGACGATCCGCCCGCTTTGCTGCGCCTTCATGTGCCTGGCGGCTTCCCGGCACACCAGCCAGGCCCCGCGGAGGTTGAGGGCGAGCACGGCGTCAAAATCTTCCGTCGGCATGTTCCAAATCAGGTTGTCGCGGATGATGCCAGCGTTGTTGACCACGATGTCGATCCTTCCGGGCTCCTGGCCTATCCGGGAAAACAGCGCCCGCACCTCCACTTCCGATGTCACGTCCGTCCGCTCGAAACGCAGGTTCTCTTCGCCCATCTCGCGTTGCAGGGCCGTTCCGGCTTCCCCATCTATATCGGCGGCGATGAGGAAGCAGCCTTCGGCGATCAGCCGTTTCGCGATGACGGCGCCTATTCCGTTGGCGGCGCCGGTGACCAACGCCACGTTTCTACTCGTCATGCCTGCGCATTATTCCGGCCGGCATGTTCCCACACCGGTTTTCTTTTTTCCAGGAACGCCGCTATGCCTTCGCGGGCGTCGGCGGTGCGCATGAGTTGGGATAGATACATGGCCTCCAGTTGAGGCAGGAAGTTGCCCAGCACATGGTTGAACTTGACGCGGGCCGCTTTTACGGCAAAGCGCAGGGAGGAAGCGCTGCGGGGCAGGATATACTGCCCGATCCACGCCTCCGTCTCCTGGCCCATCTCTTCCCGGTTTTCAAAAAGCCGGTTGACCAGCCCCATGGCCAGGGCTTCCTCTGCGTTTACCGGCCTGCCGGTAAGCAGGAGGTCTTCGGCCCGCGACAGGCCGATCTTTTCGGGTAGCAGGACAGAGGCCGGCGGCGCAAAGACGCCCAGGGCGATCTCGGGCTGCCCCATCCTGGCCGTTTTGTCGGCAAACAACTGGTTGCACATCAGCGCGATCTCGAGGCCGCCGCCCAGGCATTGCCCGCTGATCTTGGCCAGGCAGGGAATGCTCAGTTCGCGCAGGGTAAAAAAAATCCGGTGGAATCCTCTCAGCATGGCCGCGGCGTATTCCGCCTGATGTTCTTCCACGCTGGCGCCGAAGGAGAAATGCTTGCCGGCGCCTTCCCAGGTGATGAGTTTGAGCCAAGGCATAGCGGAAAAAGCATCGAGTTGGGCCTGTAGCTGCTCTAGCATCAGGTAGTCCAGCACATTGCCTTTCCCGTCATTGAGCACTATCCGGGCTACGGCCTCTTCATGTATAAAGGTCACTTCGATCTTTTCCATAGGAGGTCAGGCGTTTTCATGTTGAAATTGCGGAGAGATGGCCCGGAGGAGGCTGTCGTTCCATTCGGCGCCCTCGGCGAGCAGTTGGCGGAGGCGTACGAAGTTTATCTCCCGGCTGTTTTTCGGGCCTTCATTGAAAGCCCTGAAGCCCGCTTTGGCTTCCGTCATCATGTTGAGGGCGAGCCATTCGCGGCTGCTTTCCTTGTTTTTGTCCCAATGCTCCAGCTTTTTCTTCCTGACTTCCGACAAGGTTTTGGCGATACAATTGGGGAAAGTGTGCAATAGCTTGGCGATGAGGCGGTTGACGGCCTCGTCGAGCAGGCTCAGGTCAATGACGCCGCGGGCCAGCAGTTTCTTGCCTTTCTGGAGGGCCTCTCCGGTTTTCATGCTGCCGAACACGATGCG
Source organism: uncultured Phaeodactylibacter sp. (assembly GCA_964488965.1). Taxonomy (GTDB): domain Bacteria; phylum Bacteroidota; class Bacteroidia; order Chitinophagales; family Saprospiraceae; genus JACJXW01. The sequence goes on along the minus strand of CAZAXA010000063.1, from coordinate 10,133 downwards.
GCCGTATTCATTGGCAAAGCGGTCAATGACGGTCAAGGGGTTGGGAATGAACTTGCCATCAACTTTCAGTACGGGGGCGATATCGGTGATCAGCCCCATGTGGAGCGCCTGGTGGGCGGTCCAGGGTTCGCAAAGGGTTAGGGAGGCCATGGCGCGCTCTACTCCCACGAAGAGGTGCAGGAAATCGGTAGCCCCTCCAATGGCGGCGCTGCCGTGCCTGGGGCCGGCCTGCCCGAAACGCGCCAGGTCGGAAGCGACGGTGAAATCGGCGGCCATGCCGATCTCCTGCCCCCCGGCGATGCGCATGCCGTTGACCCGGCACACGACGGGCTTTTCGCACTTGAGGATGGCGCTCACCATATCGTTGAACAGGCGCATATACTGGGAGTACTCCTGGGGGTTGCCCGCGTAGTACTCGGCGTACTCCTTGGTATTGCCGCCCGTGCAGAAGGCCTTGTCGCCCACGGCGGTGAACACCACGGCCACCACGCTCCGGTCGTTGGAAGATTCCCCGAAGGCCAGGATGATCTCCTTGACCGCCTGGGTCGTATAGGAGTTGAACTGCGCGGGATTGTTGAGCATGATCCAGGCGTTGTACAGCCCCGGCACGGGCGTCCCGTCCGTATCGAGGCAAGGCCGCTTCTCGAAGAGGATGTCGGTGTAGGCGTGATTGACGAGATTGTGGTTTTTTAATTGTGTCATGATAAACGTGGTATCTTGTTTACAAATGAGCCGCTCAGCCGAAGTCGGGCGTCAGCACAGAGCGTTTGGTATAGCGATGTTCGAGCGTATTTTGAAAAACCTCGTTGATGCGCGAAAGGGGGAAGGCCTGCACGAAGCCGCGGATATCCAGGCTGCCGGAAGCAAGCAAATCCAGCACTTCGGGATAATGGCGGGGTTTGCAGCCCCAGGTGCCGATGGTGGCGGCGTCGAAGGCCATGAGGTTGCTCAGGCGCAGTTCCAGTTTTTGCATGGTGAAGCCCACCACGCTGAGGGTTGATGCGTAGGTGATCAAGTTGAAAGCGAGTTCCTGGCCGGCGGCGGCGCCGGACATTTCGAAAATCTTCCATCCGTAAGGCGGGGCGCCCAGAGCCTGGGCGATTTCCCGCACCCGGCTCTTGACGTCCCTGATGTCGAGGCCTTTGGAGTTGAGCGTAGCGTCAATGCCGTGTTTTTGGGCCTGTGCGAGTTTTTCATCCTCGATGTCGATGGCGAGCACTGTGGCGCCTTTGATTTTGGCGAGCAGGGCGCCGTAAATACCCACGCCGCCGATGCCGATGACGATGGCCAGATCGCCCGGTGCGATCCCGGATTTTTCGACAACCTGGAAGGGCGTGGAGATGGCGTCGGCTACGACCGAAATTTCGGCCAGGCCGTATTTTTCAAGCACAGTGTCGGGCACGGGGCAGAGAAAGCGGTGGGGCACGAGGACATGGGATGCAAAGCCGCCGTGGAAGTCGTTGCCGGGCATGAGTTGGTTCTGGCAGATATTGCTGCGGTCTTGACGGCAGAGTTCACACTCGCCGCAGGGCAACACGGCGGGCACAACGACGGGCTTTCCGATAAGTTCAGGCGGCCCGGCGGCCACCGTTCCACTGATTTCGTGGCCGAGGGTCAGGGGCAGTTCCTTTTTGGTGCGCACACCGTCGTGCCAGAAGCTCAGGTCGGTATGGCAGACGCCGCAGCCTGCGACTTTTACCAGCGCCTCATCTGGCGCGGGCGAGGGCAGGGGCGATTCGGCCAGTTGGAAAGGCGCCTTCAGGGCGGTCATCTGCCATTGCTTCAGTGTATTCATGCGCCGGTAAGGTTTGGGGTTTCAAAAAGAAGGGCGATGCCTTGTCCGCCGCCGATGCAGGCCGAGGCGACGCCGTAGCGCACCCGGCGTTCGGCCATTTCACGGGCAAGCGTGAGGCTGATCCGGGTGCCCGTAGCGGCGAGGGGGTGCCCCAGGGCGATGGCGCCGCCGTTGACGTTGCAGCGTTGGCGGTCCAGCCCCAGTTCGCGTTCGCAGCCGATGTACTGTGCGGCGAAGGCTTCGTTGATCTCGATCAGCCCGATATCTTCCAGGCTCAGGCCGGTGATCTCGAGCAGGAGGCGGATGGCGGGCACGGGGCCCAAGCCCATGACTTTGGGGTCGAGTGCGGAGGTTGCCGAGGCGGCCACGCGGGCCAGCGGGTGCAGCTTGCGCGCGTGCACTGCGTCGCCGTGTGCGACGACGACTGAAGCGGCGCCGTCAACGATCCCGCTTGAGTTGGCCGCGGTCTGCACGCCGTCGGAGGCGAAGACGGGAGCGAGTTTGGCCATAGCCTCCGGGTCGGCCGGGCGCACATTCTCATCAGTCTTAAAATCTTTGATTTTCGGAGGCAGCGAGGCCTTTCTGGGCCTGAGGCCGGGCGCTTCAAAAACGGTGGAGTTCATTTTGACGATCTCGCCTTCAAAAAATCCCCGGGCATGGGCGGCGGCATATCTTTCGAGGGAGTTCTGCGCGTATTCGTCGGCGTCGGCGCGGGAAATGCGGTATTGTTTGGCCACGTTTTCCGCCGTTTGCCCCATCGGCACGGCGGCCGTATCGTTGAGCGCTTCCCAGAGCATATCCACGAAGCCGTGCCTTCCGAGGGGGTAGCCCATGCGGTTGCCAAAAGCAGCCGTAGGGGAAAGGGTCATGTTTTCGGCGCCGCCGCACAGGGCCGCCTGGGCTTTGCCCAGCGCGATCTGCTCGGCGCCGGCGACGATGGTTTCGAAGCCCGAGCCGCAGATGCGCTGCACCAGGGCCGCCGGCACGGTTTGAGGCGCCCCGGAGTAAAGCCCAACGTGGCGGGGCAGGAAATAGGCGTCGGGAGAACTTTGTCCGATATTGGCGTAAAAGACCTGGTCGATATCGCCAGGCGCCAATCCCGATTTTTCGATGGCAGCCCGGGATGCGTAGATGCCCAGGTCGGTAGGGGAAATGTAGCCCAGGGCGCCGCAGAGCTTACCGAAAGGCGTGCGCGCCCCGTTCACCAGAAAGATATCGTCGTAGGTGATCCCAAATCCTTTTTCCTTATGCCTGAATGCTTTCACGGAGGTGGTTTTATTGGTGAATAAAAGGCGCCGGCGTTTTGGGGCCGTAGGTTTTGAAATTTTCAAGCCCGATCTGCATATCCCGGGTCCGCATACATTCTCCGAACAGGGCCGACTCCAGGGCGAGGCCTTCGTCCAAGGGCAGCGCATAGCCTTCGTAGATGCTCCTGACCAGAATATCGTCGATCTTTTTGCTGAGGCGGCCGATATCGGCAGGTTTGGGGCCCTCGCCGGCAGACAGCGGCGCCGACGGCAGGATTTTGGCCTGCTTTCGGCCTGCTGCAATATCCAGCGCCAGCGCAGCGGCGTCGGCGAGCAGGCCTTCGCCGGCTTCCTGGTCGAGATAACCGATGCCGAGGGCTTCCTGGAGCCCGACTTGCCGGGCGGTGCGCAGGATATCGGCGGCAGTTTCTATGCCGACCAGCCGGGGCAGGCGCTGGGTGCCGCCGGCGCCGGGGATGAAGCCCAGCTTGACTTCGGGTTGGCAGAAGGCCACCGGAAGCCCTTTCCTGGCGATCCGCGCCGTGCAGGCCATGGCCAGTTCACTCCCTCCGCCGAAGGCGAAACCATTGAGGGCGCAGACAACCGGTTTGGGATAGGCGGCGATGTAGTTGAGCGCCGCCTGGAAATCGTGCGAGTTTTGCACGCCTTCTTCCGGGGTGCTCAGGGAGGTGATCATTTGCAGGTCTGCGCCCGATGCGAAGGCTTTGACGCCAAAGCCGGTGATCACGGCAGCCTGGACGCCAGGCTCGTTCTTCGCATCCTCGAGCGCTTCCCGCACCTGGGCCAGCACCTCCAGGTTGAGCGCATTCATCACCCTGGGCCGGCGGATGGTAATGAAGAGCACGCCTTTTTCGCGGCGCTCGACGATGTCACGGACTTTCCAGCCCCCCGCGGCCCGGGCGCTTTGCAGGGATTGGGGGGAGGGGAACCCCGGGTTTTCCACGCGGAAGGCTTCCGCCAATTCGGCGGCCCGTTCGATGCCGATCCGGTTCATGAAAGTGAGCGGCGGCTTGATGGCCAGGGCTATTTCGCAAGCCATGTTCAAATCGTCGGCGCTGACGATGCCGGTGTCGAGGATAAAGCTGCACAGGGTGAAGTAGGCGCCCTGGAAGATTTCGGCCAGCCGGGATTCCTGTTCTGGGCGCAGGTTCACGGTTTCGCCGCGCCGGGTGGTGTTCCAGGGTTCTTTTTGCCGGGTTTTTTCAGCCAGCATGGCCGGGGTTTTAAACCAGGGCGACGCCAGGCGCCCCAGTTCGTCCAGGCCGTGCGCCGTGATGGGGTTGCCGCCGGTGAGGTTCAGCGCGGTAAACGGGCCGACGCCAAGCCCCAACGCCTTGGCTGCCGCAGCGTCAATCTCTTTTTCCGTGCCCAGGCCTTGTTCCAGACATTGGATGGCAACCTGGCAAAGCCCCTCGAACACCGGGTCAATAGCATATCCGTAAGCGCTTTTCACCCGGATGGGCGCCTTGCCGATCGACTCGTAAAAGGACAGTAGCCAGTGGGTGAGCGTTGCGCTCGTCCCTTCTCCCGGCACGATCTCGACGATGGGGTTGATCTCGGCGGGGAAGAAATAGTGGGCGACCAGACACCTCTGCTTTGCAGTGATGTTGCGGAAGATCACCTCCGGCTGCATATGGGAGGAGTTGGACATGAAAATGCAATCGCCGTCGGCGATTTGTTCCACCTTCCGGAAGATAGCGTCTTTGACGCCTTCCTCTTCGGTGGCGGCCTCTACGACGATGCCTGCTCCGCGGATTTTTCCGTAATCGAGGGTAAACTCGAGCGCCTGGCGTATGCTTTCCGCCTGCGCGGGCTTGAACGCGCCCGAGGCGATGCCTTTGCCGATCTTGGCCTCAATCTTTTTCTCCGCAGCTTCCAGCGCCTCCGCCGAAATATCGAGCACGATGACCCCGGCCTGGTAGGGCGAGAGGGCTTTGGCAAAGTGCAACGCGATATCGGGGCCGATCTGGCCGGCGCCGACCACGGCGATTTTTTCAATGTTCCGATTGTTGAAGTGATAAGACATAAGCTCAATACGATTCGTTCGGGATCAATCAGAAAGCTGCTTGTTGGGGAATTGGGCGCGCTCAGGCGCCGCTATCTGCCGGGCCAGGCGCCCGAAAGCGTTTTGGGCGAGGATTGCCGCGCCGAGGGAAACGGTGAACTGAGGCATGGGCAGTATCTCTATTTTCTTGTCGAAGATTTCGTTGAGCATGGTTTTGAGATAGGGATGATAGGCGGCGATGCCGCCTATCATGAAAGTAGGAATGCCAGGGTCGAGGCGCATTTTGGCGATTTTGCCGGCAATGGACAGATAAATGCCCCTGGCGATGTCTTCCGGGGGCATGCCTTCGAACAGCCAGTTCATGATCTCGGTTTTGGCAAACACGGTACAGAAACTGTTGAGGGGTTCGTCGTGGGTTGAATGGGCTGCCAGCGTACTCATTTCCGCCACGCTGATCTGGGCCCGCTCGGCGATTTCGGAGAGGAAAGCGCCTGTTCCAGCGGCGCATTTGTCGTTCATATAGAAATTCTCGACATTGTCCTGTCGGCCGCAGCGGATGATCTTGATGTCCTCCCCCCCGATGTCCAGGATATTCTTTTCGCCGGGATAGTCGCGGGAGATGGCGGCGGCGGCGCAGTTTATCTCGGTCTTGACGATGTCGGCGCCGGGGAAGTGCCGGCGGCCATAACCGGTGGCGCAACTGTAGCGCAGGCCGAAGCTGGAGGTGATGGTCAGCATGACGTTTTGCTGCCCTTTTCTGTCGTTGCCGGAAGAGCGCAGCACATAGCGGAACAGCGGCTTGCCCCCCCCGTCAATCACGGTAAATTTGGAATAAGCAGATCCCAGGTCGATGCCGAGGAAGCAATCCGTATTTTTGTAAGCACCCGGCCCGGCCTGTTTATCCACCATGCCCTTGTCGAGTATTCTGCGGTTGATCTGGGCTGCGATGCCGGGCACGCGGCTGGAGATGTTTTTATTGGTCATGGCCTTAACCATATTGGTAAAGGACAGGTTGAGGGAGGTGCGCACGTAGTGTTTGCGCCCGTATGCCACGATTTTCCCGTTGAAATAGTCAATTTCCGTGGGCCGGTTGTGGATGAGGTCAAGGGCGAGGGAAGGGAAGTGGTCGCCGCCATTTTTCAGATAGCGCAGGCAGCGGCGCAGGAAGTCGTCGGGGAAGCGGATTTTTTCGTGTTCGGCCACCATCATGGCTTCCACGATGATCTGCTCGATGAGTTCGACGGTGTCGGTGTCGGCCATGGCTTCCGCCATGGTCAGGCGGCCCACGCCGCAAAGGGCGCTGAGAGACGAATTGAGGATGGTTTTCTCCCAGCTTCTCCTGATGATCTCGCCGGCGTCGGCAAAGTGGGTATCGAGTTGGACGCTGCTGAGCAAGCCGGCCAGGAGCCGGGCTTTTTCGGGGCAGGCGTCGTTGGGCGATCCTGCGTAATTGGGCGGTTGGAAGAAGTTAACCTTGACGACGTTGGGAGAGAGCAAGGCGCCGCCCCAGTTTAGCACCATGCGCAGGATTTTCGCTTCGCCGAAGGAGCCGGCCAGGATATCCTCCACGTCGATGCCGTTCATAGCGGCCACCGCGTACAGTTTTTCGGAATGCAGCCCGGAGGCGTCTTCGATGGCCCCGGGGAGCTGGTAAGATTTTACGGCGAAGATCAGAAAGTCGAGATTCAGCCCGGCCATGCCGGCGGCAGAGGCAAAGACCTGATCGAAGGAGGCCTTGGCCTGGATGGCTCCCTCGAGGGCTACGCCTTCTTCCAGTATCTTGTTCCGCTTCACCTCGTTGCGCACGCAGAGCGCCACCTCGCATCCGGCTTTCCGGAATTTGACGGCCAGGATGGCGCCTACTGGCCCCAGCCCGATGATCCCGATTTTCGTTGGCGCGGCCTTTTCCATCAGGCGTATATTTTGAAGTTCTCCAACTGTTCAAGGAAGGTTTCTATCTTGGTGATGGCCTGGCCTTCTGAAAAGAAACGCAGGTCGCACAGATCGCCTTCGATGACCAGGGCGGGCACGCCCGTTTCGTCGCGCAGCCTTTGCGGCATGCCGAAACGGGCGTTGGAATTGTTGAAACAGGTCTTGCTGTCGTGATACACGATGCCGTCAATGCGGTATTCGCGGAACCAGCCGGCCAGCATTTTCATTTTGGCTTGTTCGCTCCGGTTGATAAAGATTTCCGTATAGGCCCTGGCCGTGGAGTTCCAGGGATCGTTTTCATCGAACTGGTCGAATATCCAACTGCTGCAATAGGTCGAAGCCACCACGGCCGCGCCATTGGCGGCAAACAGGCCGCTCAATATGCGCAGTTTGCCCCAGATCGGCATGCCCTCCCAAAAGATGCGGGTTTGGACCCGAGGCAGGATGCCGATGCCGTTGCGGATGTTCTCCTCCAATTCGTCGAGCAGCAGGGCGTAATAATCCTTGGCTCGTTGGTCGCCGCGCAGCACTACGATAGGCCCCATGTGGATGGCGGCGTCGAAGAAGCTGATGGGCGGGATGGGCGCGGCGGCTGTGCGAAGCACTTTCTGCCACAACAGGGTCGCTTCCCTGCTGAGCCTGACCGTTTCGCGAAAGCGGTCCATGTCAAAGCGCTGCCCGCTCGCCTGCTCGCACAGCGGGATCATCTTCCGGAACTGTGCGGACACCAGGCCGATCTCGTCCTGCGACACCTCGTGGAGGTGCCGGGGCGGATGAATACCTGCGATAGGGCACTGAAAATGTTGGGCGTAGAAGTGGAACCAGTCTTCCACTTCCCGGCACTGGTTGGTGTTGTAAACGATGAGGTCGGGCCTTGGCGCCCCCGCCATGCCATAATGCGCATGGAGTGGCGAGGATTTTTTGAGGAAGGCGCCGATGTCAGCGGTGGTATAAGAGCAGGAATGGCCGGAATAGCCACATTTGACCGCTTCGGGGATGTAGTCCATGGCGGTGCGCGTCGCGCCGAGCAGGGCGCCGTGGTTTTCGGGGAAATAGACCTCGAAACCGAAAGCGCGCAGCAGTTCGGCCGGGCCGACGCTGGTACACCAGGCGACTTTTTTCCCGTTTTCCTCCAGGGAGCGGAAGTAAGCGCCCATAACCTCCTTCATCCGTTCCGTTGATTTGATCCTATACATGAGCTGTTCTTTTGGGAGAGGCCAATTCGATAACGTACACCTCTTCTTCGGCCGGAACATCTTCGCCGTAGAGGCTGAGCAGGTGGACGCGGTATTTTTCCAGCACTTTTGCGGGCGCCACTTTCATGGACGGAGTAAGGGTCTGGTCGTCGAGCGACAGTTCGTCGTGTATCAGTGCGGCAGACTTGATCGTGGAGAATTTCTGGCCGATGCTTTTGTTGGCGATTTCGAGGCAGCCGGTGAGGCAGCGGCCCAGTTCGTTGAAGCTGCGGGGGCAGAAACAGCCGTGCCTGGGGGTAAGTTCGTAACTGGGCTTATCGAGGAGTTTGAGGTTGGGAAAGATGAGCGCGGCCGGGTAGTCTTGCCCATTGCCGGAGACCACCACATACTGGACATAGTGGCATTTGAGTTCGATAGCTCTTTCCAGTTCGGAGGGAATCACTTTTTCCCCGTTGGAGAGTTTAAAAATGCGGTCTTTCCGGGAGATGAGGCAGAGTCCTTTTTCAGAGAGCCTGCCGACATCGCCGGTTCGATACCAGCCGTCGGGAGTAAAGGCGCCGGCATTGGCTTCGTCGTTGCGGTAATAACCGGCCATGACGTTGGGGCCCTTGACCTGTATCTCGCCATCTTCGGCAATGCGGAGGCTTACCCCGGGTATGGGCCTGCCTACCAGTCCGGGCTCTCTTTTAAGAGAGGGGTCGGTAAGCGTGCAGCAGGGAGAGGTTTCGGTCAGGCCCCAGCCTTCTATCACGGGGATGCCCCGGTTTTCGAATTCGAGCGAAATCCGTTCAGGCAGAGACGCCGCTGCGGTGAAGATGAAACGGAGGCCGGAGTTGAACAGGATGTCTTCGGCCTCGCGGCTTTGCCGCGCCAGTTCGAGCAGGCTCTGGTAAACCCTTGGCACGCTGAAGAACGCGGTGGGCCGCACTTTCTGCCAGTTGTCGAAGATGCTTTCGGGTTCCTTGCCGTAACTGCTCTCCAACGAATAGGTTGCGCCGTTGTAGAGTGCGGAGAACAGTTCGAAGATACCGCCGAAACTGTGATGCCAGGGCAGGTAAGAGAGGAAGCGGTCGCGCTCGGAAATGCCGAGCACACCGGCCAGCGCCGCTTGCTGCGACAGGATGTTCTGGTTGCTGAGTTGCACGCACTTGGGCGTTCCCATGGTGCCGGAGGTGTACATATTGAGGCAAATGGCCTGCGGCGGCAGGCCTTGTCCCGGGAAGGGGAAGTCATCAGGCGCAGGGTCGAGCAATTTACTGAAGGGCGTCGTGCCGGCGCATCGTTCGCTGTCGTTGAAGATGAAGGCCTGCCGTACCTGGGGGATGGCCCCCGTGTTAACCATTTGGGTATCGCTTTCCACTGCCAGCCAGTTGGCGTCGGAGTGGTTGATCAACAATTCAGCGGCTTTCTCCTTGAAATGGGCGAAGATGGGCACGGCGATGCCGCCGCAAACCATGACGGCCAGCTCGGTTTCCAGCATTTGCAGGCAATTAGGGGAGAAGAGCACCATCTTGTCGCCCGGCGAAAACCCTCTTTCCTGAAGGTTCCAGGCGATATTCCGGATATCGGCGCAGCAGTCCTGCCAGGAAATGCCCTGGTATTGCCCATGTTCGTCCTTAGCCTGGAATGCCGTTCTGTCGCGGAAGAGGCTGGCATTGCGCACCAGCATGGTGGAGATGTTGGGCAGGATTTCGGCCATGGTGGTTTCGGCGTGCAGTTCTTTCATCATTTCGCGGTTTTGAAAGCGTTACGCAATTTGCATGGAAGACAGAGCGGTCTTTTTTTTGAGTTTAAAATAGCGGAATCCGCCCCACAATGCGGCGCCGATGGCGCCGGAGTAGATGGCGTCTGGATGGGAGGCGAATTCCAGCTTGCTCCTTTTGCTTTCCGCGGCCAGTTCCTGAATAACCTGTATCATGCCCACATTCATGCCCATG
>CAZAXA010000062.1:3281-18379 GCA_964488965.1 uncultured Phaeodactylibacter sp. | reverse complement strand
GATGGGCCAGAAGGCCGGTCAGCGCCAGGTTGAGAAGGAAACCCCAGGGGGAGATCTCCGGAACCTGGTTGGCAAGAAATTGCTCGAAAGTTTGGTTCTGATTCATTGTACCAAGAGTTTAAAAAGAGTTACGGTTTGTTTATTTTTCAAAGTTCTGTAAATACGGGCGGCCGATGCCGCCGGAAAAGCGATGCCGGTGCTCTTACAAAGAACAGGCTCCATAAATGCCATGCAGGCAAGCATTTCAGATAAGGGTATTTAGCCGTAAGTTTTGGCGTAGCGTTTGTCGGTGGGGGGGATTATGATGACAAAACGAGCTCCTCAAGCCGTTTACTGTGTACCTTCTTTGACGATTCTTGTGGGCCGGAAGCCCTTTTATATTTTGAATTCCTTTATCTCTCCGTAGATGAAGTTGCGCATATATCGCGCTCCCAGGCCAAGGCCGATATGGATGGCGTAGAAGATGCCGGTGCCGTGGAACAGCAGGGTATTGGTCAGATTGCCCGCCCCATAGACCACGGCGATCAGGAAGGGGATGGCGAAGAAGATGTTATACCTGCTCAGCTTCAGGAAGTAAAACACCGCCAGCAGCACGAAGCAGATATAGAAGACGAAGGCCGGAACCCCGTAGTAGAACAGGGTTGAAAAATAACCGCTGTGAATGCCTCCGTCCTGCCCGGTAGCTCTGTTGAACTGGCCGGTGATCTCCAGCATGCCCTGATAATAGACCTTGTTGTTTTTGCCTCCAAAGCCGAAGACCGGCTGCTTCCCGATATTCTCAATGACCATGGCATAGTATCCCTTGCGGCCGTCGACGCTGTCTGCCAGGCGTTCCTGAACCAGCGAGGAGTTCATGATATCCTGAAAGAAGAACGTATAAACGGACAAGATCAGGATCATGGCGGTCAGGGCGGCGAAGATCAGCCGGTCGGCGCCTACTTTCTGTATCTTTATAAAGTAGAGGAGGAGCACCAGGGCCATCACGAGCCAGCTCATCCGGTGGAAAGTAGAGACCACGCCGAGGCAGTAAATGCCGGCAAGGGTGAATTTCATCTGCTTGTTGCCGACGGTGATCAGCGCCCAGGCCAGCGCCATGATCAGGAAATAGGCGTTGACGCGCTCGGTGCTGAACAGGCCGGTGGAGCGCATCACATCGCCAAAGGCTATCCTGAGTTCTCCCACGCGCATGAACATCGTATCAAAGGAAGCCTGGGCCAGGCAGATCAGGCTGGAAAAAACGGCGCCGATCATGATCGCCTTGCCGACGACCGTGATCACTTTCTCATCCGCCAGGATATACAAGGAATAAACGATGACCAGAAAAGTGGCCGGTTTCAAAGATTGTACGATAGACTCCGAAAGCCCCAACTGATCGCTGTGGAGAAACAAAGAACCCACCACCAGCCCTATCAGTATATTCAAAGCTATGAAGAACCAGGGGTGTACCCAGTCCGGTTTGACCACTTTATCGATCCTGCCGGCCTTTTTTCCTTTCGAAGGCGGAAAAGCAAACCGCCTGAGGAGGAAAAAAGCAAAAACCAGGAACAAAAAGCGCTCGGGCTGGATTTCAAAGAAGCTTACCCCCGGTATTTTGAAAGTCAGCAATTCGTTCGCCTCCCCGGTCAAAAGGAAGAAGCAGAGGGCGAACAGTTCGAACTTGTAGTTTACCTTGCTCTTGTAGATCAGGTAGAAAGCTATCCCGAAAGCCAGCACGAAATACCCGTAGATCAATGCCAGGTTGGCCCCGCTTATTTTCAATCCTTCCGCCATGGCTAATGCTTTGTCGTTAGTGCCAGGCCTCTCTTCCACTGAGCGTATCCATGCTCCTTCTGATAATAACCATACTTGAATGATTTGCCAGGCACATCGTTTAATACGAGATAGAGGTGTTCTATGTTTCCTTTTTCCCTCAACTTTTCAAGGGCAGGCAGGAAAGAAAGCCTGGAATAATTCCTCCTGAGGATGAACAGGTGGATATCGATAAGGGGCGCCAGCAGCAGATAGTCGGAGACCAGGCCCATGGCGGGGCTGTCAACGATGATGTAATCGTATTGCGCCTTCATCTTCAGGATCAGCGGCTTGAGCCGGGGGCTTCCGAGGATGGCCTGAGGGTTGCGGTCTTCGATCCGGGTGGGCAGGTAGTACAGGCCGGGCAGATTTTCGTCGGCGTGGATGATGTCCTCCTCGGAGAGATGGCCGTCCATCAGGTAGTCCGAAAGGCCATACTGCCTGATCTCGACCTTTTCCTTGATCTGGCTGGGCACCCGGAAGTCGGCGTCCATCAGCAACACGCTTTTTCCGGCCATGGCGATATTCTGCGCCAGGTGAAAAGCGCAGAAGGTCTTGCCTTCGCTCGGTATGGTAGAACTCAGCCCGATGACGTTGCGGCCCCTGTCTTCCACCAGCATCGGCAGCCGGGCGTTCAGGTCCCGGAACGATTCCTGGACCTGCCACATGGACAGGTCCAGCGTGTTCAGGTGAGCAACGCTGGCGGCGACGGGTATATCGCTGTAGGCCTCCAGGGTTTCGACATTCTTGATCGTATCGTCCAGCGTGTACCTGATGACGATCCAGCCGAAAGGTATGGCCAGGCTGATGAGGATGCCTATGAGATAGACCAGCCTTTCCTGGGGCGAAACAGGGCCCTCGCCATCGGTTCTCGCCTTTTCCAGCACTCTGATATCGGGCACATCCTCGGCTTTGGCAATACCGGTTTTGGCCAGTTCCTGGCTGAGGTATTTATAGAGGTTCTGGTAAAGGTCGGCCTTGCGCTGGTAAAAACCGAGTTGCTTTTCGCGGCTCGGCAATTGCAGCAGGGTATTTTCCAGTTTGACGAGTTCGGAATCGAGGCTGCCCAACGACAGTTCCGCCGCTTCGATATTCTTTTTCAGGTTTTCCTGCAGCGTCAGGGCTATCGCTTTGATCTGCTGGTCGAGCGACTGGATTTCATAGCTTTTGGGGCCTTTGAAGTAACTCTGGCGCGACCTTTCCGCATAGAGTTGCTGCAGTTTCTGCAGGTTTTCATTGAGCAGGGGGTCCTTGATGCCCATGGCTGCCGGCGCGATGACCTTGTCGATCCTGCTGCTGTCGCCCAGGTATCCCAGCAGGGATTGGAAGTATTTGATCTCCCATTCGGACTGTACCCGCGAAGACTCCAGCCTGCCGATCTTGTAGAAGGCCCGGCTGGCCAGCTTGGCGAGGCTCACGGCCCGGGAGTTCTTCTTGAAACTTTCCAGCACGCGTTCCGCCTGCGCCAGCGAGTCGCTGATACCGGCCAGTTGCTCCCGGATGAAATCCTCCTTGCGCGTGGCGATCGCCTCTCTTTCCCGCAGTTTGCTCCTGATGTAGAGGTTGGACAAGGCCTCCAGGAAGGCAATTTCCTTTTGCGCCTCGGCGCCCTTGGCCTTGAGCTTGATGATGTCGGCGCCCACGGCCACCTGGATTTCCAGTTTTTCCAGATAGGCGCGGGTGAGGCTTTCCAGGCTGTGGATGCGGAAAAAGAGTTTTTTATCCTGAAACTTTTCCATGCCTTTCTGGCCGGGGGCGATATTCAGGGTGAAGTGGAAATAATCGTGAATGACCGGTTCTCCGAAGGAAAAGGTTTGGGAGAAACTGAAGCGGCGCAGGACCTCATGGATGGTGTTGTTCGCAGGGTTGGAGACGGAAAAGCGCTTTGCCTCTATCGATAGGCGGTATTGCTTGCCGGAGAGGATTTCCACCCGGAAAGGGGCTTCGAACAGCTGGGCGCTGGTATCGGCAAGTTCCACCACAAAGGGGAACCCCCCGTAATGTTCTTCGGATTTATACCAGGCGCCGGCGTGGTAAGACACTTCGAAGTCGAGTTCTTTCATGGTTTCCTGCACCAGTTCGTACGACTGGAGGATGCCCTTTTCATTGTGCAGGTTCTTCTTTGTCTCTATGAGGTTGAACTTGCCGCCGAGGGCTTCGCTTCTTCCCAGTTGCCTGCCGGCGCCGGTGCGGTCGAGGATCAGGGAGGCGCGGGCCTGGTAAACGGGAGTAGCTATCTGCAGGTACAAATAGGAAAGGGCAATGCATACCGCAGCGCTTAAGAAAAACAGCGGTATCTTTTCGAGCAGCCTTTGAGCCAGTACTTTGAGGTTGACCTCATGGGCGGTATTGTCGAAAAATACTTTTGGGCTTTCCATATTTATCCTGTTATCGCGTACTTCTGGCCATTTTACAATGCGGAGGCGGCGCCTCTTATCAGGCCCTCCATTCTCCTTTTAACCGTTGAAGAAAAGTTTTCAGCCTCGGGCCGTAATTGAGGTAGTTGAACTCGCGCAGGCCCAGTTCTTTTCCCTGGCAGCCGATCTGCCTCGCCTCCTGCGGATAGTCGATGACGAACTTCATTTTTTCGGCATATTCGGAAGGGTCGTAATCTTCTGCGATCAGGGCCGTCCGGCCGTCCTCGAAGTAGAAAGGCACCTCGCCCACGCTGGTGGTGATGATCGGGTTGGCCGCGGCGGTGTATTCCCCGATCTTATGGGGAAAGCGGGCGGCATCCTGCAGCGTACGCCGCAGGGGGATCAGAAGTCCTACGGCGTTGACGTAGAGGTCGACCAGTTCCGAATAAGGCACATTGGAGAAGACCTTCACCTGGCCGGCCTTTTTCATCTTTTTAATGTCCCGGTCAAGTTGTTCGTATTCCGCTTTTTTCCCGCCGCTGACCAGCAGGTGCAGATCCACATCGGAATGGCCGGGCATGCGGTCATAAGCGTCGAGTATAAAATCGACCACTTCCTTGTAGGACAATGCGCCGCAGTACAGGAAGTAGGGCTTTACGCCCTTGCGCCTGGGCAGGTCGAACGGCGTAAAATCACAGATGACCGGGATTTTGAAGATGGGTTTGCCCGGGGCTACCTTGCGGAAATTGTCGGCCAGCAGTTCGCTGATGGGCAGGGCCGCATCCATCCGGCTGACCATATAGTTGTCGAACAGATAGTCATTGAGCTTTTTATAGAACCCCTGCCGGTGTTGCATGGCCGAGGCAAACTCTACGTACAGCAGCGCTATGGGGAACCCCAGCAGCCAGGAGTAGAGGCGGTACAGGGCTACCTGGAAAAAGTCGCGGTTGGAAATGATGCCGGCGCCCAGGTCGCCGTTTTTGGCCAGGCGGCGCAGGTACAGGTATTCCCCGGCGAGGCCTTTTATTTTCTGGATGTTTCGGTTGAAAAAGCCTTTGGGTTTGTACACCGTACCCGAAGTGTACACATAGTGGATGCCTTCGTAGTCGCCTTCCGGCAGCACCTCGACGGGCTGGCCGGGCTTGAATTTTCCCTTGCGGTTGATGACGGTCATTTTCGCGCCGGCGGCCGTGAGGGCCTTCCCCAGCAGTATCGTTTTCTGGATAGCCGCCAGGCCGATGGGGAAACCGGTTTCTCCCAGGTATACGACGTGAAACTTGCGGCTTTGCTTTCCTTTACTCATGGGATTTATTTTTGGGTATCAGTTTTTGTGTTCACACAGGTGTAAAAGCTAATGTCAGATTTTGAAAATTGCGTGTTTGGTATCAGAAGCCCGGTTTCGGTTAATAAAAAAATAGTTGGGTTGATCGTTAAGGGTAAAAGGTTAATAAGGGGAATCATCGCGTCGGGCCTTAAAAAGGGGGGGGTAGAGCTATCCTGGCCAGAGTTGTCAGCCCTTCTCCGGCGGGTTGCCTGGCGGGCGCCCCGAAGAGGCAAAGGCCGCCTGCCGGCTTAACCGGCGGCTGTCAACGCGGGCCGGACAGGACAGCTCCCGGCCTCAGGCCTCGACGCTTTCCCGGATCCTGATCTGTTCAGCGATCCATTCAAAGGTTTTGCTGATGCCTTCGCGCAGGGGTTGGGTGGGTTTCCAGCCCAGCTTTTCGTAGATCAGCGCGTTGTCGGAATTCCTTCCTCTTACGCCTGTAGGCCCTTCGATGTGCTTCTTGTGGATGGCCTTGCCCGCTACGCCGGCGATCATGTCGACGAACTCATTGATGGAGACCATCTCCTCGGAACCGATATTCACCGGCCCGGGCCAGTCGGACTGCATCAGGCGGCGTACGCCTTCGAGGCACTCGTCGATATAGAGGAAGGAGCGGGTCTGCTTGCCATCGCCCCAAATCTCGATCTCGCCTCCGTCTTCGGCCATAGCGATCTTGCGGCAGAGGGCTGCCGGGGCCTTTTCACGGCCGCCGTCCCAGGTGCCCTGAGGGCCGAAGATGTTGTGGAAGCGGGCCACGCGCACCTCCATACCGTAGTTCCTCATGTAGGAGAGGTACAGGCGCTCGCTGAACAGCTTTTCCCATCCGTACTCGCTGTCCGGAGCAGCGGGATAGGCGGAGTCCTCCGAACACTTGGGGTTGTCCGGGTCCAGTTGGTTGTATTCGGGGTACATACAGGCCGAGGAGGAGTAGAAAATCTTGTCCACCCCGTTGATGTGGCTGGCTTCCAGCATGTTCAGGTTGCACAGCGCCGAGTTGTGCATCACTACGGCGTCGTGGTCGCCGGTAAAAATATAGCCGGCGCCGCCCATATCCGCAGCCAGTTGATAGACTTCGTTGATCTTGCGGTCAAAGAGCGATTCACAAACGCGGGGGTCCCGAAGGTCACCGATCACAAAATCATCGGCATTGTTGTTGCCGTATTCGTGTTCTTTCAGGTCCACTCCGCGGACCCAGTAGCCTTCCGCCTGCAGGCGGTTAACCAAATGGCCCCCGATGAAGCCCCCTGCTCCACATACAATTGCGGTCTTTTTCATGATAAATGTTGATTAATTTGTAGTAGTGAAAAAAAATTGTCAAGCTGTCATTTTCCATTTATGGAAGCAGATGGCCGCATGTCAAAGCTCAAGGAGAAAGAAGCTGTGTTCAGAGCCGCCGGGATCGATGGCGCGAAGGGGGGAATGCGCTCAGCAGCGGCTGGTTTATGGGGGGGTATTGTTGTATTGCTGTATTTGTTGTGTTGTTATGCGGATCCGGATAGCTCCGGATCCGCATAACAATAAAACCCTGTAACTTTCACTCTCTCACGTCTTTTGCCTTATCGGCTACTTTTCCGTTCTTCAGGAAGCTCCTCTTTTTGCCGTTCTTTTTCCCGTAGCCGTATCCATAGCCGTAGCCGTACCCATAGTCGCCGTAGCCATATTTGAAGGACTTGCCGATGGCGTCGTTGAAAATGAGATAGGTATTTTTCATTTTTCCTTTCTTTCTCAGCTTTTCCAGCCCGTTCAGGAAGGACAGCTTGGATATTTTTCTGCGGATGACGAACAGGTGAATATCAATGAACCTGGACACCAGCAGGAAGTCTGAAACCAGGCCGACTGCCGGAGAATCGATGATAACGTAATCGTATTCCCCTTTAAGTTGCTCGATGAGCGCCCCCAGTTTCGGGTTGGTGAGCAACTCCTGAGGGTTGGTGAATTCCTCGATGCGCGTCGGGATATAATGCAGGCTGGGCAGGTATTCATTGATATGGATGACGTCGTCTTTACTTACCGATTCGCTTTTCAGATAATCGGAAAGGCCCTGCTTTTTCAGGGAGCCGTCTTCTTTCAGCTGGCTGGGAACACGGAAATCCGAGTCGAGCAGTATCGTTTTTTTGCCGCCCTTGGCGAAATTGACCGCCAGGTTGAGGGCGCAGAAAGTCTTGCCCTCATTGGGGACGGTGGAAGTCAGGCCAATGACGTTCTGCGAATGGTCGGGAATGAGGAACTGTATCCTGGCGCACAAATCCCGGAACGATTCCTGCACCTGCCATTCCAGGTTGCCCTCGTTGGTCAGGGAAGGCTTGGCGTCGGAATAGTCATGGGCGATACTGGCCGCCAGTGGGATTTTGGAGTAAGCTTCCAACTGGGTGGCGTTTTGTATCTTTTCGTCCATGGACTGCTGAATGATGACCATGCCCAGGGGGAGGATCAGGCCGATCAGGAAGCCCAGGATCATGAGCAGGCCTTTTTGGGGCGCTACCGGCCCGGTACCCACCATGCGCGGGGCGTCCAGCACCTTGGCGTCCGGAATGTCCTCGGCGCGGGCAATACCTGTTTTTGCGAGCTCCTGGCTGAGGTAGTTGAACAGGTTTTCGTACAGGTTGCTCTTGCGCTGATAGTTGAGCAACTGCTTTTCACTGCTCGGCAACTGGCTGATGGTACCTTCGTAGGAAGTGATCTGGTTGTCCAGGTTGCTGGCGGCCAGATGGGAGGAAGAGATCAGGTTTCTCAGGTTCTCCCGAAGAGAGCGGGTCGTCGTCCGTATTTGCTGGTTGATGAGTTCCAGGTCGTAGCTCTTGGCGCCTTTGAAGTAGTTCAGGCGGGAACGTTCAGCATACAAGCGCTTCAGTTCCAGCAGGTTCTCATTCAGCAGCGGGTCGTCAATGCCGGCGGCGGAAGGAGCGACGATCTGGTCGATGTTCGTGCTGTCGCTGAGATACTGAAGCAGGGAATTGTAGTATTTGGCCTTCAGATCGAGCTGAGCTTTGGACGATTGCAGGTTCTGTACCTGAGTGAGGGCATTGGAGGCCGTCTGGGTGAGGTCGACCGCCTGGGCATTCCTCCGGAAGGCCTCCAGCCTCAGTTCCGCCTTGGCCAGCGAGTCGGTAACGCCGGCCAGTTGTTCCCGGATGAAGGCTTCCTTGCTCATGGCAATATTGTCCCGCTCCTCCAGCTTGCTCTGAATATAATGTTCGGAGAGCTTATTGAGAAAATTGATCTCCTTCTGAGGCACCTGGCCCTCGGTGCGCAGCACCAGGATGCTGGCGTTCACATCGGCCTGCTGCACATCCAGCTTGGCGGCATATGCCTTGGCCAGGCCAGAGATGCTGTGGACCTGAAAAGACAAATCCCGGCCTTCAAAATCCTCCAGGACGACCTTGTAGCCGGGCTTTTTGATGATGAAATTGAAGTAGTCGTGCACCACTTCCTTGCCGAAGGGAAACACTTCAGAGAATTCGAAATCCCTTTCCACTTCCCGGACGGCGCCGGTGGAGGGGTTGGACACCCTGAATTTTTTTGCCTTTACCGTAAGCCGGTATTTCTGGCCGGAGAGCACCTCCACGTAGAAGCGGGTGTTGAACATCTGGGCGCTGGTGTCGATCAGCTCCACTTCGAAAGGGAAATAACCATAGGCCTCGCGCTCCTCATACCATTTGCCGACGTAGTAGGAAACCTGAAAATCCAGGTCCCGCATCGTCTTTTCCAAAAGGTTGTAGGACTTGATGATGCCCATTTCATTGAAGAGGTTCTTCTCCATATCGATGAGGCCGACGCCGCCTTCCACGTACTTGCTTTCGCCAAGTTTCCGGCTGCTGCCGGAAGAGTCGATGAGCAGGCTGGCTTTCACCTCATAGACAGGAGCGGTTATCTTGCCGTATATCCAGGCAATGCCTACGCACAGGATCACGCTGGCGGCAAAGAACAGCTTCTTCTCCCATATTTTCTTGGCTAAACTGGCCAGGTTCAGGCCGTCGCCGATGTTGTTAAACTTTGGGCTTTCCATAAGTATAGAGTTGTTCTAAACGGCGCCCTTGTAGTTAAAAAAATAGTATAGGGGCGAAATGTTTAGGGATTATTTTCTGAGAAAAATATTTGCCAGCAAGGCTCCCAGTGAGATCGTTGACAATACGATCCCGACTGACTCTGAACTTACGTCAAAGGATTTTGCCTTCAGGGGTTCTACGTAGATTATGTCGTTAGGTTGCACATAAAAGAATTCTGTTGCCGCAAATTCGGGCCGGCTCAGGTTTATATAGGCGGTTTTGGAGCCCCATTCGGTCTGCCGGATCAGTTTTACCCTTTTCCGGTTGCCGAATTCGGTAAAGTCTTCCGCCAGGCCGATGGCGTCCAGGATGGTATTGCGCTCCTGGTATAAATAATGAACGCCGGGTTTGGCGACCTCTCCCAGCACCGTTACCCGCATATTGGCGAGCTTGACCCTGGTGGATACGAACCGCAGGTAGGGTTTGTAGTTCTCATCCAACTGGTTCTTCAGTTCATCCGTGGTGAGCCCTTCTACATGCATTTCTCCCAGCAGGGGCAGGGCAATAGTGCCCGAATCGCTCACGCTGATACTCCTGAAGTAGATATCTTCCGGCAGGTTCCTGATGTTCGGGGTGTTCTCGCCGCTGCTGAATTCGCGGTTGAGAAACTCTTCGGTGCTGCCGTCAAAAGCGTTGATCCTGATCATGAGCTGGTCATGAGGCCGGATCTTGTATGTTTCAAAGGCCGGATTTGGCGCGATCTGAAGGACACTGTCAGCTATCAGCTCTTCGGGGCCGTAGTCGCCTTCGTTCAACGTGATCAGATCCCTGTGTGAGACGCAGGACTGAGACGCTATGCCCACCGCCAGGGCCAGCAGGGCCATTAAAATCCTGGTACTTTTCAGATGCATGTTTGTTCGATTTTTAGGAATAAGAATCTTTGCTGTCATCATACCGGGCCGTTCCGGCAATTTTTGGGTAAATGTTTTCAAGGGCTTATACGGTCTGGCCCACAGCTTTGTTACGAAGGCCTGTGTTCTAATTTGCATGGCTGCGCAAAGCCCGGCCGGAGCTGACTATTCCCGCCAGGATATAGGCGGCGGCGGCCAGGGCCATCACCCACCGGAACCCCAGTTCGGTAGCGATGATGGTGGCCAGGGCGGCGCTGATGACGGAGAGGAAACCGTTGACGCCCCAGGCCCATGGAATATTGCCCCGGCGCTTTTCCGACAACAGGCGGATACCCAGGGGGAAGGGCATCCCCATCAGGAAGCCTATGGGGCTGGTGAGCAGCAACAGGAGGGTAAGTTTGGCGCCCGGCCCCAGGGCTACGGCGTTCAGCAGCAAGGGCCGGGCCAGGCCTGCGTAGAGCACTACCAGGAGGGCGATGAGCCAGGCGATGAGCCGGAGGCGCCGGGGGCTGAGGGCCAGGCGGGAGGAATACCAGCTCCCCGCTCCGGAGGCGATCAGCAGGCCGCTGATGACGGCGGCAGTAGCAAAGGCCGGCTTCCCGAAGAACAGGATGAATTGCTGGATGAGCACGATCTCGATAAACATATAACCCAGGCCCAGGCTGCCAAAATACAACAGGCTCCATCTCTTTTGCCCGCCGCGGAAGCCGATGCGGAAAAGGGGCGCCAGGATCAATACCAGGGCAGTGAGCAAAATCTGCACAAAGGTGAGCACGACGACGAGATAACCGGCCTCCAGGAATGGCAACTGCCGGTTGCTCCACTGCGCGGCCAGGGCGGGCAGGCTCGCCCAGCGCAGGAACTGGGAAAAATAGGGGCGGTTGTCGGTAGCGGGGCGCACATTAAAATCGTAGGCGTCGTAAAAGGCCTCCCGCCCCGGAGAGAGGATGGTGTCGATATATTCGAAAAACAGCGGGTCCTGCATCTCATTGTATTGCTGCCGCTCTTCGGGCCTCAGCCCCCCCAGGATCAAAGGGTCGAAAAGCATCTCCCGGCAGAAGGCCCTGGCCCTGGCCGTTTCGGCGGCGCTCAACGGAGACTTTTTCAGCAGAAAGGTTACGGTTCCCCAGCTGCGGGCGGCGGCGAGGTGCTGCCTGGCATCCCTGATGCCTTCGGCCTGAAGCACTTCCATCAGCGTGGCCAGTATCTTGAGCGGGTTGCGGGCAGGGTAGTCCATCCAGCAACTGACGGCGATCATGCCGTCCGGGCCCAGCCTGTTCCACATCTCCCGGAAGGCCTCGATGGTCAGCAGGTACTGTTCCTGCATGGCGTTCAGGCCGGCGCCCCCGCCGAAAGTTCCCGTCATGGGAAGCACGATCAGGCCGTAGGCGGACGTATCGGCCATCAGGAAGGTGCGCGCTTCCAACTCGTAGACGCGGACGCCCGGCCGGAAGAGCAGGCTGTCCGTCTCAGCCGCCAGCTCGTTCCGGAGCAGCGACAGAATCACCGGGTTGGCTTCCACCACGGCAATTTCGCCCACGCCATTGGCCAGGGCATGGGCCAGTTGCTCGCCGGCGCCGGCGTTGAGGATCAGCGCTTTTTCCGGGCGCCGGAGCCGGTAGGGCAGGGCGCCGGTGGTAAAGTCCAGCATGTGCACGGAATCCGGCCGGGGCGCCGGGTTAAGCGCTCCCACCCATTCCCCGTTGTTGAAGATGGCTTTCCGGACGGGTACGCTTCCCTGATAGGCCAGGCTCAACGCCGGGGCATACCTCAGCGCCGGAGAAGAAACCACCTGTATCAGGCCGTGAGGGCTGCTGCGTTCCGTTTCCACTTTTGCTTCCGGCAGCAGCAGGGTGGCGCTGATGCTTTTGTATTGAGAAGGCTGCAGGCGGGCCGGTTGCAGGATGGCCGCCCCAACGAGCAGGAAGGAAAGGGCGGCCGTCGCCATTACTGCTCTGCTCCAGGGCCTCTGCGCCGACAGGATGCCCGCCACCAGCGGCAAAAGGGCGATCAGCCCCGTCAGTTGGCCGGGCAGAAAATGCCAAAGCAGCGCCAGGCCGAGCAGGCCGCCCAGGCCGGAACCCAGCAGGTCGGCGAAGTACAACTGGCCGATCTGCCGGCTGAAGCGCACAAAAGCCAGCCCGATGGCCAGCGCCGCCAGAAAGAACGGAGTAAAAAAGAGCAGGTAAGTGAGCAGGAGCCTCCCCGCCTGCCGGCTGTCGCTGAACAACAGATAGGTGTCGAAACGGGCCAGCTCCGCCTGTGCCAGCACATTGGCCATCGCCATGCAGGCCCCGCTCAGGAACAACAGTATGGAAAAAGCCTGGCTGAACCGGGCCAGCAAACGCTTCTCGAACAGGGCCAGAAAGGTTCCCGCCGCCCCGAACCCCAGCATGGCCACCGAGATCACCATATAGGCAAAATGATACCACTGGGTGATGGAAAATACCTGAATGAGCGTCAGCTCATAGGCAATGACCGCCATGGTGAGCAGGCCGAGAGAGAAATAGCAGCGCGGGGAGGGAGGCATGGGGCATGTATTTCGGTGTTGGGGTATTTTGGGGTATTTCGGTGTTGTGGTATTTTGGGGTTGTGGTTGATCGCCCCTCACTCCCTTCCCCTCGTAAAAGGTACAAACCGCACGGGAAAGAGGCTCTGCGTCCTGGTTTTTTTTCCTTCCTTTTCTACCAGCATGAGCGTCTGCACCATGAAGGGGGAGCCTATGGGAATGATCATTTTACCTCCCGGCTTCAGTTGCTCGAGCAGGGGAGGGGGAATGAACTCTGCCGCGGCGGTGACGATGATGGCGTCAAACGGGGCATATTCCTTCCAGCCGTAGTAACCGTCGCCGATCCGGACTTCAACATTATCATAGCCCATTTTATTAAGGCGCGCCCTGGCCTGCCTGCCCAGCTCGTCCACGATCTCGATGGTGCAGACCTTGTCCACGATCTCTGCCAGCACCGCCGCCTGATAGCCGGAGCCGGCGCCGACCTCCAGCACCCTGAAGCCGGGCTGCGGTTGGATGGCCTCGGTCATATAACCCACGATGTAGGGCTGCGAAATGGTCTGCCCGTAGCCGATGGGCAGCGGGCCGTCGTCATAGGCCCGGTTCTGATAACTTTCGGGGACGAACAAATGGCGCGGCACGAGGCGCATCGCCTTCAGGACGGCTTCGTCCCTGACGCCCCGGTTCTCGACCTGGTATTTTACCATGGCCGCTCGTTTTTTCTGGTTGGCATCCTGGGCGAAAGAGGGGAAGAAGGCCCCCACGGCCAGCCCGGCGAATACCATTGCATTGATGATTATTATTTTCATAGTCGTACCCTTTATGATATTAACCCTTCTGGGAATAATGAAAGCCCAGTTCCTCCTTCAGTTCACGGGGCAGCTCCGGCAGTTCCGACCGGGGGATCAACAGGGTGGAGATATTGTGCAGGTCTTTAAAGATGTGGTGTTTCACCGCGGTGGCGTGCAGGTAGTCGTAACCGCTGGAACCGCCGGTGCCGATCTTCCGGCCCAGCATCCGCATCACCATCTGGGCGTGGCGGTAGCGCCAGGTGGTCAGCATTTCGTCGATATCCATCAGGCCCATGAGCAGCTTGAAGGGCATCTGCAGGATGGGCTCGTCGCGGTAGAGGCTGATCAGCAGGGCGGCGATGGTCGCTTTATAGGACAAGCGCAGATTGCCTTCTTCGCGCATGCGGCGGTGGGCGGCGGCATCCAGGACGGACTGGAAATAGGTGTCCGTGCTGCCGAGCATCTGCAGGCGCATGGCCTTTTTATCGGGGCCAAGGTATTCAGTGGCCTCTATGGCGGCGCGTTCCCGGTCCAGCATGTTCTTCACGGCCGAGCGGTAATACTCCAGAAAGCGGAACCCCCTGAACTCCAGGAAGGGCGTGCGTTCGAGCCAGGCTTCCACCACGCCGAACAGGGTGGGGCCCTTTTCGAGCTGCTCCAGCTCCCGCTTTTGTTCATCAGTAAAAACAACGGTATAGGGCGCTTCGTTGTAAGTCATCCGGTTATCGGCCCTCAGGCCCAGCATCACTTCGACCTTGCGGAACTGGAAGCTCTGGAAGCCGGAAGCCGGGAAGAGGTAGCTGCGGAAGTCCAGAAAATCCAGCGGCGTCATGGTTTCCATGATCCGGATCTGCTGGATGAGCAGCTTCTGTATCTCGGCGATGCGCTCCAGGCGGGCCACGGCAATGCCGATGTTGCGCTCGTCGACCCACTGTTTTTCAAACATCTCCACGACGGACGCCAGCTCGTGGATGATCTGCTTGAACCAGAGTTCATAGACCTGATGGACGATGATGAACAGCATTTCTTCATGGGCGGGCTTGTCTTCCAGTTCCGCCGAACGGGGATGCTGCGCGTCGAGGATCTTTTCCAGTTCCAGGTATCCCTGGTAATGGATGGTCGTGTACTTTTTGGTTGCGTCTGGCATGGTTAGGGAGTTTGGAGGTGATAGGTATTCAACGTATTTCACTATTTCGGCCCAGGTACTTAATTCTACTTTGAATTTCTATTATTATGCAAGGGGCAGATGAAACTTTAAAATTTTGGACGTCCTGGAGAGCGGGCCTCCAGGCCCGCTGCCCCCCAAAGCCGCCCGCATGATCGAAACACACATGCTTCCAATGGTCCTGGAGAGCGGGCCTCCAGGCCCGCTGCCCTCCAAAGCCGCCCGCATGATCGAAACACACATGCTTCCAATGGTCCTGGAGAGCGG
>CAZAXA010000062.1:0-3181 GCA_964488965.1 uncultured Phaeodactylibacter sp. | reverse complement strand
GCCTCCAGGCCCGCTGCCCTCCAAAGTGATAGAATTTTATGAGATTTCAAGATTTATTTTTTCATACTCGCGGACCTGGAGGCCCGCGCTCCAGTTAAAGTTCAAAGTAGAATTACACCTTAATATATATATTCCTCTTCCACAACCACCAGCCTGCCGCCCAGCACAGCAGCGTGAAGGCCAGGGCGAAGGCCAGCGAGCCGATATAAGGCCCCATCCATTCGAACAGGGAACGGTACGTGAACCTGTACAGGGAAACTCCTTCCTCCACCCGGATGAAGTGCATGAAAATGGCCAGGTATTCCGACAGCAGGTAGATGAACAGGGCGTTCATGCCGAAGATCAGGAAAAACCGGTAGTTCACCTTGCGGGCCGCCAGTTCGGCGCTGTACAGGATGAGGGCCATGGCCAGCAGGCCTATCCCGACGGTCAGCAGGACGTAGGAGCTCGTCCACAGCTTCTTGTTGATGGGAAAACCGAAGTCCCAGAGATAAGCGGCAAACAGCAGCCCCAGGCCCGCCATCATGGTTTTGGCGATCTTTTCGTAATCCACCGGCCCGCGCGCCAGATAGGCGCCGAAGAGGTAGCCGGCGATGACGTTCACTATGGACGGCAGCGTGCTCAGCAGGCCTTCCGGGTCAAAAGGCACGCCTTCCCCCATATAAAGGTGTTTTTCACCCAGGAGGAATTTGTCCAGCTTCAGCACGGCATTGCCTTCCAGGGTATAATCGCCGAAAGCATAGAGCAGGAACCAGTAGGCGGCCAGAAAAACCGCGGACCAGATCAACAGGGCCCGCCCGGAGAGGAAACGGATCATCAGGGCGGCGGCGAAATAACAGAGGGCGATGCGCTGCAGCACTCCGAAGATGCGGGTTTCGGCAAAGGGGATGGGAACCAGGCCGCCATCGCCGCTCCACTTGAAGAAAGGTATCCAGTACATTAGAAAACCCAGCAGGAAAAGGAGGAGCGTACGGCGCAGTACTTTCTGGAAATAGGCGCTGAAAGGCTTGCCCTCCCACTTCCGGTTGGCAAAGGCCATGGCGTTGCCCACCGCAAAGAGAAAAGAGGGGAAAACCAGGTCGGTAGGCGTGAACCCATGCCATTGCGCATGGAGCAGAGGAGAGAAGGTTGCCGACCAGTCTCCCGGCGTGTTAACGATGATCATCAGAAAAATGGTCATCCCGCGAAATGCGTCCAGGGCTTCAAACCTTTTCATACAGGTGGTTTCGTTTTGTTTTGAAGCAGGGCGCCAGCGAAGGCCGCTGGCCGGTATTTACCCTTTCCCGGCAAAGGTATGAACCGATTTGCATAATGAAAAAGCTGCGGGGAAGGAAAGGCGGCAAGCCCGGGCATAAAAAATGGCGCTCTGCCTTCAATTGCGGCGGAGCGCCATAAAGATTCCCCATTATAATATGCGTGTAAGTTACAAAGATTTAATTGACAACACACGCACAAATCGCACAAAAACCAGCACAGGGCCGGTATTTTCCTGTATTAATCCCTGTTGAGGACAAATTCTTTGCCCATTTCCTGTTCGCCGGCGATGCGGACTTTCAGGAAATACAGCCCGCTGCTGAGGCCCGACAGCTCCAGGCGAACCGCCTCGGCGGGTAATTCCGAAAATTCCTGTTCATGAACCAGCCCGCCCAGCATGCTGTACACGATCAGCCTTGCCGGCAGCCCCTGGTATTGCTTCAGGCTCACCATGAGTTCCCCGCTTGTCGGGTTGGGGTAGAGGTGGAGGCCGTCTTCGGCGAAGGCCCGCGCTTCATCTGATCCCGGCATTGCCTCCGGCCCCTGCTCGCCGGGCCGGGCCATGTCGGTGCAAATCTGGTGGCATTCGTCGAAGAACTCGTTGACGGTGGCCACGGCGGCGGAGACGGTGCTGGGCGTCGTGTTGGCCAGCCCTGCCAGCACCCGGTTGGCATGGTTGAGCAGGTCGAGCACGGTCGGGTTGGCCGGCAGGCTGTTCAGGATGACGGCCGGGAAACTGATACAGGCGTCTTCCAGCGGAAGGTTGCGCAGGTTGACGTCGTAGCGCACATTCAGGGCCAGCGTCATCGTCTGGGCGAGAAGGATATTTTGTATCCTCCCGTCGCCATAAGCAGGTATGGGAGCTATGGCGCAGTTGGGTTCCTGGACGTTGATATCGCCCGTATTGGCCGGGAGGGCCGCCGCAGTGCCGCCGCCCGGCAGCAGGGTGAACACGCAGTCCAGGTTGGCCAGGCTGATGGAGATGGAGCGGTGGCCAACCACGCCTACTACCAGGGGCCCGTTGGCCAGGATGCCCTGCAGGATCTGCGTGGTCGTCTGCCCGTTGAAGGAGCCGCCGGCATTGCCCCAGAAGCCCTGGGTGAAGCTGCATGCCTGCTGGCAACTGGGGTGGGGCGTGTGGAGGCACTGCCCCGTGTAGGGGTCGCAGGAGTCGATGGTGCAGGGGTCGCCGTCGTTGCAGTTCACACCCTGGCAGGGGTTGCAGTTGGGTATCGGCTTGTGTATGCAGGCGCCGTTGTAAGGATTGCAATAGTCGGTAGTACAGGGGTTGCCGTCATCGCAATCCCGCGGTTTGTGAATGCAGTTACCGGTGTAGGGATTACAATAGTCGATGGTGCAGGGGTCATCGTCGTCACAGTCGACACCCTGGCAGGGCGTACAGTTGGGGTCGGGCTTGTGTATGCAGGCGCCGGTATAGGGGTTGCAGGAGTCGATGGTGCAGGGGTCGCCGTCGTCACAATTCCTGGGCTTGTGGATGCATGCGCCGGTATTGGGGTCGCAGAAGTCTATGGTGCAGGGGTTGCCGTCATCGCAGTTGACGCCCTGGCAGGGGTTGCAGTTGGGGTTCGGCTTGTGGATGCAGGCGCCGGTGTAGGGGTTGCAGGAGTCGATGGTGCAGGGGTCGCCGTCATCGCAGTTTTTAGGCTTGTGGATGCATGCGCCTGTATTGGGGTCGCAGGAGTCGATGGTACAGGGGTCGCCATCGTCGCAGTTGACGCCCTGGCAGGGATTGCAATTGGGGTTCGGCTTGTGCATGCATTCCCCGGTATAGGGATTGCAGAAGTCGATGGTGCAGGGGTCGCCGTCGTTGCAGTCGCCGGGCAGGTGGATGCAGTCGCCCGTATTGGGATTGCAGAAGTCGATGGTGCAGGGGTTGCCGTCATTGCAGTTGACGCCCTGGCAGGGG
>CAZAXA010000061.1:0-18532 GCA_964488965.1 uncultured Phaeodactylibacter sp. | reverse complement strand
AGCGGAGTATAATCATGTCTGTTGAAAACTGTCCGTTAGTGTGGCACAGTCCACCTTTCTCACTTCCATTTTACCGATGAACAGCGGCTTGTCTTCCCCTTCGCGTTTAATCACGTAATAATATAGCCCGGGCGGTAATTCCTTTGCCACCTCCTCTTCAAAGGTATAGTTTTTCATCTTGCCAAAACCCTGTACCTCTTCGTCGTCCAGCCGCTGTAATTCAAGAGGAATGTTAGCTGCCGGGCGTTCCTCCCGGTAGGAGTCCGGCCGGTTGTCATATATGGCCAACTGGATGCGGGCGCCTTCGGTTGCCAGGCCCGAGCGCAGTGTGCCGGCCACGGTGGCCCGGAAGTTCTCTGAAGTTGTAGGCGCCACCTCGGCGGTGGCGGAAATGAGAAAGCCGGCGTCGCGGGCTTCAGCAGCGATCAGGCCCTCCAGCTGGGGATTGGGGCGGAAGGGGTCGGCCGCCGGTGGAGCAGCGGAAGGCTTTTTTTGCGGTTGCGCGGCAGGAGGCGCTTTCTCCTCTGCCGGTTCAGGTTTGGCGGCGATCAGGGAATCCGGAACTGCCGCCTGCTCGCCGGGGAGGCTATCGGCTGCGATGGCCGGGCCCTGTTCCTGCTGCCAGGCAGGTTGGCCGGAGCGGGGCAAGGCCCACCAGATAACGGCCCCGATGATGGCCGCGGCCACTGCTCCCGACAGCGGTATCAGCCAGAATACAGCAGCCCTGCGGGTTCTTTGCTCCAGAGGGAAATCCCGGGCGATCTGCCGGATCTGTTCCCTCCGTTCAGCCTTGGCGGATTTGCCCAGTTCCTGCTGCATCCTCCGGTGGAGAGCTACCTCCGTTTTGAGTTGTGGGTCGGCAGCCATTTCTTTTTCAAAAGCCTGGCGGTCTTCTGCCGCCAGCTTTCCTTCAAGGTAAGCTTCTATGGCCTCATATAGTTGCTCTTTGTTCATGACATCTGATTAAATAAGCCTACAGCTTCAACTCCTGAAACCGGCTGTCGGCCTTAATGAGGCTGACCAGGCGTTCCTTGCACTGAAACTTTCGCTTCTTGGCATAACTAACGCTGCCGAAGCCCATCAATTCCGTTATTTTTTCCATCCGTACCTTGTCAAAGAAAAGCCGCATCAACTTCCGGCAGTCGTCGCCAAGCTGGTCGAAGGCATCCCAGAAAATCCGGTTTTTCTCCGCTTCTTCAATCGACTTTTCTATATCTGTATCGTGGTCAAATCTGTATTTGTCATCATCGGATAAGGTTACGTTGCCGCTCGACTTTTTTTGCAGGCGGTTGCCCCAGAGGTTTCGGCAGATGCCGTAGATAAGGGTGTACAGGGAACTGTTAAGCTGAAAACCGGGCTTGCCGGCCTTTTCATAAATGATGATCAGCGCCTCCTGGAAAATATCTTTGGCGTCGTCGGCATTGCCGCCGTTGCGGATGATGAGGTTTGCCGCCCGGGAGAGGTACAACCGATAAATCTCCCGGATGCCCTCATCGTCACCGGCCAGTAATGCTTCCAAAAGGGCCTGGCTTTCTTTATTCATTTGGGGAATGATGTTTCCGTGGATGCAATTTAGTAAATCTTCGGGAAGCAGAAAGGCCATAACGGAGACAGAGGTTCTTCTTTAAAGTGAGTCGTTCACTCTGTCACTCCCTCATTCCTTCAGGTATGCAGCCTTTAAAGAACGCCTTTCGCCACTTACCCCCTCCATCCTGCACACTACCCCCCAGAAGCTGCACACCGCTCCGGGGCCACTGGGAAAAGCCTGATTTCCGGGCATTTTTGGACTGTAAATACACAAAAACAGTTCAAAACCTCGGGAAAATGAGTAATCCAAAGATTCAGGCCAGCATCGTCAGCAACCAATTCTCCGACGCCGTTAAAGAAGAAATGTGGAGTGTTTACCGCCACTATTACCACTATACCAAAGAATCTTTCCTGGCGCGTATCGCCAAAAACAATTACTACTCCATGTACACTATCGATGGCAGGATCGTCGGCTTCACCGGCCTGCGCATCGGCCGGGCGGTGATCGACGGGGAGAAGCACCTGTTCATCTACTTCGGCCAGACGGTCATCGATGCGGCGCATCGCGGCAAGTCGCTGATCGCAGTTACCGGCATGAAGCTGTATCTGAAGTTCTGGCGGGAGATCCTCTCCTCCAAAACCTTCTTCTGGGCGGATACGCTCACCTACAAGGCCTACCTGGTCTTCGCCAAGTCATTGGAAGAATACTACCCCACCCGCCGGATGGAGACGCCGGAACACATCCGGAAGGTGATCGGCCATATCGGCCAGAAACACTACGGAGATCAATTCAACCCGGGCCTGGGCACCGTGTGCAAAGACCAGGTGCTCGTCAACGATCCCTGCATCCACATCCCCCTGAAGTATCAGGAAGACCCCGACATCCGCTTTTACACCCAGGCCAATCCGGGCTACACCCAGGGCCACGGCCTGATCGCCCTGGCGCCGCTCAGCGGCGCCAATTTTATGAGGCTGATCAACCGGCTGATGCGGCGGGCGCTTCGCACTGCCACAGCCTCTGTCTTCCAGCCTTCGAAGAAAACCCCGGCGCCGGCGGGCTCTTAGGGTTGTGACAAGAATAAGGAATAACTTAGTAGCCATTGAGAAAGTAAGATTCAGCCTAATACCTTGTTAAAGAAGAAAGATGGAATGCAGCAGCTAATCGGATGTATTATGCCTGTCTTTATGTAGTTTCTTCTTATCTGGCTTTTAAGGGGTTGACTGCGGCAACGCATTCAGGGCTCAAGGGGACATTTAACAGGGAACTAATCAAAACGGGAAGAATTGACCGGCCAGACGGTATTCTGTTCAATAGGCTGTTTTCTATTCGTCAAAAGGCGGACTACGAAGATTTTGCTGATATCGAGCCTGATGAGATCAAGCCCCTCTTTCCTAAAATCGGCATAAGGATTTTGAGACGGAAAATCATTAACGCCCACATAGGCATCTACCCCGCTCTGTATGGTTTTCAGTACCTGGCCGGCTGCTATTCCCTCTGCAAACCCCGTCAGGATCACAGGAGAAGCGGTTGCCACCTGGCTGGCAGACATGACGTCTACGCCTTCCCCTTCTGATTCGAGTATCTCGATCCGCACCAGGCCGTCCGGCAGGCCACCGGAGGGGTTCAATAGGCGCGATAGGCCGGCAAATACCCTGCAAACGACATTTTTCCGGGCCGTGCCGGCGTTCGGGCCGTCAAACCCATAGCCTCTGTCGCTGCAAATATCCTGAAAGGCAAGGCTGAATATACCAGAGCTTCCATCACACCCGCAGGAATCTGCACCCACACTTCTCAACATCTCTGTAGTGTAGGAGTCTCCAAACCGGTCGGCGGCGTTAATATTTCTCTTTGGCCCTTCCGGATCTCCCGGCGTAGTAACCGGTTGCAACGGCGCATTAGCTGTTGTTTCCATCATATCAGCTTCAGCATCAACAGTTAAGCCTGACTCAAGCAAAGAAACCGATGGGTGTGTGTACCGTCCCAACAAGGGCGCCGGCAACAGTCAATGCCGCTAAAGACAACATTGGGAATAAAAAAGTGCGTCTCATATGGATCGGTTTTGGTGAATGAGCGCTTGGGGAAAGAACTTCAGTTTTCAAAATACCCTTTTTGCACGGCCCATAGTTCTAAATTAAGCCGCTTTAACACCAAAAAATGAAAACACGATGTTAGGGGATGGAAGAGGAGAGGAGAGTTAGTTTGGAACCCACCCTGTTTCGCACTTTACAGTGTCGCGTCTTGTTGCGACAATTTTACAAACCTTTGCAACCTCATCTAAAACCCAACCTCCTCTTCCAGCCGATCTTTGTGGTGTTTCATTTATTCACCTAAATGCTATCACCATGAGATCGGCTTTTTTTTATTTCCTCCTGTTTGTTCTTCTGTCTGCTTCTCTCACCGCCCAACCATCCCTTGTGGGCGCCTGGGAATGCTCTCTGGATAAAAATGAGGGGTACGACAGTGAAACGCTCATTTTCACCGAAGATGGATATTTCTACTCCATTCTGAGCTTCCTCAACGGGGCCGAGTACGGCATAGAACCGGTGACCGGCATGGGCATATACGAATTTGACGGCTCCACCTTGAGCCTCTACGACCTCAGGAACGATACCCGGAGCAGCTTTCCCATCAGCGCTCTGAGCAGCAACAGCTTCCTGCTGTACAACCAGGAAGCCGGAGAGAACAACCGGTATCATTACCAAGGAAAAGGAGTCCTTGACCAAAACCAGCAGGCCACCCTCCTGTCCTGGGAAAACTACCGCAAGCTGGGCGGCGCCTGGCAGTCTGCAGGGACCATCCTTAAACTCATGCCCAGCCTGGGCATCATGATCATCCGCCTGCCCGGCGACCCGGATTTTTTCCGCTGGGGCCACTACACCGTCAATGGCAATGAGCTGACATTGAAGGACATCAGCACAGAAGAGGCCGTTTTTTATACCGGCGCGATCACGGAGATTGGACGGAACAGCCTTACACTTTTGAGTAATGGCGAGGAAGAACACTTCCGCTTCCGGGGGGAACTGAACCTGGATGAAACGGAGGCCATGATGGTTCAACAGTACATGAACATGACCCACCGCATAAACATGACGGCCATCGATATGATCGACGGCCGTCAGGACTTCATCTGGAAACGGGTGGATGAACATGGCAATGAGCGGTATTAATGATTCCGGATCAGCTGATCCACGATCTCTTCCATGGTTTCCCGGTTTTTCCGGATATGATCCAGTGCCGCCTGATGTAGTGCCCGGCGGTTCTTCGGGCAGATATTGTCCATTGCCGTTTCGGCTTCTCCCAGCGGAGGGTTGATGCGGTAGTATCGGCCGCCGGGCTGGCAGGTGAACATCTCCCGCAGTTGATAATCCACCGTTTCGGTGCTGGCCGACATGAGGATGTCGATGATCGGCCGGACCCAGCCGGCCATGCCTTTGGATTTTACATCCTCATAAGCGTAGCCGGCCTTGTCGGCGCCGGCGCCCAGTGAAACGATAAGCATGTCTTCCGCCCGGGGATGATCGGCTTTGCCGGCGCTGCCCGGCAAATGGGAAAAGCAGGTCTTTTGAGCCTCGGTAAAGGCGCAGAGGGCGGGGTTGTTGGCGAATACGCCGCCGTCGACCAGGGGCAGCACCCTGCCATCGGCAGTATGGACCCGTGCCGGGCTGAAAAAGGAGGGTGCGGAAGCTGTGGCGCGGGCCACTTCCCAGGCCTCGAAATCCTGAGCGGGGTCCTGCCGGGCATCCAGGCTGGTAAAGAAGAAGGCCCGCCGGCTGGTGATGTTGTAGGCGGTGGCCAGGCAGGGTTTGAGGAAATCCCGCAGCCGGCTGTCGCCAAAACAGCGCTTCAGGGCCTTCTCCAGGGCCTGAGAGCAGTATTTCTCGTTCAGCAGGCCCATCATGCTGGTGAGTTTTCGATAGAAGGAACGGGAGAAGATGCCGCAACCACCCTCATCGAGGTACATGGCCAGGGACTCCCGTGCCGTGAGTTTCGGACGGCCGGGCCGCTGAGGGTCTGGCATCAGATAGGTACACACCAGGATGCCTCCGGAACTGGTGCCGGCCAGGAAGTCGAAATAGTCGCTGATGCGGGCGTCCGGGTTGCCGGTGCGTTCCTGCAGGCGTTGCTCCAGATGCCACACGATGGTGGCCGGGATGATGCCCCGCATTCCTCCGCCGTCGATGGAGAGGATACGTACTTTTTTATTTCTCTGGGCGCCTTCGGTATTGCCGGGCCGGGCATTGGAATTGGCAGATAAGGTTGCAGGAAGGATTTGACTTACATACCTGGCATTTATCGGAGCGGTCATTGTTTGGGTAATTTTAGTGTTGAAAACTATTGTTTTCCCCAAAATTGGCCTTAAATTCATTCAATCCGAACCACTTTCGGGTAGCGCGCTGGTTTTTGTGGGTAGCAGGCAGTTTTGAAGAAGGAAGTGGCGAAAGCATTTTTAACCTAACCTTTACTTCCTCATAATACTGTTTACCCCCCCCTCAGCCGTTTCTTTACCATACCAAAACTCTGTTGACATGAGCACAGCAATTCTCAACTGCGCCACGGGTACTCTCGCTCCCTACCAGCCCTCGGGAGCGGCGCCCTGGAACAAAAAGCGCGCCCAGCACCTCTATCGCCGCATGGGCTTCGGGGGCGCCCCCGGGGAGATCGATGCAGCCCTCGCCCAGGACCCCTCCGCGCTGGTGGACGCGCTGGTCGATCAGGCCATGGCCCTGCCCCTTTCCCCCGAACCGGAATGGGCCTACTGGACGGTCGATGATTACCAGAATTTTAACGAAGAGATACAGCAACAGTATGTCAGCTGGATCATTCAGTGGACCAACGAGATGCTGGCCAACGGCTTCCGTGAAAAACTGGCCCTCTTCTGGAGCAACCATTTTGTGACCAAGTTCGAGGCCTACCTATGCGCCTCCCACCTATACCAATATCACAAGCTCCTTCAGCAGTACGCACTGGGCAATTTCAGGGACTTCGTTTACGAGATTGGCAAAACGCCGGCCATGCTCGTCTTCCTCAACGGCGTGCAGAATACGGTATTTGAACCCAACGAGAACTACGCCCGCGAGCTCTACGAACTGTTCACCCTGGGCCGGGACAACGACTATACGCAAATGGATATTCAGGAGACGGCGCGGGCCCTCACCGGCTGGAACGACCCCCTGCCTTACTGCGGCCCTGTCGACTTTGTGCCCCTGCTGCACGATAACGGCCTGAAAACCATCTTTGGCCAAACCGGAAACTGGGGCTACGACGATGTCCACAACATCCTCTTCGAACAACGCGCCCAGGAGGTGGCCACTCACATCTGCGCCAGGATTTACTCCGCATTCGTACAGCCTCAGGTGGACGATCAGATCGTGGCCGGCCTGGCGCAAACCTTCATCGACAACAACTTCGAACTGGCGCCGGTATTCCGGCAGATCTTCAAGAGTGAGCACTTCTTCGACGAGTACGTCATCGGGACCCAGGTGAAGAGCCCGCTGGAGCACTTCCTCACCTTTATCCGGGAAGGGGGTTTCCCCTATACGGACGAAGTCGTCCAGGTCGTTGCCTATCTGGCCTACGACCTGGGGCAGCAACTGTTCAGCCCTGTCGACGTGGCCGGCTGGCCCGGCAACCGCAGCTGGGTCGACAGCAATACCATGGCCGGGCGCTGGCAGGGGATGGATTATTACATTTTCTACCTATTTGAAAATGCTCCGGAAGGCCTGCGGCAACTGGCCAAAAGCCTGAGCGGCAACTCCAACGACCCTGCCCTGGTGGCCCGGGCCCTCGTCGACCATTTTATCCCGACGGGGCTGGATACGCCCGACGCCTACGTACGGGCCACCGCCGCCCTGAAGTGGGAAGTGCCTCAGAACTACTACGATACCGGAGCGTGGAACCTCGACTGGGAGACCATTCCTGTTCAGGTGGCCTTCCTTATCCGGTATATTGCCCGCCTTCCGGAATTTCAATTAACCTAAATCCTGAACCATCATGTGTGATCATCATAAACCCTCTAAATCCAGCCGCCACGGCAGCTCCCTGGAGCACGGCCAGGCGCACGAGCGCGACCACCAGTTGTGGAGCCGCCGCATGTTCATCCGCAACCTCGGCCTGGCCGGCAGCGTTACCCTGCTGCTGGGCAAGACGCCCATTACGGCTATGGCCAGTTCGCCCTTGAGCTGGGCCCTGGCCAACGCGAATACAGGCCGCATCCTGGTTCTCATTCGCCTGAAAGGAGGCAACGACGGCCTCAATATGATCATCCCTCTTTACGATTACGGAACCTATCAGGCCGCCAGGCCCACCATACGGGTAGCTCAGGCAGACATTACCAGCCTCAGCAACGAGTTCGGCATACCCAACTGGATGGGCGATGTGCTGCCGCTCTGGCAGGAAGGGCAGATGAAAGTGGCCAACAGCGTCGGTTATCCCGATCAGAACCTTTCGCACTTCCGCTCTACCGATATCTGGTCGACGGCCAGCGACGCCGATCAGGCGCTGGAATCCGGATGGCTCGGCCGCTTCCTGGAAGGGCAGTTTCCCGACTACCTGTCCAACCCGCCGGATATTCCGCCTGCCATTCAGATCGGGGGCGCGGGCAACCTCGTCTTTACCAATTCGGATATGATCAATATGGGAGTGGTGGTCGATGACCCCAATACCCTCTACGACATCGCTCAGAACGGAGAACTTTACGACACCAGCGTCCTGCCTGATTGTTACTACGGTGAACAGGTGGGGTATATGCGCACGGTGGCCAACAACATCTTCCGCTACGCGGGGGTGATCTCCAATGCCTACAATGCCTCTGCCAATGCCGTGGATTATGACAGCAACTTTGCCCGCCAGCTGGCGATCGTTGCCCGCCTCATCAAAGGCGGCCTGGGTACCCGGCTGTACATGGTGACCCTCGACGGCTTCGATACCCATGCCAACCAGAACAACATCCATCCCGGCCTGCTCAACACCCTGGCGAAAGGCGTGAAGGCTTTCTATGATGACCTGGCCGCAGGCGGCCTGGCCGGCAATGTGCTGAGCATGACCTTCTCCGAGTTCGGCCGCCGCATCGAACAGAATGCCTCCGGCGGCTGCGACCATGGCGCCGCCGCCCCCCTGCTGATGTTCGGCGAAGGCCTGAACGGCAACGGCTTCATCGGCCAGGATCCCGACCTGCAGAACCTCGACCCCGTCGGCAACCTGCGCTTCGGTACCGACTTCCGGCAAATCTATGCCACCGTGCTGGAAAACTGGCTGTGTATAGATGGGGAAACAGTGGATGGCGTGCTGGGCCAGTCGTTCGAGCGTCTGCCTCAGCTGGGCCTGAGCTGCGCCGCAACGCCGGTGTTCGAGCCTCGGGGCCTGCAGCTGAACTACTGGCTGTCTTACGAAGGCGGGCAGGTGGGCATCCACTATATACTGCCTGAGAGCATGCGCGTCAAGGTTCAGGTTTTTAACCTGGCAGGGCAGCCGGTGGCCACCCTCTTTGAGGGCTATCAGCCGGCAGGGCAGCACCGGCATACCTTCCATACCGACAGCGCCAGGCTGGCGGCGGGGTACTACATATGCAGTATTCAGGCCGGGCGACAGGTGTTCAGCAGAAAAATGATACATGCCCGGTAACGGACAGGATCAACGGGACGAGGTTAAAGAGACAGGATTAACAGGAAAGGGGCTGGCGGCATGTCTGCCTGGGCATCCTGCCCATCCTGTTAATCCTGTCTGCCTACTTTACTTTATCCTGTCTTACCTGTAGATTCTGGACGGAAGATAAAATACAGCCCTATCAGGAAGAAGGGGATGCACAACAACTGCCCGGTGCTGAGCACGTTGCCGAAGGCCGTCTCAAAGCCCCCCTGGCTGGTCTTGAAATATTCCAGCACAAAGCGGATGATGCCGAGGACCAGCGCCAGGAACAGGCCGAACAAGCGGCCCGGTTTTTCTTTGGCCGAAGTTTTCCAGTAGGCCCAATAGAGGAAGAAGAAGGCCAGCAGATAACTGACGGATTCATACAGCTGCACCGGGTGGCGCGGCTCGCCGGCCAGATCGGACGGCAGGGCATTCACGAAGAGGAAGGCCCAGGGCGCGTCGGAGGGCGTGCCGACGATCTCCGAATTCATCAGGTTGCCCAGGCGGATGAAGCAGCCGGCCAAGGCGGTCGGGACCACCACCCGGTCAAGTATCCAGAGGACGGAGCGTTTGGCGGTACGGACCGAGAAAATCCACAGGGCGATGATGATGCCGATGGCGCCGCCGTGGCTGGCCAGCCCTCCCTTCCAGACAGCAGGTATCTCCGAAAGGTGTTCCGAATAATACCCCCAGTCGTAGAAAAACACATGGCCCAGGCGGGCGCCCACCACTGCTCCCACGACCATATAGATGAAGATTTGATCGAGCCATTCTTCGGGTTCTTTCTCTGCCCGGAACATGGCGCGGACGATGTACAGCCCCAGCAGGAAGCCCAGGGCGAAGAGCAGGCCATACCAGCGCAGCGTGAGCGGCCCGATCGAAACGATGTCAGGAGAAGCATCCCAGGTGATGTAGGCAAGTAGGGTTTCCATAGCCCAATATTAGGGATTGTTTCCGGGAATCGCTGTGCCGGGGGCGGACTTTTTTAAAAAGCGGCAGGGGTAAGGGCCGTTTCAACCTTCGATCCCCTTTATCTCAAAGCCGGCGTCTTCCACCGCTTCCGTAACTGCTTCTACCGTCACTTCATCACCTGTAACGGTCAGTACTTTGTCCGGGTTATCCGTATCTACGGACCATTCCCGGATCGAAGGGATGTCGTTGAGGAAGCCGGATACGGCGCGGATGCAGTTGCTGCAATTGATATTGGTCTTGAATTGTAGTGTTTTCATATTTTTCGTTTCAGAAGATAACGCTTAAAAAAGACATCCGTTGAAGGTGAAAGGGAGCTCTTTTGACGCCCTACCACAGGAAGGGCAGCATTTTTTTTGCCTTCTGCTGATATTGCCGGTATTCTTCTCCAAATGCCTGCAGGAGCGTTGCTTCTTCCGCCCTGATCCGGATGTTATAGGCCGCCAGCATCAGAGCGGCGGCCAGCAGGAACCCTGCCCAGGCCTGCAGCAGCACGGCACAGCCCAGGGTGGCTATGAATGCCCCCAGGTAAGCGGGATGGCGTACGGCCGCATAGGGCCCTTCCTGCACCAGGCGATGGCCTTCTTTTATCTGAACCGTTGCCGTAAAAAAGGCGCCCAGGCTGCGGATGGCCCATACCCGAATGCCTGTTCCACCGATGATAAGCATCAAACCCAGGATCAAAGCGGCCGGGCTGTGCCGCTCCGGATGCCAGTAGGCCCATTCCACTACAGGCAGCGCCGCCGAAAGCAGGGCGCATAGCAAAATGATGAGTACGGACTGCTTATCCTCCTTCCTGTCCTGCCGGGCTTCTCTGAGTTCAAAGCCGGGCTGGGACAGAAAAATGGCAAGGGCAGCAGCAATGAGGATGCCGGTTTTATAGTGGAGGATCAGGCCGGGGCGCCCCGCCAGGGGCAGGAGGTAGCCCAAACCAATGAAGAGAATAGTATTGATGATTTTTCCCACGGTTAATTGCATTAAGCCGTTTTTATCGTATTAACAGCCGCTTTGGCAGCCTGCCGGTTGCCGGGCAACAGGCAGATGGCGCCATTGGGCCGGCACAGGCTGGCCATAGCTTCTATCTGCCCGGAGCGTTCAGGCGATATGCCGCCTCTTTCCAGGCCCAGGATGCTGGCGCTTAAACCCTTGTAATCATTTTCGCTGCCGTCGAGCAACTGTGTGAAACCATACCGCAGGTAAAAGGGCGCATGGCGCGGATGGCAGGCCAGCAGGGCGTAATCACAGCCATACCGGTAGAAAGTGTTCACCATGCTGCCCTCGAAAACGAAGCGGGCATAGCCGGCCGCCCTGATATCGGCGGTAA
This sequence comes from uncultured Phaeodactylibacter sp., assembly GCA_964488965.1. Taxonomy (GTDB): domain Bacteria; phylum Bacteroidota; class Bacteroidia; order Chitinophagales; family Saprospiraceae; genus JACJXW01. The sequence continues at coordinate 7,085 of CAZAXA010000061.1, read as the reverse complement.
AGACAAAGCGGCTGCCTTCGATCATCTTTTGGCCCAGGGCTTCCCGGCGGCGGTATTCCCTCAGCAGCCACCCCTTATTCGGGCAACTGGCGATCATAGGCAGAGGCGCTCCTTCCGGCGGCGGCGGGGGAGGGGCAAGGCCCGGAAACTTTGCCGCCAGCGCGCTCACCATGGGCGCCATGGCGCTGGAGACACCCTGAACCAGCCGCATATAACCGATCGGCCTGGCGCCGTAGCGGCCTTCCTGGAAAAGGCCCAGGTGATAGGCGTTCCAGTCATAGCTGTCAAATTCCAGGCCATGCGGATTCTGCCGGACGAGGCTGGCGCAACTGCTTTCGAGATAACCCTGGTAACGAAGGTGAAAAAGAGATACCAGCTCAGAAACACCGCGTGCTTCCCTGAGTACAAAATGAGTGTGTTGAATACTCATAGTCATGTGGTTTACTGTCTGGAATAATTGTCTTCCCCCAACAGCAAAGCATACTGTAGAACCCATGACTTGCCACCAGTCTTGTTTGCGTTTGTTTAAGAAGCGTACTTTCTATAGAATGCTCTTTCTACATCAACTTCAATATACAAAAATTGTGCAATTCTCACCTTCAAAGCAACTAAAGCTTTGATTTTTTGCCATTATTTTATTTGCACCTATGGTTTGAAACCAGGGGCTGGCGAACATTGTCCCCCGGGCGCTTGTTTGATTTGCTGCTTGAAGAGAGATGAGCGCTTCCTGCTTTCGGGGATCAGCGCCATTCGGAGAAAGCCCCGAAAGCCCGGTAAAATGGCCTTTTGAATTCCGGCTGACTATTGAGCGGAATGTATTCTTGAATATTAATGATTATTGATATTATCTTTGCGCCCTTAGAGGCTATTTAAAAAACAAACTTCCTTAACAAAATCGTACCTATGAAAATCTTATCTACTTTGATCACCGCTGTTTTCCTGGCAATTGGCGCCGTGTCTGCACAGGTCGTACTCATCAACTCCCCGGCTGAAATACAGGGCGCCTACCGCTTCGGCATCGCTTCCGGCTGGGGCGCTGACCTGACCACCGACGTCTGGACCGGCGACGCCGAATTTATCGACGACGGCACGGCCAATCCGCCCAATCTGGGATGCCAGGCCGCTGTAAATGACCTCACCGGCAAGATCGCCCTGATCGACCGCGGCACCTGCAACTTCAGCCTGAAAGCCCTCAATGCGCAAAATGCCGGGGCTATCGCCGCCATCATCCTCAACAACGCGCCTGGCGCAGGCGTCATCCCTATGGGTGCAGGCGACTTTGGGCCCGATGTTACCATCCCTGCCGTGATGCTCTCCTATGAAGACGGGCAGGCCATCCGCGCCGCCCTGGCCACCGGGCCGGTGAATATCTCCATCGGCAATATCACTTTCGATAATGATGTGAGCTACACGCCCGTCAATGTCGTCCATGCTCCCTACGGTACGGCGCCGGTTTCTCAGCTGGAAGGCCTGGGCTTCGCCTTCACCCCCGGTTCTACCGTGACGAACAACGGCCTGAACGAAGCTAACGGCGTCAATTTCAATGCCACCATCAACTTTACGCCTTTCGGCGGAACGGCCACCGAGGTATATAATGAATCCGGCGCCCTGGAAGGATTCATCGAACCGGACAGTACCTCCGGCCTGGTACTGCTTCCGGAGTTCGCACCTTCCGATGAACTGGGCCAGTACACCATTACCTACACCGTGAGCCTTGATGTTGAGGACGAACTGCCCTTCGATAACGAGATCAGCACTACCTTCACCGTCAATGAAACGCTCATGGCCAAAGCCCAGTGGGATCCGGCAACCAATGCTCCTGCCCGGACTTCTACCTTCTACACCGTAGGCGGCGGCGGAACGGTCGAATTCCTCCTTCCCATTCACATTCCCAAGGGTTCGGGTATGGTAAACGGCAGGATCGACTCCATCATATTCCACGTACTGAAGACGGACCCCAACCTGGCCGATATTGCCGTAGATGGTTATGTTTACGAGTGGAACGATGCTGACGGAGACACCGTCATCACGAACAGCGAGATTTCTATCGTCGGCCTGGCGCCCTACGTTTTCCCCTCTGACGAGGCCGCTACCTCCGCTACCCTCCGCCTTCCTATCCTGAACTTCGAAACCTTCGAAGAAACAGGGGTGGAAATTACGGCAGACAATAAGTATTACATCCTCGGCTGCCGCTATACCGGAGAAGGCCTGGTTTACTTCGGCTTCGACGAAAACTACGATTTCACCCAGTATGAAAATTACAAACTGGCGAACGGCACCTTCACCGACCTCGACCTCAACTATCTGGTGGTTTCCGCTTTTGAGAACCTGCTGCCGGATATCGAAGGCAATGCCGGCCGCTTCACCAACGTATCGGGCCCGGTTTCCATGGGCGTCATCATTACTCCGCCGGTATTGAGTTCTACCGAGGAAGTGGTTGGCGAAGAGGTGTTCAAAATGGAGCTGTACCCCAACCCGACAACCGATCAGTTGTTCACCACGATCAACTTCCGGGAGAAGACTTCTTTCGTAGAGTACCGCGTCAGCGACGCTTCCGGCCGCCAGTTGTTTAATGCCCGCGACAATAACGTGATGGACAAGGAACAGGCCAGCTTCAACGTGAAGGCCCTGCCGGCCGGCCAGTACTACCTGACCATCCGTACGGAACAAGGTATTCAGGCCAAGCCGTTCGTGGTGAAGCGCTAAGAGAAGCTTGTAGCTGATAAATAAGAAATACTATGTGAAAGAGAAAGAGCTCTTGCAGGACATGTGCAGCCTGCAAGGGCTCTTTCGTTATTCCGGTATGATTGTATTGCGGTAGCAGGGTGGCGCCCCAACATCATGGGGCGGCATGGAAAACCTACAACGTCAGCAGAAAACCGATGGTGAAGTTCGCATCCCAGTCGAAGACGAACTGCTGGCAGCCGGTGACATCCGCGATGGCGTTGTAGATGTTGAGGCCGGCTTCCTCTTTGGCGCCTTCGGCCTGATAGGCGGCCGGCGCCTTGAGCACGGTGTAGCGTTCTTCACCCTGCCGCACCTGTTTAGCCAGTTCGAACGGCACTCCGCCGATGATGAAACAGGTCCGGGTTTGGGAAGAAGGCACTTTGGACGCCTTGCTGCGCACATCGAGGTAGACCTCGCTGGGGTCCGTATTGTCGACGTAGTACTTTGCCCCGTAGGAATCCAGCCCGACGATCTTTTCTCCCTCAGCCCAGGAGATTTTGGTGTTGCCGGAGCCGATGTCGACCACAAAGGCATTATCCCTGTAGGCATCTGGCAAGACACACCGCAGGGCGAGCTGAGCCTCTTTCTCCGGCGTAACGGTATTGACTACATACCCCAGCGTTTTGATGCCGCTGATGATCTTCTGGGTGGCCTCTACCTTGGCGGCGCCGGAGCTTACCACAAAGTGAATATTGCGGCCGCTCACGCCGTAATCGAGCATACCGGCGATGTACTGCTTCAGGCCCTGGGTGATGTCTTTGCCGGAGGCCATGCCGTCGTAGACCAAGCTGTTGCCCCATTCGGCCTTTTGCAGCTTCCAGCGCTTTTGCCCGTCGATCTCCACTACAAAGGAATTGAAGCCGGCCGCGCCCAGTTCAACCACTCCTTTAAGGGTTCCGTTTTGCGGCGCGGGAGGCATGAAGTCGAAAGCCCGGGCCTCAAAATCGGCGGGCTTTTGGTCCGATTTAGCGGGTTGTTCCGCGTTTTCTGTATTTTCAGTGGTATCGGCATCCCCGCCGGGCAGCTTGATCGCCCCGGAACCGGTCAGGGCCCGGTAACCGAAAAACAGGCCGGCAACAACGGCTATAACGATAAGCAATTTCGCGAATGGCGTTAATTTAGTTCTCATGGTATAATGGTTTTTGTTTTCTCGGGGAAAGATACAAAAGACTTGCCGCACAAAGGGTTTCAGCCGGGAAAATGAAGGGCAAATATGCGCACAGTCCACTATCTTTACCGGCTGACAAAAGAGCGGTTTCATGAGTAAAGTAGTTTTGATCACCGGCGCCTCTTCCGGCCTGGGCCAGGCCCTTGCCCGGCAACTGGCGGAAAAAGGATACCTGGTTTACGGTACCAGCCGCCGGCCCCGCGAAAGCGGCCTGCCCTACCAGATGGTGGCCATGGATGTACAGGACGAGGCCAGCGTCCGCCAGGCAGTAGCGGCCATCGTCGAAAAGGAAGGCCGCCTGGATGCCGTCATCAACAACGCCGGCATCGGCATCGCCGGGCCGCTGGAGCAATTGCATATGGAGAATGTGGAAAGGGTCCTGGATACGAATGTGAAAGGCGTCCTGCGCGTTGTGCAGGCCGCCCTGCCCCACCTGCGCCAAAGCAAGGGCAGGATCGTCAATATCAGTTCCATCGCCGCGCTCTTCGGCCTGCCCTACCGCGGCGCCTACTGTGCCAGCAAAGCAGCGGTGGACCTCATCACGGAGGCCCTCCGCATGGAAATGGCCGCCTTTGGCGTTCAGGCCTGCAGCATACATGCCGGCGATATTCAGACCAATATCAACGCCAACCGCATCCGGGACTACGACCCGGAAGACCCCACCTACAAGGAAAGCTTTGAGCGGGCCTATGCCGATATCGATAAAGATGTGAATAAGGGCCTGCCGGCGGATGAAGTGGCCCGCCAGGTGATCCGCGCCCTGGAATCGGCGCGCCTGCGGCGCTACTATACCATTGGCAAACCCCTGCAGCGCTTGTCCCTGCTGGCCAAACGCCTGCTGCCGGCGCCGTTCTTTGAAAAGGTTATCCTCTCTTATTCAGGGATGAGGTAAGCGAGAGCATGAAAATCAACAAAAGAATACAATGAAAGAGAAAGTTTTACTTTTTACCATGGCAACAGTTTTCTTTTGGGCAGCCTGCGGCGGCGGCGCGCCGGCAGAAGAGGCGCCCGGCCGGGAGGAGCTTTCTGCCGAAATCCAGGCCCTGGAAGCGGGCTTCCAGCAACAGGCCCGCCAGGAAACAGTCGATACGGCCGCTGCCCGCAGCATGATAGAAAAGGCAGAGCAGTTTGCCCGGCTTTTTCCTCAGGACACGCTCGCTCCGCAATTCCTCTTCCAGGCGGCCAACATCTGCCGGGGGCTTGGGGATTTTTCCACTGCCGTGGAATTATGGGGGCGGATCGCTTCGGAATATGAACAATACCGGCGCGCTCCCGAATCGTTGTTCTTCCAGGCATTTACCCTGGAAAACGACCTCAGAGATACGGCCCGGGCCCGGGCCGGCTACGAGGAATTCCTGAAAAAATACCCCAAACACCCCATTGCCCGGGATGTCAGCCTGCTGCTGGAGGCCCTGCATAGCGGTAAGTCGGCAGAGGATATGGTGCGGGAGTTTCAGAAAGAGCCGCGGTAGGATTTGGGATTTGGGATTTTCCTATATGAGCCGCTACCGGGTTGCAAATCAAAAATCGCAAATCAAAAATCAAAAGCCTCCCGCCCCAGCCACTCCAGGGTGTTGTTGGCGAAGATATTCTCCACTGTTTGCCGGGGCAGGCCCATTTCTTCGATGAAAGCGCCGATCTCAAGGTCGCCCAGGGGGAAGGGGTAGTCGGAACCCAGGCACACGCGGTTCTCCCCGGCCGTATCCAGGATATAACGCAGGAGGCGGGGGTCGTGAGTGATGCAATCCACCCAGAACCTGCCCAGGTAATCGCGGGGAGGCCTGTCGTTATCGACGGCCACCAGGTCGGGGCGGCAATCGAAGCCATGCTGTATCCTGCCGATGGTAGGCAGGAATGCCCCTCCGGCATGGGCGAAGCAGGCGCGCAGGGCCGGCAGCCGCTCAAAGACGCCGCCGAAGACCATAGAACAGATAGCGCGGGAAGTCTCCGCCGGCATGCCGACCAGCCAGGGCAGCCAGTATTTGCGCATGGAGTGGAAGCCCATCATCTCCCAGGGATGGACAAAAAGGGCCATGCCCAGGTCCTGGCAGGCCTGGAAGATGGGAAAGAACTCCGGCTCGTTCAGGTTCTTATCATTGATGTTCGAGCCGATTTGTATGCCCGCCAGGCCGATCTCTTTACAGCGCTCCAACTCCCGGATGGCAAGATTCGCATCCTGCATGGGTACCGTGCCCAGGCCGATGTAATGCCGGGGGTAGGCCTCCACCGTTCGGGCGATATCATCGTTGAGGAAGCGGGACAACTCCAGGCAATCCTGCGGTTTGGCCCAGTAGGAGAACATGACGGGGATAGTACACACCACCTGCACCTGGGTGTTGAAGCGGGCGTATTCCCCGATGCGTTCCTCAGGATCCCAGCAGTTGGAGCAGATTTCCCGGAAGAATTCCCCGCCCTTCATCATTCTGGCGCGGCCGGGAGCGTGATGCTCGATATGGATAAACTCCCCGTAGCCGAACTTGTCCGCGAACAGGGGCAGCTTTTCGGGAATGATGTGGGTGTGCATGTCGATCTTCAGCATAGTGGCCCGATAGTTGTTTGGTCAGCGCATTTTACTGCTTGGCCAGCTTGCCTTTGTACTGTTTATCGTTCGTCACCACCAGGTACCAGTAGATGCCGGCGGGTTGGGCGGAGAGGTCCAGTAGTATGATGTTGCCATCGGCGGCATTCCAGCGTTTGGAGTGCAGCAGTTGCCCGGACAGGGTAAAGGCCTGGATCAGCGCTTCCCCTTCAACTTTATCCAGTTGGAAAAAGGCCTGGCCGGAGGTTGGGTTGGGGAATACTTTCAGGTTCTCCGTGGAATTGGGTTGCACGGCGCCGGAAACATTAAGGGCTTCCAGTACTGCCGCCAGGGCATCCACCCTGCCGTAGCCGTAAACGGCGTTGGGGACGGCCATGCCGGAGAACTCCCCGCATGACTGTTCGCTGAGTACAGGATGGGCCGTTTGCTCGATAATGGTTTCGATCTCTTCCACCTGGCCTGCCAGTTCCGGTTTGGCGGAGATCAGCAGGGCTACCAGGCCGGCGACGTGAGGGCCGGCCATGCTGGTGCCGGAGTAGTTGGCGAAGCCGCCGTTGAGCACCGAGGAGCGCACCCAGACGCCCGGAGCGGCCACGTTGGGCTTCAGGCGGCCGCTGCCGTCGGCCAGCACCGGGCCGCGGCTGCTGAAAC
>CAZAXA010000060.1:0-18659 GCA_964488965.1 uncultured Phaeodactylibacter sp. | reverse complement strand
GAGGGCTGGCGGTAAATATTTCGATCAAGGTGCCGGAGTGTTAGTTGATTGGGGTTCTGGGTTTTCTGGTTTTCTGGGTTTTCTGGTTGCCAGCCATGAGCTGCTAAGGTATGGCAACCAGAAACCAGGAACCAGGAAACCAGGAACATTTAACAGCCCCGGGAAGGCCTGCGAAGGAATAGCTGCCCAAAAATCCCATTATTGCCCAAAGCTGTTTATATTTAAAGTCCGGGGCATCTTCCCAAAACCATCAATTTTCCCGGACAACCTGCAACGTTCAACAGCAAAGCCGATAATGCCGACCTACCACATACATATCGAAGGGCAAGTTCAGGGCGTAGGCTTCCGGCCTTACGTCTACCGCCTGGCCGGCGAATCCGGCCTGAGGGGGTGGGTGAGCAATACCAACGACGGCGTTCATATAGAAATAGAGGCAAAGCCGGAGGAAGCGAACATGTTTTATCAGTGCCTGGTCGCAAAGGCCCCACCCATGTCGCTTATCCTCCGGCACTCAATCCGGGAAGTGAAGGAGGGAGGTTTCCGGGATTTTCAGATCATCGACAGCCGGGAAGGCGGCGAGGCCCGCCTGCTGATGACGCCCGATTTCGCCATCTGTGAAGACTGCCGCCGCGAGCTGCGGAGCGCCGATAACCGCCGCAGCGGTTACCCTTTCATTACCTGCACCAACTGCGGCCCCCGCTTCTCCATCATCACCGGACTTCCCTACGACCGGGAGCGGACCACCATGGCGCCCTTTGCCATGTGTCCCGCCTGCCGTGAAGAATACGATGCGCCGCTGGACCGCCGCTACTACTCCCAGACCAATTCCTGCCCGGCCTGCAGCATTCAGCTGAGCCTTTACGATAACCGGCGGGAACTGCTATCTCTCGATAACCGCTCCATCGTACAGCAGGCCGCCCGACTTTGGCAGGACGGTAAAACCATTGCCATCAAGGGCGTCGGCGGCTACCTGCTCACCTGTGACGCGACGAACGCCCGGGCCGTCGAAGAGCTGCGCCGCCGCAAACACCGGCCCGCCAAACCCTTCGCCCTGATGTACCCCGGCATTCCAACCCTGGAACAGGATGCCGAACTTTCACAGGAAGCCCGGGACCTGCTCTTATCCCCGGCGGCGCCCATCGTGCTGCTGCCCGTGAAAGCCCGGCCCGCCTCAGGCATTGCCGCAGAACCCATCGCTCCCGGGCTGGGGCAGATCGGCGTGATGCTGCCCTATACGCCTTTGTACGAATTGCTGCTGCGGGAGTTCGGGCGGCCCATCGTCGCTACCAGCGGCAATGTCAGCGGCGCCCCTATCTGTTATGAAGACGAAGATGCGCTGGCCACCCTCTCGCCGGTTGCGGATTATCTGTTGCTGAACAACCGCGACATCGCCACGCCTCAGGACGATAGTGTGATCCGGCTCAGCCCGGCTCACCGGCAACGCATCGTACTGCGCCGTTCGCGGGGTTACGCGCCCACTTTACTGCCGCCTGTCGCGCCGCCATCCAGGGAAGTAGCGCTCGCCGCAGGGGCCGACCTCAAAAGTACTTTCACCCTGATGCAGGCCGGCAATTACTACGCCAGCCAGTACCTGGGCGCCCTGGGCGCTCTCGAATCCCAGGAGCGCTTCCGGCAGACGGTGGAACACTTCCTCTGCCTGTTCAATGTACAGCCGGATGTCATCCTGACGGACCGGCATCCGGGCTATTTCAGCGCTCAGCTTGGCCGGGAGCTTGCCCGGCAATGGGGTATTCCGGCCTATGCCTTTCAACACCACGAGGCCCACTTTGCCGCCCTGCTGGGCGAACACGGCCTGCTGCATGTCCAAGAACCCGTGCTGGGCATCGTATGGGACGGCCTGGGCCTGGGTGATGACGGACAAATCTGGGGCGGTGAATTTTTCCTTTATGACAACTATGCCTTCACGCGCATCGCCCAGCTGGAATACTTCAACTACTCGCTGGGAGACAAGATCGCGCGCGAACCGCGCCTTTCGGCGCTGATGGCCAGCCAGGGGCTGGAAGCTGCCGAACCATGGCTGCGCCCCAAGTTCAGCGCTACGGAGTGGAATATTTATCAGCAACTGCTGGGCCGGCCGGCCAGCATCCGGTCTTCCAGCGCAGGCCGCCTCTTCGACGCCGTCGCCAGCCTGCTCACCGGCCGGGACATTTGCACTTTCGAAGGCGAGGCCGCCATGTTGCTGGAGCAGATGGCCTGCCGCTACTGCCGTCAAAATGGCCTGGAGATGGATGGCTACTACGATTGCCTGTGCGCCGAAAGCGGCAACATTTCCACTGCCCGCCTGATGAGCGGCATTTATAGCAGCCTTGCAAAAGGCGAGGGCCGGGAAGAGGTTGCCGCCCGCTTTCACTACTCTCTTGTAAAGGCCATCGGGCTTGTTGCCGCCCGGACGGAGGCGCGCAAACTGGCCTTCAGCGGGGGCGTTTTTCAGAATGCCCTGCTGGTGGACATGGCCAGGGAGCAACTCGGGAAAAAATGTGAGCTGCTCTTCCACCGCCACCTGCCGCCCAATGATGAAGGCGTTTCCTTCGGGCAGTTGATGCGCTATTTCATAGACAAGGAACGAGGGATAGAAATACCCGGCCCCGGCCTTACCCGTATGGAACAGGGGCGGCCGTGAAAGGGATCAATCAATTTCAAAAAGCAAAGCGTCATGAAATTTTTATCGGAATACCGGCAGCCGGAACTGGTCGCCCAATACCTGGAAGAGATCAAAAAAACCGTAACCCGGCCATGGACGATCATGGAGGTCTGTGGCGGGCAGACCCACAGCCTGGTCAAGAACGGCATTCTGAATATGCTGCCCAAAGAAGTGCAGATGGTGCACGGGCCGGGCTGCCCGGTCTGCGTGACGCCGCTCAACCTCATCGACAAGGCCGTCTTTCTGGCGGAAGAGAAAGGCGTCATCCTCTGTTCTTTCGGCGATATGCTGCGGGTGCCCGGCTCCCGGCGAAGCCTGCTGCAGGCCAAGGCCAAAGGAGCTGACGTGCGCATTCTCTACTCCCCCCTGGAGGCCGTCAGGCTGGCCAGGGAGAACCCCGATAAGGAGGTGGTGTTCTTTGCCGTCGGTTTTGAAACCACGGCGCCGGCCAACGCCCTTTCGGTAGTACATGCCGGGCGGGCAGGCGTCGGCAACTACTCCATCCTGGCCTCTCACGTCCTGGTGCCGCCGGCGATCGAAGCCGTCATGAATGATGAGGACAGCAACATACAGGGCTTCCTGGCCGCCGGCCACGTCTGCACCATCATGGGGCTGGAAGAGTACTACCCGCTGGTGAAAACCTTCAACATCCCCATTGTGGTGACCGGTTTCGAGCCTGTCGACCTGCTGCAGGGCATCCTGATGACGGCGCGCCAGTTGGAAAAGGGAGAGGCCAGGCTGGAAAACCAGTACAGCCGGGTCGTCCGCCCGGAAGGCAACCCGCAGGCCATCAGCGTCATCCGGCAGGTCTTTGAGGTAGGCGACCGCGAGTGGCGCGGCATCGGAACCATCCCCATGAGCGGCTACCAACTGCGTGAGGAATACCGGGCATACGATGCCAACATCAAATTCGATGTTAATATCGAAAAGGCCGAAGAGAGCAAAGAGTGCATTGCCGGCCTGGTGCTTAAGGGCATCAAAAAGCCCCATGATTGCCCGCAGTTCGGCAAAGGCTGCACCCCCTCCACTCCGCTCGGGGCGCCGATGGTTTCCTCGGAAGGCGCCTGCGCGGCCTATTACCACTTCTCGCAGGCCCTGGCCGAGATGGAGGAGCCCCAAAACCAAGCCTGACCATGGAAAAGAAGAAACTGAGCATGCAACTCAACTGCCCGATGCCCGAGATGGACTTCGACATCATCACCATGGGCCACGGCAGCGGCGGGCTGCTGACCAACAAGCTGCTGGAGAGCGGGGTTTTCAACCTGCTCAGGAACGAAAAGCTGGATACCCGCCACGACGGGGCCATCGTCTCCTTCGAAGGGCCCATGGCCTTTTCAACGGACAGCTTTGTCATTTCTCCCATCTTTTTTCCCGGCGGCAACATTGGAGAGCTGGCCGTCAACGGCACCGTCAATGATGTGGCGATGTGCGGCGCTATCCCCCAGTATATTTCCCTGAGTTTCATCCTGGAGGAAGGCCTGCGCATGGAGGACTTCTGGGAGATTCTTGTGGCCGTCCGGGAGGCTTGCCGGCGCGCCGGCGTGATGGTCGTTACGGGCGACACCAAGGTGGTCGAAAAAGGCAAGGGGGATAAAATTTTTGTCAATACCACGGGGATCGGGCGCCTGCACCCACAGGCGGAGATCAGCCCCGGCCGCATAAGAGCAGGCGACAAGATCGTCCTGAGCGGCAACCTGGCCACCCATGGCGTAGCTATCCTTTCCGTGAGGCAGGGCCTGGAATTCGAAACCGACATCAGGAGCGACACCTGCAACCTCAACCACACGGTCAAGGCCCTGCTGGATGAATTCGGCCGCGATATCCACCTGCTGCGCGACCCTACCCGGGGCGGGCTGGCCACCGTGCTCAATGAACTGGCGAGAGACGCCAGGCTGGGTGTCGAACTGCAGCAGCGCATGCTGCCCGTCGACGAACAGGTGGAAGGGGCCTGTGAAATCCTGGGCCTTGATCCGCTCTACGTGGCCAATGAAGGCATATTCATCGCCGTGGTCCATCCGGCTATTGCTGAACCTTTTACCGAAAAACTCCGTACACTGGAACATGGGCACAAAGCGGCCATCATCGGCGAAGTAGTAGAGGCACACCCCCGGCAGGTGGTGCTGGACAGCAGCATCGGCGGCAAACGGGTGGTCAATATGCCTATTGGCGAACAACTGCCGAGGATATGCTGATGGAGGGATGGAGGGATGGAGCGCCCTCGTTAAATTCCTGGAAGTGCCTGAAAAAAAAGTAAAAAGGCCATAACTTACCGTTTCTAATACCAACAAGTGACCATGGAAAAGATCGAACTCAGAGTACTCGGGCAGGCGCGCAGCGAATCTGCACCGGACCACTTTGCATTGATACTGGAAGAACAAAGAGGAGGGCGCCGGCTTCCCGTCATCATCGGCCCCTTCGAGGCTCAGGCCATTGCGATTGCGATGGAAGGGGTAGATACCGGCCGGCCGATGACGCACGACCTGCTGAAGAACACCATTGAAGCTCTGGACGCCACTCTGCTTGAAGTGCAGGTCGACCGCATCCTGGATGGGGTATTCCATGCCAAACTGGTTTGCCGGAAGGACCTGGGGCAGGTCGTCGAGGTCGATGCCCGCACATCTGATGCTATCGCCCTGGCAGTCCGCTTCAGCTGCCCCATTTATACCTTCTCCTCCGTCATGGCCGAAGCATCGATAGAGCCGGAGGGCGTGCCGGCTGAGATACCCAGAAACAAAAGCGCCCTCCAGGATTATTCCACCCCTCAACTGGAAGAACTATTACAGAAGGCCCTGGAGCGGGAAGATTATGAGAGCGCCGCCAAAATCCGGGATGCCATTCAGCAGAAAAGGGTATAGCTACACTTCCATCACCTCCTCGCCGGCAAAGGCTGTTGCTTATTCTCAATAGTTATATTAACAAATTGGAAGTGCTTCGAAATGTCCATATATTGAACTGCCCTATCGGCAGGTGAAAAAGAGAATTTTCAAAACCTTTGAGGTTTCAAAAACCTCAAAGGTTTTCATCTTTAGGTTTTCATCTTTTCAAAACCAAAAACAACATGAAGCGCCATCCTTTCCTTCCGTTCAGTTTCCTGATCCCCTTCCTGTTTACCGCATTGGCGGCCCCGGCACAGCAACTGATTGTCACTACCCAGGCCCAAACCCCTGACCAGGTGGTGCGGGAATTGTACGAACTGGTGACCTTCCCGGCGGGCGCTATCCCCGACTGGGATAAAGTGAGAAGCCTCTTCCTCGATGAGGCCGTCATCGTATTGCGCACCAGCCGGGAAGCTACCACCGTCTTTTCCGTCGACGGCTTTGTGGCCGATTTCGTCAGCTTTATTGAGCGGGCCAAGGTAAAAGAGACGGGCTTCACCGAAAAAATCCTCCGCATGAAGCCCATGGTGTTCGGCGATATGGCGCAATTCCTGGTGCTGTACGAGGCCAGTATTCCCGGCAGGGACTTCCCTCCGCAACAGGGGGTAGATAATTTCACGCTGATCAAAAAAGACGGGCAGTGGAAGATCGTGTCGATCACCAATGAAATCCCGACGGCGGAAAGGCCGCTGCCGGAGGTGTTGCAGGAATAAATGCCGGGCGTTTGGGACAAAAAGAAAAACCGGCCGCGACGGGCCGGTTTCCAAAAGAGCTTTGAGAGGCTATCTACATACCAAAAATGAGGATATCCTTTGATACCCCCGAAAAATCTTGCTTGGGATTATACTGGCCGCGCTATTTAGCGTGCGTCAGTACAATAGCACATGGGATTATAATAAAAGCATTCGTGGGATTACATATTTTGTTCGACTCAGGCAGAGAGGCCTTCTTTTCAGCTTCTCTTTTTTGCCCGAAGCCTCTTCTTCCTCTTTCGGAAGATAGTGCCAACTGTCGTTCTTTCTCGCTGACAATACAAAGGTCAGCAATAATTGGGGCCTTGTGAAGTGCAATTTTTAGGATTTCTGGGATGATGGGAAGCTCTGAAAATTATTAAGAATTTGAAAATCAATACTTAGCGTTGAAAAATTCAGAAATTTCTGTTTTATATCAAATTAATTTTATCACTATGTGTTCTTTTTTTTTGAGAGCGGCCATTCAGAAATGAAAATTTAAAAACCTTTGAGGTTTCGGAAACCTCAAAGGTTTGAATTCCCATAGGGGTATTTCAACTCAGGCGCTGACGGGGAAAGCAGCGCCTGGGCGTTTAGAGTGTATTGTCAGCAATCCATATCCCGGAGGTCCGTCCCCCAGCAGTGCCATTCCTGATCCTGGTATTTTTCAGCATCCTTCACCCTGCCGTTGTGGTTAACGCTGTCCCAGTTGATCTCCAGCAGGTTGTCGATCTCGGCCTTGTACACATCGTAGGCCCGGTCGAACCCGTCGGCGGCGCCGGCGCCTTCCCGGTATTCGATAAAGCCGCCATTTTCGGGCACGCCGGGAATGGCATTCGTATAGCGGATAGCGGCGGCGCCATTGCCGTTGTCGCGCCGGTAGTCGATGTCGATAAAAGGCCTCGGGTTGTTAGGGTCGAAGTTCAGCGCCCAGCGGGCATAAGACTGGTCGTTGGCGGTTATGCCGGAGTACCAGTGCACCCGGGAGAAGCCTCCGGACTGGGAGATATACATGTCCCATTTCACTTCGGAAGAAGCCAGCAATTCCCCGTACAGTTCGGCCTGGTACCTTACGCCATTGCCATCCGCAACTTCATAGGCCCAGAGCCAGACGCCGTTGCCCTGATACTCCGGCTGGTGGTTGAAGGATTCGTAAAAGGCGAGCGTCGGAATGGCCAGGTGGATAGTAAGCACCGTATTCCAGACCAGTACGTTGGCGGCGGAATACCCCCAGTTGGTAAGCTCTCTGGGAGTTATCCGGGGCGTATCGGCTTCCGGTTCAGAAAATGCCGAAAACGGCATCAGGAAAGTCTCCGGCGCCGGCAGCTGAGGGGCTTCCTTACCGGCATGAGGATCGATGGGTTCGGTTATCTCGTCCTTCTGGCAGGATTGCATGAAGAAAACAGAAAGGGCAAGAGCAAAAACAAAGCTTAACTTTTTCATCAGATTCATTCTTTTGGTTTTGGAAAAGAGTTTGTTTCCTATTCATTTTTAATACACCGCGATTGAAATATACCCTTAGCCGGGGTAAAAAAAATTTCACTCCGCCACCAGGGTATCGCTCAACACGGCGCAGACTGCAAAAAAACCCAGGCCTCCGTTGCTGATATTGGCAGGGAGGCTGGCTGAAGCTTCATCCAGGACGCCGCCCTGCCATTCGGTTTCCATCAAAAGGGCCCTGAGATAGGCCGCGAATTCCGGATCGAGGCTGTATTTTTTTTCGACCACTATACTTCCCCGGGGAAAGGCCACCGTTTCTTTTGGCGGGCGGAAAAGCTCGTTGATATCAATGGTGTTGAAGGTGTAGAAGAACAACTTGGCCCGCCTGGGCCCCGAATCTGCCAGGTGCTGCCAGTAGATGTCCACCTCATACATGGCCTGTTCATCGGGTGAATAAAGGGGCGCCGCTTCCCCGATACTCAGGCTGTCTGTGCCCACGGCAACGAAGGTGGGTTTATTAAAAGGAAAAACTTCCACCATTTTGCTCCCGGCAAGGTAAGTGGTTCCATCCCATGCGATCTCCAGCGTATAAGGGGTATGTAATTGAGCGGCAAAGGGCTGTTCGCTGAAATACCTTCCGGGAACATGAGCATCCGGCAGAAAGGCCAGGGTGTCTCCTCCCCCCCGGAGCCTCACTTCAGCATCGGAAACAGGCGCCGCCTCGCCGTTCAGGGCATTGCGGCTCAGCGAGAGCAGGACTTCCTGGGTTTTGAACTCATCCGTAATGATCGCTTCTACGGCCAGGGCGCTGTTTTCAACGAGCCCGAATTCCCAGTCTGTCGGTTCCTCACAACTGAAAAGCGCCGTTAAAACTATAAACCCCAAATAAAGCCTGCCGTGATGTATATGCATTCTCATGGTTTAGAGATATTGAACTTGTAAGTCAAGGAAGGTAAAAACCGCACCAGGTCTGCCTGAGTGGCCACCAGGGCCTGTTCTCCGATCGCGTTTGCCCGGACGACGGGCGAGCCGCCGTTGTCCAGGATTTTATTAAAATTGACGGCTACTATGTTTTTATGTGCCAGGACATTGTATATGGAAAAAGTAAGGCTGTGCTGATAGTAGTTTTCGGGCTTTCTGTTCAGGATGAATTTAAAAGCAACATCCAGCCGGCGGTAAGGAGGCAGGCGGCCGTTGTTCTTCTCATCATAGACCGGAACGGTGTTGTCATTGAAGGTATAAAACCTGGTGGGGGAAGAAAAGGCCGACCCGGTGTACGACGTCCAGTAAGCGGAAAACAGGATGCGCTTTGTCATTTGGTAATTCAGCATCAGCGAGAGGTCATGCGGGCGGTCCTGGAAAGCGGGATACTCCCTTCCGCCGTTGACATCCCTGGTTTTTCGCAAGGCCCTGGAATAGGTGTAGCCGATCCATCCGTTCAGGCGGCCCTGGCCTTTCTTCAGCAAAAGCTCCAGCCCGTAGGCCCGCATCTGCCCGAAGCGGAGTTCTCCCTCGATCAATGGATTCAGGAGGGTATGCGCATGAGGTTTATAGTCAATCTGATTGCTCATTTTTTTGTAATACGCTTCGGAACTGAATTCCAGCCCCTGCTTCGGAAAATACCTGACATAACCCAGGGCCAGCTGATGGGCCCGCTGTGGCCTGATGTTCGGGCTGCTGGGCAGCCACACTTCAAAAGAAGTAAAAGGAGAGGCGGAATTGGAGATCAGGTGGATGTATTGATGGTAAACCCCATAACTCAGTTTCAGGGAAGAGGCGCCGCCTATGTCGTATTGCAGGCTGGAACGGGGGTCGATGTTCCAGTAGCTTTGATAAACCCCTTCGCCCACCGGGACGGTATCCTGCAGCTCGTAATTTTCATCAAAAGTGTAATATTCAGCAGGGCCGAGATTGGCCCAGCCCGACAACCTGGCGCCGGCATTGAAGCGCCATTTGCCTGCAAAGTTGTAATCGGCGCTATAGTACAAGGCAAGCTGCCGGGAATAATCCTGCCGTATGGCTGGGAACAGGCCCGACAATGAGCCTACCAGGATTTTACCCGGATTGAAAGCATACGCCTGCAGTTCCAATCCGAACCTGGCCGTGATGTCCTGGCTGTTGTAAAGGGTGAAATCCGATTTCAGGCTCAGGTTGCCGATACCGGAATGCCATACGTCTTGCGTCGACGACAATTTGTACTGGTAATTGCCGGTATATAAGATCGTATTGGAAAAGAGTTTCGGGCTGAAAATATGGTTCCAGCGGATCGTCATTGCAAAATTATTCCAAAAGACCCCTGCCCTCTCGCTGGAAAGGCTGCCCGTATTAAAGAGGTCGTCCCTGCCGTTAATGAGGGTGAAAAACAAACGGTTCCTGTCATCGGGCTTGTAATTCCATTTGAAACTGAAATCCCCGAAACTCAGATCCAGGTTTGGAACATTTTTTTTGTACAACCATTCAAAATTAGAACGCCGGAAGGAGATGAAAAAAGAACTCTTCTCCTTCACGACCGGCCCCTCCAGGGAAAGCCGGGACAGCAAAGGGTTGAACGCCCCCCGGAATTCCACCTTGTTCAGGTTGCCGTCTTTGGTCCGGACATCGATGATGGAAGAAAGCCGCCCTCCCAGGCTTACGGGGATATCGCTTTTGTATATTCTGATATCTTTCGTAAAATCAGGGATGACCATGGAATAAAAACCAAATAAATGAGCAGGGTTGTAAATGGGGGCGTCATCGATGACGACCACGTTCTGGTCTTTTTCCCCTCCTCTGACGAAAAAGAAGGCAGAGCCATCACTATGGGTTTTCATGCCGGGGAAAGCCTGTAAGCCTCTGATCAGGCCTGATTCTCCCCCAAATTCGGGCATATTGTCCAGGTCTGCCGGTTTCAGTACAAGCCCTCCCATTTGCTTTTTATCCAGAATGTCGCCCGCCGGGAGTTCCACGATAACATTGGGCAGCTCAAGCGGCGCCGGGCGCAGGCCCACGTCCCTTTTCACATCTTTTACCAGCCCTACATCCGCTATTTCGGTAGTAAAACCCAGATAAGAATACTCCAGGGAATAATTTCCTCTGGGCAGGCGGAGGGAGTAAAAACCAAAGGCATTGGTAGTTGTGCCCACCGGCGTTCCCCTGGCAAAGGCCGTAGCGCCAATGAGGCTTTCTCCCGATGACCGGTCATGGACAAAACCACTGATGGTGAAGTATTCCTGTACTTCCTCTTCCTTTCCGGGGGGCGCCTCCCGGCGGTTCAGCACGATCTGGTTCTCTATGATGCTGTATTCGACAGGGATGACAGAAGCCAGCTTTTCCAGGGTTTCCTCAAGGCCGGCATTCCTGACGTGAAAAGAAATTTGTTGCTGAGCGGGTATGGATTCCGGGTTATAAGAAAAATGAACGCCGCTTTGAAGGGTGATTTCCTTCAACACCTCCTCCACCCTTATCTTCGATCTCCGGATGGTTATCTTTGATCCGGTGGCCTGGGAGAATGCCGGGTAAACGGACAAGTGCAGGAAGAAAGCGACGATGCAGTGCCTTAGCATTTTTTGGGATTGAATTTGGAACTAATTTAAGCCAACTTCGAGGCGGCATTTTCAGCCTTTGTTTGCCCCGCCCCTAAAGGGAGCAAAGGCTGAAAATGCCTGATCACCCTTTAAGGCAGGGGCATAAATCAGGCATTTTCAGCCGGCAGGGTAAATCGCTGCTTAAATTGATAGATCACCCACACCCCTGCCCTGAAAGAATAATCTCCTCCCCCTTTATTTCGGCTTTGATGTTCAATGTCTTTTCGATGATCTTAACGATGGCATCCAGAGATTTATGATCATAAGTAGCCGTAAGCCGGCAGGCCTTCAATTCCGGGCCGGCTAAGGAAATCCTGGAATGGAACTTCCGGTTCAGGTCAAAAACCACGCTTTCCAGTCCGGCATTTTCAAACACCAGCACACCTGTTTTCCAGGCCAGATAGTTCGCGTCTTCATTTTGCTTTTTGGCCAGTTCCCCGGAGGTTTTATCATAAAGGCCCGTTTCGCCGGCCGTTAAAATGACCTTTTCCGCCCCGGCGGCCATCGCTACCGAACCCGACCGGACGATCACCTGAATCTGGGGCTGGCCTTCCCGTGCATCGACGTAAAAAGCGGTGCCCAGCACTTCGACCTCAATATTCTGAGCCGTGACGACAAAAGGGCGGGCGGTATCCCTTTCCACTTCGAAGAAGGCGTCGCCCTTCAGCTCTGCCCGGCGGTAGGCGCCATCCTTGCCGGGAACATACTTTACCGAAGAATGCTGGTTCAGAAAAATTTGCGTGCCATCCGGCAGGAGTTTCTCTTTCACTTCATTCCGGGTGGCCACCTCCAGGTGATCTGCCTGGTTCAGTCGTTGAAATATCCACACGGAAGCCAGCAGGAGCACCGCCGCAGCCGCCGCTATTCCGGCAAAAAAACCGATGCTCCGCCCGCGCCTGGCTTCCAGCGGCACGATTTTGCCGCTGCCAAACAACTGGCCGGCAATAAATCTCCACTCCTGTTCCACATCTATATTCAGGGCATTTCCTTCCACACCGGATAATATCCACGCCTTTCTGAAAGCATTAAACCGGGCCTTGTTCTCAGGAGAAGACAATACCCAGTCCTCCAGCAGCTTCACCTCCGGATCGCTGGCATTCCCGCTCAAATATTTGGGAATGAGCTGGTAAGGGTCGATATGGCCGTTGTCTTCCTGCATTTTATGGTTGCATCTCTACTATTTATACACTAAAAGCTGGCGTTACCCTATGTCCGGTTTTTTGGTTTTTTGGTTTTATGGTGTTTCGGTGTTTCGGTAGCCGGCCTTGTGGCCCGCAACACCGCAACACCGCAACACCGCCATACCCCAACACCCCAACACCCCAACACCCCACACACCTGAACAGGCATATGCCCTCAATCCCAAAAGCCCAGTAATAACCACAACAAGTAGATATAATCCTTCAACTGTTCCCGGAGGCTTTTCAATGCCCTGGACATGTGCGCCTCCACGGTTTTTACGGAAACGCCCAGTTCCTCGGCAATTTCCTGGTATTTCATGTTCCGGTACCGGCTCATCTCAAAGGCCTGCCGGCACTTTTCCGGCAAAGCCTGCAGGGCCTCCGACACTTTATCCTGCAGCTCCGAAAGCTCCGCCCCCTCCTCTTCAAAAGCGATCTCGAGGCCTTCAATTTCCAGGTCGAGCACATAAGAGCGGTATTTTTTCCGGTCCCGGATATAATTGAGGCAGCGATTCTTCACGGAGGTAAACAAATAGGATTGAACGGGCTTTTGGGGGTCGATCTTTTCGCGGTTCTCCCAGAGGTTCACAAACACTTTCTGGGCGATGTCCTTCGCGCTGTCCGAATCCTGCACATACTGGTTGGCAAAGCTGCACAAATGGGCGAAATGGGCCTTGAACAGTTGTTCAAACAGCGGTTTGTCGAGGATGGTATGTGCAGTTTGCTTTGGCATGGCGTTGTACAAAGCTATCTAATCTTCAGTAAGATGCGTTGGTTTTTCATTGGTTTAACGCATTAGGCTGTAATGTAACAGGGGTACTGAGACCAGGTTTGGTTTCTGGTTCCTGGTTTTTGGTTTTTGGTTCCTGGTTTCTCCAACCTGAGAAGCTCGTAGCGGGCCAGAAACCCAGAAACCAAGTTACACAGTTAAAAAAGACGTTTGAGGTTTCGGAAACCTCAAAGGTTTGAATTTTCACAGGGTTTTTCATCGGCTACTATCTGTGGGCGGAGCGCTATCGGAAATTGTGATTTTTCGGGCCGTTTTGCCTATCATTGCTTACAATTCCAATTAGCCTTTGGACAAGCCACTGTTTCCGGCTTAGGAAGGGCTTTCAGAAGCCATTTTTAACGCTGTCCAAAGTCCAAAATTCCAATCGATATGAAAAAGTATTGCCTGCTCATCTTGCTTTTGATCACAGGGCTCCGCCTCTCCGCCCAGCCCGTCCACGAAGAAGAGCGCTACGTGCCGGAAACCGACCCGCTGGCGCTGGCCAAACTGGAGGAATGGCAAAACCTCAAATTCGGCCTGCTGATGCACTGGGGCGCCTACAGCCAGTGGGGCATTGTGGAATCCTGGTCGCTCTGCCCGGAAGACTACGGCTGGTGCGAACGCAGGAAGGGGGAGAACCCCCAAAACTACTACGCCTACAAACAGGAGTACGAGGGCCTGCTGAAGACCTTCAACCCCACGCAGTTCGAACCCGAAAAATGGGCCGGGGCCGCCCGTGCCGCCGGTATGAAGTACGTCGTCTTCACCACCAAGCACCACGACGGCTTCTGCATGTTCGACACCAAATACACCGATTATAAGGTATCCAGCCCGGACTGCCCCTTCCATACTAATCCTCGTGCCGACATCACCCGGGCCATCTTCGACGCCTTCCGCGCCGAGGGCTTCTGGACGGGCGCCTACTTTTCCAAGCCCGACTGGCACAATGAGAACTACTGGGCCCCCTATTTCCCACCCTTCGACCGCAACGTGAACTACGACCCGAAGCTCTACCCGGAAAAGTGGGAAAAATACGTGCAGTTCACCCACAACCAGATCATGGAGCTGGTGTCGGATTACGGCAAGGTAGATATCCTGTGGCTGGACGGCGGCTGGGTGCAAAAGCTTACAGAGGAGGAAACAGAGGAATACTACCGGGGAAAATTTGTGGAAGCTGGCGCCGGGGGCTTCCTCAAGCACCGCATCGTCGACCAGGACATCCGCATGGACGAGCTGGTGGCCAGGGCCCGCCAAAAACAGCCCGGCCTGATCGTAGTGGACCGCGCCGTGCACGGTAAAAACCAGAACTACCTCACTCCGGAGAACCGCGTACCCGAAAAAGCCCTGCCCTACCCCTGGGAGTCCTGCATCATCTCCGGCGGCGGTTGGGCGCACACCCCCAACGCTCAGTACATGAGCGGCCGCGAGGGCATCCACCTGCTGGTAGACATCGTGGCCAAGGGCGGCAACCTGCTGCTCAACATCGCCCCTACCCCGGAAGGCGCCTTCCAGCAGGGGGCCTACGATCTGCTGAAGGAATACGCCGATTGGATGGCCGTGAATGGAGATGCCATCTACAACAGCCGCGCCATCGCTCCGTACAAGGAAAACAACATCGCCATGGCGCAGCAGCCCGACGGCAGCATGGCCTTCTTCTACCTGGCGGCGGAAGGAGAAGAGGAAATGCCGGCGCAGATCACCATCACTTCCCATCAGCCGGCGCCGGGGGCGGAAGCCACCCTGCTGGGGGCAAAGGGAAAACTGAAGTGGAAAAAGGAAGGCGCCGGCTTCACCGTATCGATCCCGGAACAACTGAGGAAAAACCCGCCCTGCCGTTACGCCTGGACGATCCGGGTGTCGGCCGTCAATTGAAATACCAGCCCACGCTCAGGCCCGGCCGGAAACGAAACTCGGCCCGTTCTTCCGAAAATGCCTCCTGCGTCGGGTCAAGCCGCAGATAAGGGAACAGCCCGGCAGCGATAAAAGCGGCGCCGGAGGGCGGCTGGTAGCGATAGCCCAAGCCCAGCACGAGGTCCACAAACAGGTCGGACTCGTCGCGGTCCCAGAAGCGCAGGCCCTCCGAGTAGGGAGTGAAGGCCAGGCTGAGTTCCGGATGATGGCCGCCCTTTCCCAGGAGTAGGGAGAACCCTGCCGGGAACGCCAGCTTCTCCCCCCATATACCCGCCCCTATGCGGATATAGCCGCTCATCTTTTCGGCGGCAAAAATGCGCCGGGTATAATTGGCCGAATAGTGCGGCGCCGCGCCGGCGGCCTCGAGGAAGGCGCCCTGCCGTGCCTGGGCGGCAAGGGGGGAGGGAAAGAGTAGGAACAGGCTGGCGAATAAAAGAAGGAAATGAGTTGGAGTCATAGTTGTTGTATGGTTTGATTGCTGGATGGTTGGAGGGCAAAGCAACCAGAAACCCGGAAACCAGAAATATTGAACGCTCCCATCAGTACCGGCAACTCCCCCCGTCATGTTTCAGGTAATACGCCTTGTAATTCTTCGCCCTGGGGTCCATGCAGCCCTCCAGGTTGAGCAGCACCACATTGCGGAACTCCACCGGGTGGCTTTCGCTCTGCAGAGAGATGGTTCCGCCGGCGAGGGGCGTGCCGTCCAGCTTTACGGCCGGGTCAAAGCCATTCACTACCCCGCCCCCGAACTGAGGCTTCGAATAGCTGAGCACGGTATCTCCTTCCACATAATGCTGAATGAGCGAGTCGCCAAGCACCAGGATTTCCACCGTCACCCATTGGTCTCCGTCATAGGTTTCAGAGCTGGAGCTGATGCAATGGTCTGTAACCAGTTTTCCGCCCATTTCCACATGTGTGCCCGGCGTACACAGGTTGGCCGTCGGCCGTTCTCCTTCACCCGTGCCGCCCAGCAGCTGCACTTCTATGGAAATGGGGAAATCCTGATCCCGGCCCATCGACGCCGCCGTCTGGCCATGTATCATCAGGCCGCTGTTGCGCAGGGCCCATTCGGGGCCGCCCGCCGCCTGTTCGCCCACGAAGCGGTAGGTGGCCCGCAGGCGGTAGTAAGAAAAGGGCCGCTCGTAGAACAAATGGCCGAAGCGGTTGTCAAAATCGCCGGAATAACCATCGTAGGAAACCTTCAGCAGCCCGTCCTCCACGCGGAAGGTATTGGCGTAGTTCTCCCCGACAGCGTAGCCCCGGATTTTGGGCGTCCAGCCATCGAGGTTCCTGCCGTTGAAAAGGGGTAGCCATTCTTCCTGCCGAGGGACTGATTTTCGGGGGGCGGCGCAGGAAAAGAGCAGGCCAATAAGGATAACGGAGAATAAAGGGGACCGGATTTGCATTTTTACGGTAAATATACCGGGCCTTTTCCAGATTATACTCCATTTTTTCAAACCCGGCTGATCCTGGCAGCCTTGGGCAAACTGTTGTAACTTACAGTCCAGAATGAACAGCCATGAAAATAGATATCGGACAACTAGATTTTGAAAAGGGCCGCGGCCTGATCCCCGCCATCGTCCAGGATGCCGACACCGGCAAGGTGCTGATGCTGGGGTATATGAACGAGCAGGCCCTGGAAGAGACCCTGAGGGACGAGAAGGTCACCTTCTTCAGCCGCAGCAAACAACGCCTGTGGCGCAAGGGCGAACGATCCGGCAACTACCTGCGCCTGGTCGATATCCGGGCGGACTGCGACCGCGACACCCTGCTGGTGCTGGCCCGCCCCCGCGGCCCGGTCTGCCATACCGGCGCCGACACCTGCTGGGCGGAAACCAACCGCCACGTCAACTTCCTGGGCTACCTCGAACGCACCATCCACAGCCGCAAGGGCGCCGACCCCCAGGCTTCCTACACTGCCCAGCTCTTCTCCCGTGGCATCAACAAGGTGGCCCAGAAGGTGGGCGAAGAGGCCGTCGAAATGATCATCGAGGCCAAAGACGACAATGAAAAGCTCTTCCTCAACGAAGCGGCCGACCTGATGTATCATTACCTGGTATTGCTGGCGGCCAAGGGGTATCAACTGGAAGATGTCATCCGGGTCCTGGAGGAAAGGCATAAGTAAAATGCTTTTGTATCTGACAACCCGAACATTCCGGTTAAATGAACCCTTTTTCGTTTGCGCCACGTATTACTTTAAACCATCAGAATATGAGAATTTCCATAAGCCTGCCGGCCCTACTGCTCCTCTCCGGCTGTATCGGCGACGACATCGTCTTCGATACCGTGCCCGAGGCCGTCCGTATCCTCAACCCTATAGATTCCCTGACGGTGGGTGATACTCACCAGTTTGAGGCCCGTTTCACGAACAATATCGGTGAAACAGAAGCGCAGGATATCACCTGGTCCAGTTCCGATACCAATGTGATGGCCATTGATGAAAACGGCCTGGCCACCGCTCTGGCCGAGGGCAGGGCCACCCTCACCGCTGAAGTGGCGCCCGGCGGACAAGGCCCGGTGAGCGATGCCATCGAAGTGGTGGTAACCGAAGAGGAAGTGATCGGCAATCCTTCCGGGGAACGCAGCGGCGCCATCCGCACGACCAGCTCATACCTGCTGGAAGGCAGCTTCATACTCCGGCAGGACGGCGATGATATCGTCCTGGAGTTCGGCGGCGACTACCGCGCCTCCGCCAGCCTGCCCGGCCTGTACGTCTACCTGACGAACAACCCTTCGACCGTCAACAATGCTTTCGAGATCGGCAAGGTGCAAACCTTCAGCGGCGCCCACAGCTACCGCATCAGCGGCGTGGGCATTAATGATTACAGTTACCTGCTATACTGGTGCAAGCCGTTCAGCGTGAAGGTGGGAGATGGAAAGATTGAGTAATCTATAAGCGGTGTGATGTAGTGCAGCGCCTCGCCATATCGCCTTTGTCTTAAGTATAACGACCATGAAAAAGAACATCCTCTTATTAATAGTACTGTTTTCCGCGGCCCAGGCTGCTCAGGCCGGCGGCGGCTGGCCGCAGCCCAAAGGCAAGGGCTACTTCAAGCTCAGTGAGTGGTGGGTCATTTCCAACCGGCACTATACCGATGCCGGCCTGCTGGACCCCAACGTCACCAACGGCATCTTCAACACCAGCCTGTACGCCGAGTACGGCTTCACCAGCCGGCTGACGGGGGTGCTGTACTTCCCCTTCTTCAGCCGCGCCTATTTCAACAATACCGTCTCCGGCACTACCGGCGAGGTCATCACCCCCGGCGAGGCCATCAACTCCATTGGCGATACGGATATTGGATTGAAATACGGCATCCTCACCGGAGGGCCGCTGGCCCTGAGCGCCACCCTCACCCTGGGGCTGCCCCTGGGCAACGACAGTGGCGGAAGCGCCGGCAACCTGCAGACGGGCGACGGCGAGTTCAACCAACTCCTGCAACTGGACGCAGGCAAGAGCTTCCGCATCGGCAAAATTGACGCCTACGCCAACGCCTACCTCGGCTTTAACAACCGCACCAACGACTTC
>CAZAXA010000059.1:4816-19018 GCA_964488965.1 uncultured Phaeodactylibacter sp. | reverse complement strand
AGCCAGTTCGTACAGAGGAGGTTAGGCCTTCGGGACGAGCAGGTGTGGAACAACATTCAGAAGTTCGGCAATACCACCGCCGCATCCGTGCCCATCGCCCTGTGCGAGGCCGTCGAGGCCGGCGCCGTCAAGGCCGGGGATGTCGTCTGCCTGGCCGCCTTCGGCAGCGGCTTCACCTGGGCTTCGGCAGTGATCCGCTGGTAAGGACAGTTTTGGAAGTTGTATTAACTTTTTCATAGCACATTATTTTGGCCCCGCTGCCTCCCCGTAGCGGGGATTTTTATTTATTTTTACTTTTGTACGGTGGTAAAAAACCTGATCGCAATGAAGGACAACAAGTGGTTAATAGGAGCAACCCTGCTGCTGGTTGCCCTGCAGGCGCCGGCGCAAAAGCCGCCGGAGACGGAAGCCGAGTTCGACGAAGGCTACCAGCGCCGCATCCAGATGGAATACATCGACGGCGTGTACATCCCCAAAGACCTGCCCGATGCCCTCGCGCAACTCAACCAACTCGTAGGCCGCGACGCGAAAGCCCTTTTTAAAAGCGCCCCGGAAGAGGAAGCCATCCGCAAGCTTCATTTCAGCTTCGGCCGCTGGATCACCCTGAACTGGGGTTTTTATGAAGGCTCCCGCCTGTCGCATTCCTTCCGCGCTATGGGCATCTATCATCCCGATTACATGGCCCATTTCATCATCCGCTCCTTCCACCGAAGCCTCAACGGCCGCCCCATCGACGTCAAGGGGCAGTTGGAGGCCATCGCCGCTCAGCAGGAGAAAGACCGGCAGGAGCGCATCCGGCAGGGGACCATCCTCTACCAGGAGTCCAGAAAGGTGAAGAAGGATAAGGTGGAACGTTAGTTATGACATGGAAAAAGCCTGAGAGCAAACAGTACCTGCGGCAGGTTGTTAAGATATGACAGGGCTGAACCATAAGTAAGATAAATACCGATCAAATGAAATGGACC
The DNA here is from genome assembly GCA_964488965.1 of uncultured Phaeodactylibacter sp. Classification (GTDB taxonomy): domain Bacteria; phylum Bacteroidota; class Bacteroidia; order Chitinophagales; family Saprospiraceae; genus JACJXW01. The sequence continues at coordinate 18,053 of CAZAXA010000059.1, read as the reverse complement.
TACAGCATTAAGGGTAAAACCACGGCTGCTCTGCTCCTGGCCGCCGTTTTTGGGATAATCATGCTGACAAACCTGGTTGAAAGAAGGCGTTTTCAGGAACTGGAGCGGTCTTTTTCTTCCATTTACGAAGACCGGCTTATGGCAGAAAGCTACCTTTTTCACCTGTACGAGAACCTTAAAAAGAAGCAGGACCTGCTCCAGTTGGCGGAAGAAAGAGGAATGAGCCGAAGTATCCTGGATCAACTGGGCGCTTTCAGAGCAGACAGGTCCCAACTGGTCGCAAAGTACACGCAAACCTACCTCACAGAAGAAGAGAAAATACAGTTCGATAAGTTGAAAGCCCTGCTCGGCAGGGTAGATCAGCTGGAAGGAGAGATCAGCCGCCTTCAGCTTGTGGCCGATATTCCGGCCAGCCTCATTCATACGCACGAGGATGTCACCGCCCGGGCTTTTTCGACACTTTCCGCGCTATCCGATATCCAGACCACCGAGGGTGAAGCACTGAGAAATAAATCGAAAACGATCATAATGGGAAGTGTGTCAACCTCTCATTTCGAAATGGCTATCCTGATCATCGTCGGGCTTATCATTCAGGGGCTTATCTTTTCATCCAGGACGCTGCTGGCCGGAGAACATCAGCGCCACAGGTTGAATTAAAGGCGCGTATCAACCGGCCAACCGGTCAACCCACAAATCCCGCGATCGCCTCCGCCACCTCCCCGGCGCATTCCCACTGCGCAAAATGCCCGCAGTCGGGGATGAGCACCAGGCGGCTGTCCCTGATCTGCCTGGCCCCGTTTTGGGCGACTATTTTGGTAGACAGGGTGGGGTTGATCATGCGGTTGGGGATGAGCTGGTCCCGTTCGCCATAGATGACCAGGGTGGGAAGCTGCAAATCCGGCAGGCGGTGGAAGACGGGTTCGTCCAGCATGCTGGCCACGCATTGGGGAATGAGCTGGCAATAGTAGTCGAAGGCTTCGGAATGGCGCAGGGCCAGGCGCTCGTCGATCATGTACTGGGCGTCGGCAGGAAAGCGGTGGAAATTGGCCCTGATATTGCTTTTGATCTGTTCTTCCGGCGCCAATTTCAGCAGGGCCGGTTTATAGATGGCCTTGACCCATTCTTTGGCAGCCGGGTTGAAGGTCTCGAAGCCGGCGGGGGCCACCAGGGCCAGTTGCCGGTAGTTGTAGGGTTTTTGCAGGGCGGCGGCCACGGAGACCTGCCCTCCCATTGAATGGCCTACCAGGGTGACGTTTTTCAGCTGGAGTTTTTCCACAAATTCATTCAGGCGGGCGGCAAAGAACTGTATGCTGACCGGGCGCCCCGCCGGGCTGGAAGCCCCGTATCCCGGCAGGTCGAGGGCAATACAGCGGTACTTCTGGCGCAGTTGGCCCGCCACCTTGCCCCATCCTTTGTAATTGCTGGCCAGGCCATGGACGAAGAGCAGCGTCTGCTGCCCGCGGCCCTGGTCGATATAACCGATCTCCAGGCCATCGGATAAACGGACGGACTGTTGAGGGAAGGGTGTTGTAACGAAAGCTTGCATCGCTGCCTGGCCGTCCGTTTTTCCCGCCGGGCCTCCGGCCTCCGGCAGGGCGGAAGGCGAAGATACGGATACCGGAGTGACTTTGCCGGGCCCTGCTTCTTCTTTTTGGCGGGGGCGGAACAAGAGGTAGGCGATAAAGCCCACCGCCAGGGAGGCGAGGATGGCAAAAGTGGCCGCTACCGCAGGGTTGCGAACCTCCGCCTGCATGTACCAGCCGATGCGCCCGTAATACATGCCGAAGTGTACCAGGATGGCAGTGACGGAGGCCGCAGCCGGCGCCACCCGGGGGGTATCCCGGAAAAAGATGCCGAAAAGCACCGGTATGAAGGCGGCGGAGAAATAAGCATAGACGCCATTCTGGGCGAAGATGCCCACGCTGAGGCTGGGGTTGGCCAACTGGTTGTGGGAAAATAAAATGGAAACGACGGCCAGCAAAATGATGACCACCTTGTTGATGGCTACCAGCCGCCGGTTGCGGATGTCTCCTTCCGGCCCCAGCTGCCGCCCCGCCAGAGGCTCGACGATATCGGAGGTGATCGTGGTGGAAACCGACTGTATGAGGCCCTCCAGCGTCGATAGCCCTGCCGACAACAGGCCCATGATCACGATCAGGCCTACCGCTACCGGGAACTCGCTGACCACGTAGGCCGGAATGATGCCGTCCATCTTGAGCGCCTGGCCGTCGGCCGTGAGGTCCGGAAACCGCAGGCGGGCATACAGGCCGGTGAGGACCACCGCGAAAAAGAGCGCCTCCACCAGAATGCCGGTAATGAGGTAGCGGTTGACGTCCGATTCGCTTTTCAGCAACAGCGACTTGGTGATGATGTGGGGCTGGCATACGATGGCTATGCCCACCACCAGATTGCAGAAGATGATTTCAAAATAATCGCGGAAGAGAAAACTGCCGGGGTTTACCCATTCCACCAGCAGAGGGTCGATGGCCGCCAGCTTGTCCAGAAAGCCGCGCACGCCCTGGCTGAAGTGCTCGTAACCCGACGTCAGCAGGATGATGGCCACGACGATCATCAGCAGGGCCTGTATGGCGTTGGTGTACACCATGGAATTGGCCCCTCCGAACATCATGTAGCCGAATACGAAAACCACCAGGCCGATCAGGACGTAGAGTTCATCGGCATTGAGCGCCCTGGACAACACCTTGGCCATGCCTACGCAGATCAGCACGATGAAGGTGATCAGCAGCAGCGACAATACGCCAAAGAACAGGGCGTAAGCTTTGCTGTCGTACCGCTTGCCGATCCATTGCGCCATAGTCAGCGCCCGGACGGAGGCGCCGTGCTTCCGGAAACTCTTGGTCAGGATGGCCAGCGATACGAAAATGGCCAACGGCATTGTGACGGCAAAGGCCAGTACGCCGCTCAGCCCGTACAGGGCAATAAAGCCGGGGTTGATGATGAAGGTGGCCGCACTGGTGATGGAAGCGGCCAGCGACAGCCCCACTACAAGCGGGGAAAACTGTATGCTGCCTATCGCATAGTCCGATATGGAGGCCGTACGCAGGGCGCCTCTGATGACAAAGAAAAGGATCGCCGCAGCGAAGAGGATGAGCAGGGCCGTCGTCGCCCATACGAGTTCCTGTGATGCCATAGTTTTATACCTTTGTTTTGGAAAAGGTAAGTTTCACCGCCCGAAATTAACAGAATTACCGGGTTTCTTTTAACCGGAATGCCGGGAAGGAGATAATTTGGCAGGTTGACTTTAAAGGGTTTTTCAGGGCTTTTTTTAAAATATAACTTTTTTTTCGAAAACATCTAAATATCTATATATTTGCATCTGGAATCACATTATCGCCAAACGAACAAAAAAAGACAGTCATGAAGAAAGACGGAAGAAAGTATGTAGCTCTGGTAACCGGCGCCACCGGCGGCCTTGGAACCGCAATGGTCAAGCACATGGTCGATGACGGCTACCTCTGCATTGCCAACTATCACACCAGGTCGAAAGCAGAAAAGTGGAATGATGAGATGAAAGAGCAGGGCTACGACGTGCCCCTGTACCACGCCGACGTTGCCGATTTCGGGTCGGTAGGCAAGATGATCGAAAAGATACAAAGCGATATCGGCACGGTTGACATCCTGGTCAACAATGCGGGTATCACCCGGGACGGCGTCTTCAAAAGAATGACCTTTGAGCAATGGGACGCGGTTATGAAGACGAACCTCTACAGCGCTTTCAACTGCACCCGCCACGTGATCAACCCGATGATCGAGCAGGAGTTCGGCCGCATCATCAACATCTCCTCGGTCAACGGCCAGCGCGCCCAGTTCGGCCAGGTGAACTACTCCGCGGCCAAGGCGGGCATGCACGGCTTTACGAAAACACTGGCCATAGAGGTGGCCAACAAGGGCGTTACCGTCAATACCATCTCTCCGGGCTATATCGCTACGGATATGGTAATGGCGGTGCCGGAGGAGATCAGGGCCAAGATCATCCAGGGCATCCCGGTAGGGCGCCTGGGCGGCACCTATGAGATCGCCCACCTGGTGTCCTTCCTGGCCTCCAGGGATGCGGGTTTCATCACCGGCGCCAATTACGCCATCAACGGCGGCCAGCACGTTTATTGAGCCTTGTTGCCGAATCCCCGGCCTTTGGAAGGCAACAGAGATGGAAGAGATTCACGGCTATATAGAACGCATCACCTTCCAGAGCCCTGAGAACGGCTTTACGGTGGCGCGCCTCCAGGAGCGCGGCAAGCGGGAGCTGACGGCCATCGTCGGCGCCATGCCCAGCGTGCAGGCGGGGGAGAGCGTCGTCTGCCGGGGGCGCTGGCGGGAAGACCCCAACTACGGCCTGCAGTTCCAGGTGGAGAACTACGAAGTAGAGGCGCCGCAGTCTGTTCAGGGCATCAAAAAATACCTGGGGTCGGGCCTGATCAGGGGCATCGGGCCGGCCTTTGCCGAGCGCATCGTCGACTATCACCGGGAGAAGACATTGGATATCATCGACAGTGAACCCGACGCCCTGCTCGCCGTTGAGGGCATCGGCCCCAAGCGGCTGGAGCGCATCAAAGCCTGCTGGGAGGAACAGAAATCCATCCGCGAGCTCATGCTCTTTCTGCAGGGCTACGGCATCAGCCCTACCTATGCCCAGAAGGTCTTTAAAACCTATGGCGAAGACAGCCGCCGCGTTATCGAGGAAAACCCTTACCAACTGGCGCGCGACGTATGGGGCATCGGCTTTAAAACGGCCGACCAGACAGCCCGGAAGCTGGGGATCGACAGCCAGTCCGACATCCGCATCGATGCCGGCGTCGAATACGTACTGTCCAGGCTGGCCGACGAAGGCCATACCTGTTATCCCCGCGAGGCCTTCCTGGAACGCGCCCGCCAGCTGCTGGAAGTCGATCCCGAACGCATCGAAGCCCGCCTGGCCTTCATCGAAGGAGAGGAGCGCATCGTCATTCAGCCGCTGGAATACCAGGGGGAGGCCGTGCCTTTCATCTGGCTCAAGGCCTTCCACCTCAGCGAAAAGGGTATAGCCCGGGAGCTGCGCCGCATCATGGAGAGCCCTCCCACTGTCCTTTTTCCCAGCCCGGAACTGGGGCTGCAGGCTGTACAGGCCCAGATGGGCATACAGTTGGCGCCCGGCCAGCGGCAGGCCGTGGCTGCCAGCCTGCGCGAAAAGGTGCACATCATCACCGGCGGCCCCGGCACGGGCAAGAGCACCATCATCCGGGCCATCCTGAGCATTGCCCTTCCCGGAGGAGGGCCGGTATTGCTGGCCGCCCCCACCGGCCGCGCCGGCAAGCGCATGGCGGAAATCACCGGCAGGGAGGCTTCCACCATCCACAGCCTGCTGGAGTACGACTTTGCTGTCGGCGGCTTCCGCCGTGGCCGCGAAAAACCGCTGGACTGCAACCTGCTCATCATCGACGAGGCCAGCATGGTAGATACGGCGCTGATGTACAGCCTGCTCAAGGCCGTGCCTTCTCACGCCCGCCTGCTGCTGGTGGGCGATGTCGACCAACTGCCCAGCGTCGGCGCCGGCAGCGTCCTGCAGGACTTCATCAGCAGCGGCCGCCTGCCCGTTACCCGCCTGACGGAGATTTTCCGGCAGGCCGCCAGTTCCAGGATCATTACCAATGCCCACCGCATCAATGCGGGCCAGTTTCCCGATATCCGCATCGACAAGGCCGGCGATTTCTTCTTCATCGAGGAGAACGAACCCGGGCGCATTGCCCAAACCATCACGAATCTGGTACAACGGCGCCTGCCCGCAGCCTACGGCTTCGACCCCCTGCGCGACATACAGGTGCTCAGCCCCATGAACCGCGGCCTCATCGGCAACCGCAACCTCAACCAGTTGCTGCAGCGGACGCTCAACCCCAGCGATGAACCGCTGGTCAAGATGGGGCGCACCTTTCATGCCAAAGACAAGGTGATGCAGGTGCAGAACAACTACGACAAGGAGGTTTTTAACGGCGATGTGGGCTATATCCGCCGCATCAGCCGCATCGAACAGGAAGTTATCGTCGAAATCGACGGCCGGCCCGTTGTCTACGATTTTGCCGGCCTGGACCAGCTGGTGCTGGCCTATTCCGTTTCCATCCACAAATACCAGGGCAGCGAATGCCCCTGCATCGTCCTGCCGCTGCATACTACGCACTATATGATGCTGTACCGCAACCTGCTGTACACGGGCATCACCCGCGGCAAAAAGCTGGTGGTTATCATCGGCAGTAAACAGGCAGTGAGCATCGCGGTACGGAATAAGCAGGCCGGAGAACGGTTTACCGGGCTGAGAGAAGCCCTGGGCGCCTAATGGTTATGGATGACGGCTGACAAATACTGATTGTTGTCGCTTGGCAGTTCTTCGAAAACCAGGATTAAGCTCTTGTCAGGCCTGGAATATTCTGCAAAAAAGCAACCCGGGAATTTTTGGGCAATGGCGACGGCAGACAGGCCGGACCGGCCGGGGAAGCGCACTTCATTATATTGCTTTTCAACGTCGATGCTGAAATCCTCGTCAAAAATATGGCTGTCATAGTATTGCGCAAACCCCATCTTCAATGGCCTGCCCTCCATTTTACCCCAGAGATAGATGGTCGTATCCGACAGGGCGCCTTTTATCAGTTCCCGGGTGAAGCGGTATCCTTCTGCCTGGAGGCCGAAGGGCAAAAAATGGACGCCTTTCTCCGGGTGGATATACTTCAGGGCAAGGCGGCCAAGTTCTTTTCTTTTCAGATAGGTCAGGGTATAGTCTGCCCTGACGGCGATCAGCCTTTCGGCCTTTTCAGGGGAGAGCAACTGAGGAACAGCGGCAGGAGTTTTCTCTTTCTCATCCCTGTCTGCCGGAGGGAGTATGGCCATTTCTTTTTCGGCCGTATGGCCAGAAGCCGGGGGCGCAGAAATGGCCGAAGCCGGCTTGCTTAATCCGCCGGAGCCGCTTCCTTTCCTGAAGAACAGGGCGAGGCACAGGCCCAGGGTGGCCAGCATCACCGCTCCCAGCGCCCAAAGCGACCTCCTGTAAAAGCCGGAGAAGGCGAGGAGGTCCTTCTTCTGGGCTTTCAGGCCGGAGAGTATCCTGATCTGGTTTTCATTCAGCAGGAGCATCTGGGAATGGGCCGCCTCTTTCATTTCTTCGAGGGCCTTTTCCATTTCCTCCAGCTTAACGTTCATTTGTTCGAGGAGGCCGTTTAAGTTTTTCTCAGACATGTTGTTTGAAAAGGTTTGAGGTTTAGTTTACTCTAAGCCGAAGAATGCCGCCTGCCGGATAATCCTTTTACGGAGATCACTTTGTATTTGTTACTCCCGCCTGCCCTTATCTGGCTGCCCTGCCTTTTCCTGAATGATCCGGAAAGAAAAGCCCCCTCAATACAACCCCTCCTCCTCCAGTTTTGCCACCAATTCCTGCAGCCCGGGCGCTTGTATGCCTAATTGCTCCGCATAGAACCAAACTTCATTGACCATTACCTGGCCTATTGTCGCGTAATCGCAGGGCACACAAGCCGTAACCGTATCCCGCGCCATTTCCAGGGCTTTATCCATAGCCCCCTGGCTTGGTTGTACTATCGCCTGCCCCAGCGCCTCGAATACGATAAGCATGGGCAGTTTGCGATACGCCAGGCCCTTTTTGGCGGCTGCGAGAAACTCTGGCAGCTTGTGATGGGACAGGTAGAGGTTGGCCCGGGCCTGGTACAGCGTGGCCAGCAGGCTGTCTGATCCAGCTATGCCCTCCCGAGGGGCAGCCTCCCTTGCCTTCAGATAAAAAACTTCTGCCGTGTTGAAATCGGCGAGCCCTTTTTCCAGGTTGGAAAAGTGGAGTTCTTCTGCCTGCGCCAGGTAGCGGCCGCCCAGGCCAGCCAAATTATCCGGATTGCCGGCGAAAATCTGGATAACTGCATCGGGGTCGATGCTGTAACGGCTGGGGTTGAAAGGAATAGCTGCCAGCGGAGCGATCCGCTCGTCCTGCCATACCACAGAAGGGCCGGTTTGCCCACCGATGATGCGCAGCAGCTTGCCGGAGCGCACCTCCCAGATGCGGATCAGCTTATCCCGGCAGGCGGTGACGAGCTTCGCGCCGCCCTCCATGAAGGCGGAACCATATACCCCGTCAGGGTGGTGCAATACTTGCAACTCCTCTCCATCCATAGACCATATGCGGGCCGTCTTATCCCAACTGGAAGTGGCGAAGCGGGAACCGTCAGGAGAACAAACCACGTGGTAGTGCTCCATGAGGTGGCCATAACAGCTCTGGGCCAGGCTCCCGTCACGGTTCCAGATTCTCACCGGGAGTTCGGTACCTACGGTGATCACCTGTTTGCCGTCCGGTGTGAAAGTGGCAAAGTACAGGGGGACGCCCCGGGTCAGAATGCTATCCGTTGCCATACCATCCAATGTCCAGACGATGGCGTTCTCCACCTTGCCTGCCGCCAGGACGGACTGCCCGTCCGGAGAGAAAACCAGCGACATCATCCCCCCGGGATCGGCCTTCCACTTGTTTAACAGGGCTCCGTCTTTTCCGTAGAGCCATATTTCATCCCCGCAGGCAGCGGCTATGCGTTGGCCATCGGGGCTGATGGCAGAAGCGGAAACCGGGCCGGGAAACTGGTTGAAAGAGCGGGTCAGCCCGCCATCCTTTCCCCATAATTTGACCGAACCGTCCCCGGAGGAAGACAGGAAGTACTGCCCGTCCGGCGAAGCGGCAACCATGGAGGCCCAATTCTGGTGGCCGCTGAGGCCATGGAGCAGGGCGCCATTTACACCCCATAGTTTGACGGTATTGTCCTCCCCCCCGGAAATGATGGTTTGGCCATCCGGGCTTACGGCCACTTTCAGTACCGGGCCGATATGCCGGGAAAAGCGGCTGCCCAGGTTAAACGGAACGTTCCACACCTTGGCGGTAAAGTCAAAGCTGCCGGTGGCGATCCATTCGCCGTCAGATGAAATGGCCAGGCTGGATAAGCGCTCGGGATGCCCGACTAGTTTTAATATTTCCTCTCCGTTTAACGACCACATCCGGGCCGTATGGTCTTCAGAAGCCGTGATCAGGAACCGCCCGTCCGGCGAGAACTTAACCTTGGCGACTTCAGCCGTGTGCCCGCCGATGGTGACGAGGTGTTCTCCGTTCAGGGAAAATAAGCGGGCGGTATGGTCGCTGCAACCGAACAGTACGCTCTTCCCATCCGGGGCGAAGGCCACGGCGTTCACTTTTACCGATCCGAGCCGGAAGGTGTGTTGTAAGAGGCCCTGAACAGTCCAGAGTCGTGCCGTGCCGTCTATACTTCCGCTCAGGATGAAGCGCCCGTCGGCGGAAAAGGCCACCGCTTTCACTTCGTTGGCATGCCCTTTCAGCGTGGCCAGCCGTTGCCCTTCGGCACTCCAGATAGCTACGATGGAATCCGCGCCCGCGGTGGCCAGAAGCGCGCCGTCATGGCTTAAGTCCATCCCCAGCACCGGGAGCCGGTGTGCCTGAAACTCCCGGATTATAATGCCGTCGGTTTTCAAATGGATCACCCGCCCATCTTCGGCGGCGCAAAACAGGGATTGCCCATCGGGATGGAAACGGGCCGCCCAAATGGTGTGGGATGGGGCGCCGTCATCCATATCGAGCTGCCCGATCTCTACGCCGCTATCCCGTTGCCATATCCGGACACTGTTGTCATAACTGCCGCTGGCCACCAGTTGGTTATCCGGCGAAAAATCGAGCGCCGTCACTTCGAATCTATGCCCGGAAAAAACAGTTTGGTAGAATGAGGTTGTTGTAACGCTCAAAATACCGTCGAGGGTTTGCCGGGCGTCAGCATTGGCAGAATCGAGTTCCAGGGCAGCCTGCGCCAGGCGCAGGGCGAGGGTATGGTCGTCCCGGTACACATCCCAGGCTTTAGCGGCCAGGGCAGAGATGCCGGCCGCCTGCCGGGCAGTATTGGCGATGCGGGCGTTGCGCCGGGCCAGAAAGCCGCCTGCCAGGGCCAGCAGGGCCACCAGGCCAATGGCAAAGGAGAAGATTCGTTGCCGCTTCAGCTTTTCCTGAGCTTCGCGGACTCTGGCCTCTTCCAGGCGCCGGGCCTCCTCCCGGCTCTTTTCCAGGAAGGCGGCCCAGGCAGGCTCTATGGCTATCTTATCCAGGTAGGGTTCAATACGGGCCAACTGGCTGCCAGTGAAGAAATAGGCGCCGCCGGAATCGAGATGTTCCTGGTAGCCGGCCTCGATGCGGCGGCTGATCTCCAGCAGTTGTCGCTGCTCGGCGCTGCGCTGCTGGTCAACGAGTTGGGCGAGAGTGTCGTGTGCCAGCTCGAAATTGTCATCCAGGCGGCGCAGGATGCGGCTCTTCTCCAGTTCCAGCAGGCAGGCGGATAACAGGGCGGGCGGCAGTTTTGCCAGGCGCTGCGCCGCCTTGCCGCGCAGGCTGATGCGGCCGCCTTCGACTATCGAGTACAAAACCGGCGATTTAGTGCCTTCTTCGGTAACGAAAACATCCAGCGCCTGGCGGACGATATCTTCCGGCGCATCAGGAAAATCACGGCGCAGAACATTGAAGATCCCGCTTTCCTGTTCTTTCAGGAACTGCCCCAGCACATCGGTGATGGGGCCCACCGCGTCGATGACGGGCCCGGAAAAGGAGAGCTTGCCGGCGCCGCCCTGCTGCCGCACAGCTTCCTGGAATAACATATGCAGGTAGACCTGGACATAGGGCATGTGGATGCTGCTTTTCCCGGCCAGCATATTGTCCAGTATCCTGTCCGGCGCCAGGGCAGGGTCGTCAAAACCGATGCCGCCCACCGAACAGGAACCGGTGACCACCTCGAGTAGTTTGTTCCGGCTCATGGGTTCTACGCGCAGCTTGCGGTGGTAGAGTTCGGGGATGGCCTTCTCGAACTCGTTGAGGTGGCCGAAATAATCCTCCCTCATGATGAACAGGATACGGCAGGGCAGGTCGGCCTCGGTCAACTCCGCTACAGCCTGGTAGAAAGCCTGCTGTTCGGCCCGGGAAGCGCCCAGGATGAACAGCTCCTCAAACTGGTCGAAGATCAGGTACACCGGGCGCAGGAAACGGTGGAAGAGCTGCTCCACGGCTTCCTGCAACTTGCCTTCGAAGGCGCCCTCTTCCCCCACAGCCCTGCCTACCTCCCGGCGCAGAGAAGCATTGATATCCTCCGCCCGGCGGACGAAGATGGGCAGCCAGTCCACCCCGCCGAAACGGCTGGCCAGGCCGCACTGCACCAGGCTGGTCTTGCCGGTGCCGGAAGGGCCGTAGACAAAAGTGAGCCGGTTCTTGGTCACTAACTGGTAAAGCTCCCTGGATTCGGCCTCGCGGCCGAAGAAAGCCTCCCGGTCCTGAGGGCCGTATGGATCGAGGAATTTGAAAGGGCTCTTCATAAGGGGAGGGGTTTCCTGTCAAAAACCTGTTCATAGAAGGCTTCGAACTGTGCCTTGGCCAACTGGAACTTGCTGGCCTTTTTCTTTCTGTCAAAGAACTCCGGAGCATCCAGGTCGATGATGTCTCCTTCCGGGTCATTGACGTACTTGTACAGCAGGCGGCCGTCCTGCCGGGAGCGGTGGGCAAAAAAGTACAGCTTGGCCAGGGAGGTGTCCGGCGCCGGCTCGAAGGTGTTCTCGTCGATGATGAAAGGGGAGAGGTTCAGAAATTGTTTTTTACCCTCGCCGCCCAGGCGTAGAAGGACGACCGAGCGGTTGTCCATAAACTCGGGTTGCCGCCGGAATTCCCGGTCGTAGAAGCCCAGCGTGCCGTGCCATTTGACGACCATGTGCTCAAACTGTGCCTGTTCGGTATGCCGGTATTTCTGGACGTCGATGTTGCGGACGGTGGCCAGCAGGTAATTGCCCAGAAAACTCAGTTTGCTGAAAATGAGGGACAGGCTTTCTTCAGCGCGGGCACAGAGCCCGGGCAGTTCAGGCGCCGGCAATTCGAATTCGCTTTGCCGCCGCAGGTTCTCCATAAAGAAGCAGGCCGTTTTGACCTCCTCGTTCTCCAGGAATTCTTCTCTTAACTGGGCGTATTCTTCAATAAATATACTGGCTTCATTTTCTCTGAGGATTTCCCGTAGCAGCCTCAGTACGGAAAAATGATCGAGATTGTGGCGTTCTGTGCTGCTCAGGTTGAAGAAAGCCTCCAGTTCGGGCCTCAGGCCTGGCGCAGGCTTCCACTTGTCGCCGTAGGCTATGAGGTGGTCCCAAACCTGGGCCAGCAGCACGTAGATCAGAAAATCCATACAAATCTGGTAGGTTTGTGCCAGTTGGTGGAGCCGGCTGGGGCCGGCGGTATCCCATCCATCGGCAACGCCGGGTTGGGAAGGGGCTACCAGTTTGCGGATATGCTCGCTGATGGGCGCGGGCAGGGCCTTGAGCAGGGCGGCCACGATCTCTTCCTTCCGCTCGTCCAGCACGGCCTCCTGTTCCTGCAGTTGCCGGACGAGGGGATTGGATTCCGCCAGGGTTTCGTAGAGGGTTTCGAGGAGCAGTTCGTTTTCGGTGAAATGCGCCGGCGCCGGCTGTACAGCCTGGGCGGGCAGCTTCCAGTTGCCGGCGCCGGGGTTGGCAGGATTGGGGAAAATACCCCAGAGGCCCTGGCCTGCGGTTTCCTTACCCTCAAAGCCCGTGCCGCGGTGTACGGCAATATCGGTTTGCGCCAGGGCGGCGCCGATACTTTGCTCGAAAGCTTCGCCAATGCTGAGGCCCATCTCCAGGGCCTGGAACAGGCGTTTGGAAAACTGCATGGCCGCTTCGTCGCCCACCGGAGCGGAAGTAGCGATGACCAGGGGCGCCCCCGCCGCATGCAGGGCCTGCACCTGGGCGCCGGTGCTGCATCCGTTGAGGATGACAACCTCCAGCTTCGGGCATTGGCCCAACAGATGGGCAATGCCGGCAGCCCGGCTGCCTCCCCCCTCGGTCAGCAAACTGTCCCGCCCGGCATGGCCGCTGAACAGGAAGAGGCGCAGCCGGCCGCGGAAGAGGGTGAGGTAATAGCTGATGTCGTCCAAAGTCGCATGGCTGACCGCCCACGACAGGAAGTGCTGGCGCAGCACCCTCGGCGAAAGGATCTTGCTGAGGGCCGCATACTCCTCCGTCAGGGTCGGCAGGGGCGATTCCCGGCTGTTGGAAAAAGCGAGCAAAAGGATGTCCATAGAGCGGTGTTTATCGGCTAAAATTCGCGATTTATCCTGTCCCAACCCAATTTTTTTTCCCTGGGCTGCCCGTAAAGCTCCGGATTTAT
>CAZAXA010000059.1:3641-4806 GCA_964488965.1 uncultured Phaeodactylibacter sp. | reverse complement strand
GGCACGGTGCGGTGGGCCTCCGCGTAGGGGTCTTTGCGGATACCGGCCACCTGCCAGCTCACTTCCACGTTCGGTTTGTCGGTGCGTATCACAAAGCGGTTGTTTTCTACCTTCTGCGCGATGATGGCCTGGGCGAACTGCCCGATGCAGGTGAGCTGGTAGCGGCAGTCCTTGTTCAGGCTCCCGAAATAGCCGGGCAATTCTACTGTGGCGTAACCCTCGGTGTCCGTGGTGACAATGCCGTCGTAGATGTTCTTCATGTCCGGGCTTTCTACGCTGGTGTGGTAGAGGTACTTGTTGGCGGGGTCCTGGGGATGGTCGATCTGGAAGTTTTTGACCACGCTGTTGACGCTACCATAAACCTCCAGCCTATCTTCCATGGTGACATCCCCTACGAACCAGCCGGCATCTGCTCCTCCTGCTCCGTAAGCCAGGAGCGCTCCTCCTCCTCCTGAATAGCCAACAGCCAGTACGCCCAGGGAATTACCCATGAATATTCCTCCGATGCCTTCATTTTCACTCCCAGAGACCGCTTTGCCAAGTACGCCAGCCCCTGCGGCCATAGCAGGTGAAGTATTGAGATGTTCGCCATAAATGGCTGCCGGATAGGTAAACGAGCGGTTTTCAAGAACACTGAAAGGGTTAAACAGGCCTTGCCCTTCCCTCGAAATCCCCCTGATCCCATACCTTCCCTGGTTATCCACCTGCATGCCGACGAGGTTGGAGGTAATGCTGTTGGTATTGGTGATGGAGAACATGGCCGTGCTGAGGTTCACGCTTTGGCTGAAAGGCAGGGAAAATCCGCCTGTGGACGGCAGACACTCGAACTGCAGGCCGCCGGGGCCGTCGGTGCAGGTCAGTACCATGCCGGCTCCGATGCCGCCGGAAAAATCCACCGGCAGGCTCCTTATCCTGGAAACGGTGAGGCTCTTTTCTCCGGAACCGGCATCGACCTCCACCGTAATATCGCTATCCGCCGCAGCGAAGTCATAGCCGCCGTTGCCGTTGTCTGAACCGGGGTCGTAGACGAATACCCTGGCATTGTTGGGCGCCATGCCGTTGATCTTCCTGCCGCGAAGGGCCTGCACTTCCAGCACCCCGCTACCGGTAACGGCCACGTCGCTGCCGTCGGCGGCGAAATCGTAGCCGCCGTTGCCGTTATCGC
>CAZAXA010000059.1:3098-3541 GCA_964488965.1 uncultured Phaeodactylibacter sp. | reverse complement strand
CGTTAGGGTCATAGTAGAACACCCGGGCATTGTTGGGCGCCATGCCGTTGATCTTCCTGCCGCGAAGGGCCTGCACCTCGATGGTTCCGCCGCCGGTGACGGCCACGTCGCTGCCGTCGGCGGCGAAATCGTAGCCGCCGTTGCCGTTATCGCCGTTAGGGTCATAGTAGAACACCCGGGCATTGTTGGGCGCCATGCCGTTGATCTTTCTGCCGCGCAGCCGGTCCGCATTCCAGATGGCTGTATCTGTTTGAGCATCGATGGTGACTGCCGTGCCTGCCGGGGAAGCCGTGATGCCAATGCCGCCGATTACCTCGGATATGCCTCCCGGCAAAGCAACAGCGCCGCCGTTGCGCGACAAGCTGAGGTTGTTGCCATCCAAAGTGAGTTGCTGGATTTCGTTGGCCGGGTCGTTGTCGGCATCGTCGACCTGGTCGGTGACG
>CAZAXA010000059.1:0-2998 GCA_964488965.1 uncultured Phaeodactylibacter sp. | reverse complement strand
CTTCCGCCGCCGTTGGAGAGGGTGATCAAGTTGCCGTCTCTGGAAAGTTGCTGGACTTCGTTGCCGGGGTCGTTGTCGGCATCGTCGACCTGGTCGGTGACGCTTCCGCCGCCGTTGGAGAGGGTGATCAAGTTGCCGTCTCTGGAAAGTTGCTGGATTTCGTTGGTAGGATCCGGATCGTCGTCGCCGGACTGCCCGGCGCTGTGGGCATACAAAGCATAGGGCACTGAGAGCAGCTGGCTGACGCCATAAGTATTGAATTCCTGGCAGTCGAACGACAGCGCCACCCGCATCCAGTACTGGTGGTTAGCCCAGTCCAGCTCGTCAAAGCCGGGAAAATCGGGAGAGGGAGTGCCCCGGCCCACTTCCAGGCTGAACTTGCCGTTGTCATTGGCGGTGGCCTGGTGGGACTCCACGTAGCGCACCGGCCCGTTTTCCCCGTCCTCATGCATGGTGAAACGCACACAGATATCTCCTGCTACAGGCTGCCCATCAGGGCCGAGAGCTACGGCGGAGTATTTAAATGCCTGGGGCTGAGCGCAGAGAGATAAACTGAAAAATATCGGAAGAATGGAGAGTAGAAGTAGCTTTTTCATGATCTATGGTTTAAAGGTGATGGTTGCCGATATCAGAATTTCTGTACCTGGAAGGCCCGGCTGCGCCCCTCTTCATCCATGGCGTACAGCCAGTAGCTGCCGGCGGGGCAGGCGGAGAGGTCCAGGCTGATGGTTTCTCCCGGGCAATAGGTGGATTTTATCGGCCGGCCCAGGCTGTCAAAAAGCGTGATACGAAGGTGGGCGCCCGATTTCAGGTTCAGGATTTCTCTGCTTACGGGGTTGGGCCAGATCGATAAGTTCCAGTTGAAAAAGGTTTCCCCTTCGGCCTCGCCGGCGGATGAGGCCAGGAGGCGGAGCTGGAGAAAACCCTGGTCCAGCGCCGGGCCGTTGGCGTAATATTCTACCATGAGTTCCCCCATAGTCCACATCAAAAGCCCGCCGTCGCTGCCGCTGACAGGCACTTCCGCCGCGCTGACGACAATATCATCCAATCGCTGGCCATAGGCGGCGACAGGTAGAAAAAGAAGAAAAAGGGATAATTGCTTCATAAGGCAACAGATGTTTAGGTATGTGTGCTTATGTTCAGGCCTTTTTATCTGATCACCGAAATATTTCCGCTGCGTATCCGCTTTGTCCCGTTGGGCAGCGCCAGTTCCGCCACCCAGAGACAGAGGCCGGGGGGCGCCAGTTCGCCTTTCACCCTGCCATCCCATTCCAGGAAAGAGGGATACCGGACCGGGCCCTCCGCGCGGTACCATAAGCCTCCCCATCGGTTATATACTTCAAAAGAGGCCACATGCCAGTTGCCGGGGCCAGGGAATACCCTCAGCGTAGGGTTGGACCTGCCGTTGTAGGGAGCAAAGGCATTGGGCACGTACAAGTGCAGTTCCTCCCGGTAGTCCAGTTGCTTGCTGTCCGTAGCGGTACAGCCGGCGGCGTTTTGCACCAGCAGGCTGATAGCAGTATTTTCAAGGCGCGCCAGCCGGGGAGCGGCGCAGCTATCGCAATCAAACAAATGAGGCGGCGACCAGGCCCACCGTTCCACGGGCCCGCTGACAGTGGCCGACAGATGCAGGCTGTCGCCAGGCCAGAGGGTAGTATCCGGGCCGATCTCTACATTAAAGGGCGGCGGTTCCTCCAGAGTGATGAATATGGAATCGGTGCAGCCGCCGGCATCCCTCCACAGGAGTCCATAAGCGCCGGGAGACAGCCCGGCAAAGACGGTATCCCGGGTGAAGGGCCCGCCATTGAATGAAAGCTCATAGGGGGCGGCGCCGCCAAAAAACCGATAGGCGCTGATGATGCCGTCGTTTATTCCGGGGCAGGAAGGTTGTTCAATATCCAGCATAGCCTCAGGAGCAGACTCTTGCAGTTCCAGGCTCTGCCCGCCCTGGCAGCCATTGCTGGAAGTGACGGTGACGGCGTACTGCCCGGGCGCCAGGGCTGTTATACTGCGGGTGGCTTCCCCGGTAGACCAGCGGTAGGAGGTAAAAAAACCTTCTACTTCCAACCGGGCCGTATCGCCCGGGCATAGAATGGAATCCCCCAGTATCCGGAAGGCCGGCGCCGGGATGATATCCACTTCTATTGTTTTCAACGTATCGGGAGCGCCGTTATTTCCCGGGCAGAACAACTGCAGGGCCGTATCCTGCCGCGGGTTTAGGCCTGCGATCAGTTGGCCTGCGCAAAGCGTTTCAAAAAAATATAGCTCCAGCGTGTCGGCAGCCAGGGCAGGGTAATTTACACCGGCCTTTGCCAATGCAGCGTGGATAACCATGCTGTTTATAGCTATAGTCACAAACAAGTGTAAGGGAAGGTGCCGCATCCGGGTGTTCATGGACTTTTCAGGGTTTTGTGGCAGAAAAATAATAAAAAACTAATAAATTAAGAAATATTCGGATAGGAGAGGGAGGCTTTCAAAAGGCAGGCGCCAGGCCGCGGCGGGAGTACGGCGGGAAGGCAGGCCCGGATAACCTGAGCCGGATCATTCATCCAGCTAAGAGCTTGTTTGGAGGCGCTTTTTTAGCCCAAAGGGTGGCCTCCAAACATGTTCGTAAGCAATAAAAAAACTGGCCACGGAGATAACCCGCAGCCAGCTAAGCCCTAACCAAATTAAAACCAGGTATTACCAGACGAACAAAATAATCCTTGTGGCGGAGGCCGCCGTTATTTGTTGATTCGTTAGTGGGTTAAATCCGTTGATCCATGCAGCGGGCCTGGAGGCCCGCTCTCCATATGCGCTGAAACTTCAACGGATTTAACCCACCACCGTTGATTCGCTGATTCGTGCCGTCCACACCGTCCACCCTAATCCCTGTCCTTCATCCATTTGGCGATGGCCGGCGTCAGCAGTTTCTGGGAGCGGCTGCCGACGAATACGCCGATGTGGCCGCCGGGGAATTCCATCAGTTCCTTATCCTTGGAGCCGACCAGGTCATTGA